>NZ_JAVBXR010000107.1 GCF_030824455.1 Desulfobulbus sp.
CCCTTTGCCGATGACCAGGAAAGAGGTCAGGGCCGCGGTAATCGCCACCAGGGCCAGGGCCGACCCAATCCGCATTGAGGAGCCGGAAGGCTTGGCCTGCGCCGTTTCCTCGGGGCTCGGTTCAGGCGGCTGCTCCTTGGTGCGCTCCTGCGCCTGCTGGTAGCGGCGAAACAGCAGCCCGCAGGCCTCGCACTCTACCGGGTTAGTCTGCTCGTGGGCACATTTGGGGCAACGGATTGTTTCTTGGGTCATATCAAAAGGCTCGCCATGCTGGTTGTTACGGTTGGGTTTAGGGCGTGCTCGGTTTAGAGCAGCGTTTGGGCCATCATAGCACAGAATAAAGGCGGGGCAATGGCGGTTGTCTTCTTTTGGCGCGCGCGCAAAAAAGCGGGGCAAGCTGTGGGCGATGCGGTATAGGGCAGGGGCAAGCGCTTTTCGCCTGCCCGCAGTCATTCAACGCAATGAGGGAAACGTGCATATCTGGGTTGACGCCGACGCCTGTCCCAAGGTGATCAAAGAGATTCTGTTTCGCGCCGCCGAGCGCACCGGGGTGGCCATGACCCTGGTGGCCAATCAGCCGCTTGCGGTTCCGCGCCTGAAAAACATCCGCACCGTGCGGGTCGGCGCCGGGTTTGACGTGGCGGACAATGAAATAGTGCGCCGACTGGACGCCGGGGATCTGGTGGTCACCGCCGACATTCCCCTGGCGGCGGAGGTGATCGCCAAGGGCGGCCACGCGCTCAACCCGCGCGGCGAACTCTACACCACCGACAACATCAAGGCCCGGCTCTCGATGCGCGACTTCATGGACAGCCTGCGGGCCACCGGGGTTGAAACCGGCGGCCCCGCCTCGTTCAATCAGGCCGACCGCCAGGCCTTTGCCAATCAGCTGGACCGCTTCCTCTCCCTCCATTTCCGCCGTGCTTAGCGGGGGAGGGGCGTCATTTTTGATCGTTCCCGCGCCCCAACATTTTATTTCGTTCAAAACCATGAGGTTAAGGGATGGCTTGAATTTACTCTGCTCCCTTAGCTTCATTAATTGGATAAACTGTCACTGTAATTCACGCCTTGCTTTGGCAATGATCGTCACATCCCAGAGTCAGCCTCAACTCTCCAAGGCCTCTCGAATCTTGATGGCCAGTTCATTTTGAGAGAAAGGTTTCTGGATGAATGACGTTCCTTCCTTAAGCACTCCCTGGTTGGCGATGATATTGGCCGGATAGCCAGACATGAACAGACATTTCATCTCAGGCCGACTCTCCAGTAATCGTGCCGACAATTCACGGCCGTTCATTTCAGGCATGATCACATCAGTTGCAAGCAGGTGTATCTGACCGGGATACTCACCGGCCAGGCGGATGGCTTCGCTCGGAGTGCCTGCTGCCAGTATGGTATAGCCAAGGCTTTCGAGCATCATCTTGCTCATTTGCAAAAGTGTCGGCTCATCCTCCACCAGCATGACGATTTCATCTCCACATACAACAGGTTTAGCAGATGCTGTTGCCTGCGTCTCTGTGGTCGTCTCGACGTGCCGGGGGATGCAGAGGGTGAAGGTTGTCCCCAGTCCCGGTTCGCTGTAGACGTTAATAAAACCGTTGTTCTGCTTAACCGCCCCGTACACCGTGGCGAGACCAAGGCCGGTTCCCGCGCCCACGTCCTTGGTGGTAAAGAACGGTTCAAAGATATGGGCTAATGTTTCCTTGTCCATGCCGCTACCGGTATCGCTTACGGTAATCCGCACATAGTCCCCGGGCAGGGACCCCTCATGAGTGGCGCAGTACGCCTTGTCATAGCTCACGTTTTGTGTTTCAACCGTCAGTTTGCCTACACCGGCGATAGCATCACGACCATTGACACAGAGATTGGCAAGAATCTGGTCGATCTGCGACGGGTCCATGTTGATTGGCCAGAGACCGGTGCCGGGCATCCAAATGAGACTGATGTTTTCACCGATGAGACGTCTCAGCATTGTGAGCATCCCTTCTATGGTCTCGTTCAAATCAAGCACTTTGAGAGCTACTGTCTGTTTACGGGCAAAGGTCAACAGTTGTCGGGTCAAGTCGGCGGAACGCATGGCTGCTTTCTGGATTTGCTCCAACTTGTCGTAAAACTGGTGAGACGGGTCCATCTGCATGAGAATCATTTCAGAATAGCCAGTAATCACCCCAAGCATATTGTTGAAATCGTGCGCCACACCTCCTGCAAGCTGACCGACAGCTTCCATTTTCTGGGCTTGCATCAGCTGCGCCTCGAGCCGGGCCTGCTCCTCCTCGGCGCGGCGACGCTCAGTGATGTCACGGGCCACGCCAAGCATCATCGGCGCGGTCTCCGAGGGTAGATAGACAACGCGCACCTCCACCGGAAAAATGGCGCCGTCCTTGGTGCGATGGGCGGTATCAAGAGTGGTTTTCCCCACGCTTGCCAGATGCTCGAAAAAGGAGGCAAGCATGGCGTTGTCGTCATGGACCTGGGCATCGACATCAGCAATACCCATACGGAGCAGCTCCTCCCGAGAATAGCCGGTTTGTCGCTCCGCCTCGGCGTTAACGTCGTGCAGGCGACCGTTCGCATCGGCTAGATAGATGGCGTCGGCGGCATTGTTCACCAGTGCCTTGAAGCGGGCCTCGCTCTCGAGCAGGGCCTTCTCCTGCTCCTGGCGATGGCTGACATCGGTCTCGAGAGCGGCAATCATGCCATCTATCGCCCGGGCCAACACTCCGAACTCCGGCGATTGGCAGGAGAGTCCGGTGCGGGCGGAGAAGTTCCCTGAAGACACCTCCCCGGTGGTGGTCAGAAGGCGACGCAGTGGGTCGGAGATCACCCTCTGGCCATAGGCAAAGAGCATGACGGCGAAGGCGGTCGCGCATCCGCAAAGAAGGAGCAGATTGACCGTCATCTGCCGCTTCGCATCGGCGTACAACTCCCTCTTGTTCAGTCCGACCACCAGGGTAAAACGGCTTTCGCGCTGTCCGATAATGATCGGCACGATCACATAGACGCTGCCTGCCTTATCGCCGCCTGCCACAGCTGTCTCTTGCAACCCCGGCCCGCGTAAGGAAAGGTTTGGCGGTAGACAGTCTTTGCCGGCAAGACCAATCATCTGCGGTTTTGCGGCGGCAAAGAGAAGGGTGTCATCGTGATCCAGCAGGTAAACTTCACCTCCTGTAGAGGTCATTTTTTCGGCGAAGAGCTCCTCGAAAAACGAAAGTTTCAGGGCGGCGCCGAGGATCAACCGCACCTCCCCTTCCTGGTTGAGAACCGGTAGTGCATAAGGCAGGGAGGCGGTGTTGGCCGACTTGCTGATAATGAACTCGTCGACAACAAAGGCTTTGCTCTCCATGGTCCGCCTGAACCACTGGCGCTGGCGTACATCAAGGGGCAGCGCGACCGGAATCGAACAAGCCCGAACAAAGCCGTCAGGCGAGGCGGCGACCATGGTTGAATAATGCGGCATGGCGGCGTGACTCTTTTCGAGAAGCGCGGTGATGGCCTGAAAATCGCCATCCCGCACCGCCTCGCTGGATGACAGGGCGGTCAACACCTGTTGGGTTTCCCGGCTGATGGCGAGATAGCGCTCGGAGATTTTGGCGCTACGCTCGTGAACCGCATCGGTAGCCCGGGCAAGCGCCATTCGCTTCACCATGGTGTTGACGGAGACGGCCCAGCCGACCATTAAAGCGGTGAGCAGCAGGACAATGATCAGGAGATGAGTCCGGATTGTCCAGGTGAGAGGATGTAAACGATTTATCATCGACTCCGCAGTGAAGAAGTGGTCGCCCTACTGGCAGCGCCAAGAGCGCGCCCCGGTTCCTTTCATGGCAGTGATAAAGGCGATAAGGGTGATTAATCATCGCTTTCTTCGGGCTTCCTGTCAATCAGCTTTGAAAAATGACCCCCATTTCAGCGTCCAAAATTGCCCCCCTGAAATATAAAAAACACGCTCGTTGTTTCCTCTGTGTGCATAGGGTCACAGAGGGGAGCTTAAACTTTTTTCTGGAGCGAGAATGGGCCAAAGTGTTGCTCGTCGGAGCGGAAGAAAAAAGCTTGAGCGGGTTTTATCGGTTGTTGTTATTCCCTGTTTTTGAAGCGGTAGCTCTCATTGCCGGTTTCGATGATGTCGCCAATGGTGGGGCAAGCGATCCAGGCAAGCTGCAATCCTTGTGCGGTGCGGTGTTTTCCTTGAAAAGTCAGTGGAAAGCAAGGCGTTGTGGTTGGCGTTGCAGGTGTGGCGGCTTCTGCGGAGCTGTGAAAATCCTTGGGCGACAAGGGCTTCAGGAGGCAATAGGGCTGACGCGAAAGCCGATGAACCAATCTGCGCAAAGTTTGATCGTTCCCACGCTCCAGCGTGGGAACGCAGCCTTGGATGCTCCCGCGTCATATTCCTTTCAAAAACATATGGTTAAAAGGGATGGGGTAAATTGATTCTGCTCCCTTAGCTTCATTGATTGGGTAAACTGTCACCGTAATTCCCGCGCTGCTTGAAGTAGACCCGGTATCCGGGGCCGTGAGATAAAAAAGCCGCCCTAGATAGGCGGCCTCATATGGAAGGACAACACATTGGCCGCTGATTTCAACATCAGCCGGCAAGCCGTTTATAAAATCATCAACGGGTGAAATTTAAGAACAAAAAAGCAGAGCGTTTATCGCGCCACCTTATGGCGCTGATTGATAAGGGAAAAATTATCTTTTTTTTCTGCCAACTGCAATAATACTGGTCACCCCCACACCAAATAGAAGCATGGTAGCCGGTTCAGGAACAGGATTGCCAATGGTGATAATAACGCCACCAGAATGGGTATCATCTTCTCCAGACTCCATGCCTGTAAGTATAGCGCCAGAAGGAGCGTCACCACCACTGACAGCACCGCTAATGCCGCCCATGTCGATAATTAGATCAGGGGGGATAAAAGAAATTTCAGGCTCAAACAAAATGATAGGCGCAGGAGGAGTTCCCTCAAAAGTGATTATAATCCCTGTTTCCGTTTGTGGTGTTTCTTGAGTGGGATCCGCATTAGCTATTCCCGAGATACTAATCAAAAGCATACCTGTTACCAATCCTAGCAAGACCTTTTTTTTCATATCTCCTCCGCGTTAAAATTATCACCTGCACTGCAATGGGATCCCCTCCAATTGCACAAAGCAGGTAAAGCTTGAACAATTCAGGCCAAGAACAAATTAACATATCTTTTCAATTAACATAATTTATATTATTGTAATATTGATAATTTCTTCAAATTGACTGCAGCGCAAGGTTTCTGAGAAGATGAAAAAATGTGCCAGTGCCACATGGTGATATATACATCCGATAAGTATGAGGCTGTTGCCCCAAGCCAGATTCCGGATTTCGGGGACAGTATATCCCACCTCCCTTCGCCGTCATATCAAAAAAATACGGGGCGCGGGTTACCTAAAACAGGCGCGGGGTCGAACGGGTAGTAGGCCAAATCCCTTGTGTCGCGCGATTATTATTGTGCTGATTTGCCGATCAATGCCGCGCAACGCAAGCAAGAGGGGTTTGGACTCGACCCCATATTTCACCTCGGTCATCTTCTCCGGGGTTGCCATGCAAGCTGTAACCCTTGTGCGGCACGGTGTTTTCCTTGGAAAGTCAACGGAAAACAGGGCGTTGTGGTTGACCTTGCGGGTGTGGCGCGTCTGTGAAGTCGTGAAATGCCTTGGGCGGCAAGGGCTTCAGGCGGCAAGAGCGCTGATGTGGAAGCCAGTGAAGCAATCTGCGCAAAGTTTCTGGCGTCCTTCTTCCGACTGTTCCTTCTCGAGACGGATCATTCCGATTTTATTGCAACAACTGCGCGCGTCGGTCATCTCAACACGCACGGCGAGGTCGCAGAGCAAAACGGGACGCTGGAGCGTCCAGGGTTGTGTTCCCACGCTGGAGCATGGGAACGATCATGCCCCGTCTCAAAACGCCACTTCGCCGACATTGTCTCGTTATCGCCAAAAACGTATCGTTAAACAAATAAAAATTTCAAAAATGGAAAATTTGATTCAGGAATGTAATTAACGTAAAATTAATAATATTAATAAGTTGCTTGAATATTTCATGGGTGGACCGGATGTTGCTATGTACCGGCGTGACCTGCGGAGCCTGGCGCTCCCAGGCCTGGCGCAGTCAACCCGTCTCCGGGCGTGATCCGGGGGCGATGTTCATCTTTGTTCCACAGGAAAGAGGGAGTGGTATGAGCAACAACACATCGGCAGTGCAACTGGAAAGGAAGTTAGGGCCCTGGATGCTTTGGGGGCTGGGAGTCGGCTACGTGATCTCCGGCATGTATTTCGGCTGGAACCTTGGCCTGGAGAAGGGCGGCACTTTGGGGTTGGCGGTGGCCACCCTGTTCATCATCGTCATGTACCTGACCTTCACCTTCAGCTATACCGAACTGGCCTGCGCCATTCCCAAGGCGGGCGGGGTGTTTGATTACGCCACCAAGGGCTTGGGCAAGGATCTCGGCTTTATCGCTGGCATGGCCCAGGTGATTGAATTTGTGTTTGCGCCGCCGGCCATTGCCGCCGCCATCGGCGCCTATTTCCATCTCTTTTTGCCCGACGTGCCGGTGATGGCAATCGCAGTGGCCGCCTATATTGTTTTCACCGCTTTGAACATCTACGGAGTTCAGGCTGCGGCCCGCTTCGAGCTGTTCATCACTGTGCTGGCGGTGGCCGAACTGCTGATTTTTGCCGGGGTGACCGCTCCCGGATTTTCCCTGGAAAAGATCACGGTCAACGCCCTGCCCAACGGCTGGGGCGGGGCCTTTGCCGCCATTCCCTTTGCCATCTGGTTTTTCCTGGCCATTGAGGGCGTGGCCAACGTGGCCGAGGAGACCATCAACCCGCAGCGCAACATCCTGATCGGCTTTGGCGCCGCCATTCTAACCCTGGTGGCCTTGGCGATCATCACCTTTGCCACTTCGGTGGGCGTCAACGGCTGGGAGGCCATCGTCTATCCCACCCCCGGCGCGGCCGCTTCCGATTCGCCCCTGCCGCTGGCCCTGGCCCATGTGGTCGGCGACAACCATCTGCTCTACCACATGCTGATCTTCATTGGCCTGTTTGGCCTGGTCGCCTCGTTCCACGGCATCATCCTGGCCGCCGGTCGCGCGGTGCTGGAACTGGGCCGGGTCGGCTACATGCATCCGGCGTTGGGCAAGGTCAGCCCCCGGTTCAAAACCCCGATGAACGCCCTGCTGTTCAATCTGGTGATCGGCATCATCGCCCTGATGAGCGGCAAAACCGGCGAGATCATCACCATTGCCGTGTTCGGCGCCCTGGTGCTCTACATCATTTCGCTGATCACCATCTTTGCCCTGCGCAAGAACCATCCGCACATGGCGCGGCCCTTCAAAACCCCGTTCTACCCGGTTGCGCCGGCGATTGGTCTGGTGATTGCGGTGGTGGCCTTTGCGGCCGTCATCTACTACAACCAGAGTTTGGCCCTGATTTTTGGAGCGATCATGGCGGCGGCCTTTGTCTACTACAAGCTCTTTGCCAGCAAGGATGCGCTGGTGGAGCAGGTGCTGGCCATGCCGGTTGCGGTTGAAGTGAAACCTGTACGAATCGACGACTGAAATGGAGAGTGGCCGTGGTCGTTTGCCGTGATCGCGCGGAGAAACGACCACGGCCCGAGCCGCTATGCATACCTGCACCCTGCAACATCGCACCTATGGTTTCGCCGATCTGGCTGAAGTATTGGCCAAGGCCAGCCCTGAGCGCTCGGGCGACCGGCTGGCCGGGATAGCCGCAACCAGCGCCGAGGAACGGGTTGCGGCCCAGCTGGTTCTGGCCGAGCTGCCGCTGACCATCTTCCTGGAACAGCCGGTTGTTCCCTACGAAGAGGACGAGGTCACCCGGTTGATCATCGACAGCCACGACCGCGACGCCTTTGCGCCGGTGGCCGGATTTTCGGTGGGCGAACTGCGCGACTGGCTGCTGTCTGAAGCGGCGGACGCCGAAACCCTGGCCGCCCTGGCGCCGGGGTTGACGCCGGAGATGGTTGCCGGCGTGGCCAAGCTGATGCGGGTGCAGGATCTGATTCTTGCGGCGTCCAAATGCCGGGTGATCACCCGTTTTCGCAACACCCTGGGTTTGGCTGGGACCTTTGGCGTCCGGCTGCAGCCCAACCATCCCACCGACGACCCCCGAGGCATTGCCGCCTCCATCCTCGACGGCCTGTGCTACGGCTGCGGCGACGCGGTGATCGGCATCAACCCGGCCACCGACAGCGTCGACAACATCCGGCGGTTGCTGGAAATGCTCGACCAGATCCGCGACCGCTACCGCATCCCCACCCAGAGCTGCGTGCTCACCCATGTGACCACCACCATGGAGGCGATCAGGTGCGGCGCGCCGGTGGACCTCTGTTTCCAGTCCATCGCCGGAACCGAAGCGGCCAACCGCAGCTTTGGCGTCGACCTGGCGCTCCTGGCCGAGGCGCACGAGGCCACCCTGGCGCTGGGGCGCGGCAGTTTGGGCGACAATGTGATGTATTTCGAGACCGGGCAGGGCAGCGCCCTGTCGGCCAACAGCCATCACGGCATTGACCAGCAGACCCTGGAGGCGCGGGCCTACGGGGTGGCGCGCCGGTTCCGGCCGCTGTTGGTCAACTCGGTGGTCGGCTTCATTGGCCCGGAGTATCTGTACAACGGCAAGGAGATTATCCGCGCCGGCCTGGAAGACCATTTCTGCGGCAAGTTGCTGGGGCTGCCGATGGGCGTGGACATCTGCTACACCAATCACGCCGAGGCCGATCAGGACGACATGGACGCGCTGCTGACCCTGCTGGGCGCGGCTGGCTGCACCTTTATCATGGGCGTGCCCGGCGCCGACGACATCATGCTCAATTACCAGTCCACCTCGTTTCACGACGCCGCCTATCTGCGCCGTCTGCTTGGTCGCACCCCGGCCCCGGAGTTCCAGCGCTGGCTTGTCGAGCAGGGGATTGTCAACGCAGGCGACGGTCGCTTGCAGCCGATTCGGGCCAACAGCCGGTTGCTCAGCCTGCCGGAGGGATGGCTATGACCCGCAGGCCAGTGCAGATTGAACAGACGGCGGAAGTTGCGGACGCTTTGGAATTTGCGGAAATGAAGGCCTCGCCGGTGACGGCTGATCCCTGGGCGGAACTGCGGCAGTTCACCGACGCCCGCATTGCCCTGGGCCGGTGCGGCGCCAGTCTGCCGCTGGCGGCGGTACTGGAATTGCGGCTGGCCCATGCCCAGGCGCGGGATGCGGTGCATTTGCCGCTGGCGATCGATCAGCTTGCGCCGGAGTTGCAGACATTGGGGTTACAAACGCTGGCGTTGCACAGCGCAGCCCGCGACCGGGCCGAATATCTCACCCGACCCGACCTCGGGCGCAGGCTGGACGGGGATTCGCGCGCCATGCTCAAAAAGCGCCAACCGACGAACGGCTGCGATTTGGCCCTGGTGATCGGCGACGGCCTTTCATCCAGGGCCATCCATGAAAACGCGGTGGCTTTTGTCCGGGAATTTATCGGGCTGTGCGCGGCGCACACCCCGTTTGCCCTTGGCCCGGTCTGCCTGGTGCGCAACTGCCGGGTGGCCACCGGAGACGAGATTGGGGAACTGCTTGGCGCCCGGTTGGTGGTGATGCTGATTGGCGAGCGGCCGGGGCTCAGTTCGCCCAACTCCATGGGCGTATACCTTATCTACGCGCCCAGAATCGGCACCTCGGACGAGGCCCGCAACTGCATTTCCAATGTCCGTGCCGGCGGCCTGCCCGTTGGCCAAGGGGTGCGCAAGCTGGCCTATCTGGTGGAAGAGGCCCTGCGCCTGCAGACCACCGGCGTCAATCTCAAGGACCGGATGCAGGCGGATTACCTGCCGTTCTGCCCCAAACCGGCCTTGCCCGGCAGGGACTGATTCGTCTGCGGAATCCGGGGATTTTTATCGTGATCCCGGATTGCGCTGCGCTCCATCCAGGCTACGACTGCGTTCCCACGCTGGCGCGTGGGAACGATCGCACCAGGGCAGATTGTCGCGGATGCGAGCGCAAATTCCTTTGCAGCCCCGGAGATTTCTCGCTGCGCTCGAAATGCCTTTATATGACCAAGGGTCGGGCGTATGCCGTAAATTTTGGAGCAAACTCTTCCCGCGTCTGTCTTTTCGACGAGCAGCGCGAGGAGAAATCTCGAGATGCTGAAGATCTCTCCCTTTGGCCGAGATGACATGACGGGGAGCGTGCGGATCCAATTGCCTGTTTTTGTTGGGGTTCGTTCCTTACCCAATCTACCCGACTCTCAGTGGCCACGGACGTGCGCCCCGCCGGATTGCGGCTTGTTTCGTTGAGGGGGATTCGGGCACGATGGGGGCCGTTGGCGCTGCGCCGGGCGGCGAGGCGCGGAACCGGATGAAGGGGCAAACTGTTTGAGCGCAGCGAGTTATTGCCCCGCCGGTTCCGCACCTTGGCGAACGGGGCAGTCTCAGCGGCAGGGCTGCCCTTTCTTTTGTTTCTTTTCTTTGGGCAAGCAAAGAAAAGAATGCCCCTCCCGCAGGGAGACAGAGGATGGGGGGCCGCCACACGCCAATTTGGAGATGCGACCCACGCGACCCTTGTCGGCATGAGGGAGCTGGAGCGCCCAGGGCTGCATTCCCACGCTGGAGCGTGGGAACGATCGCACCAGGGGAGGGGCGTCGTGGATGCGAGCGCACATTCTTTGCCCCGGAGATTTCTCGCTGCGCTCGAAATGACCTTGGTTGGGATTTTTCCGCAGATTCGACAACAAAAAACTCGCCCGTCGGTCATTACGACGAGCACGGGAGAAGAAATCTGGTGACGGGAAGAGATCTCTCCCTTTGGTCGAGATGACAGAGCGGGCAGGTCTTCGTGGATGCGAGACAGGGGCAGGGGCACGTTCTCAGGCCCCATCGCCGTTTGTCGCGGTTTTTGTCAAACGGCTGCAATCCGCCTGTGTGTCTGCTGCGCAAACAACTGTTTTCACAATGTTTGCAATCGTCGCTCGGCGCCTGTGCCGGCAATGAGAACTTTTCGTAGATTCTTGCTTTTTTTCAGTATACTATCGCCTGACTGCGGCCTGTACCCGGCCTAAAGCCAGCATTGAACGAGGGGGAAACAGGATGGAAACCTTTACGACCTACGATCCAGGGGATTTCTACGACGAGCTGATCGACGCAGACGGCAGACCACGGCCCGGCGCTCAGCTGCTGGTGGACAAAATCGAATCCCTGCCGCCCGGCGATCTGACTATGCGGCAGAAGGCGGCTGAAACCCTGCTGCTCAAGATGGGCATCACCTTCAACGTCTACGGCCGCGACGAGGGCACAGAGAAAATCTTCCCCTTTGACATCATCCCCCGGATCGTGCCGGCCAGCGACTGGCAGCAGATCGAAAGCGGCCTCAAACAGCGCATCTTTGCCCTCAACGAGTTCCTCCAGGACATCTACAACGACAAAAAGATCCTCAAGGACAAGGTCGTGCCCGAGGATCTGGTGCTCAGCAGCCGCACCTACCGCAAGGAGTGCGAAGGCTTTACTCCACCCAAACGCATCTGGTGTCACGTCACCGGCACTGATCTGGTGCGCGACCGCGACGGCGTTTTCTACGTGCTGGAGGACAATCTCCGCTGCCCCTCCGGCGTGTCCTACGTGCTGGAAAACCGGCAGGTGCTGAAACGCACCTTTCCGCAGGTGTTCGACGACTCACGGGTCCGGCCGGTGGACGACTACCCCAACAAGCTCCTGGAGATGCTGCAGTATCTCGCGCCCGACCACGTCGCCCGGCCGACCATCGGCGTGCTGACCCCCGGAATCTACAACAGCGCCTATTTCGAGCACTCGTTTCTCTCCCAGCAGATGGGCGTCGAACTGGTCGAGGGCCAGGATCTGGTGGTTGTTGACGGCTATGTCCACATGCTCACCACCAAGGGACTGAAGCGGGTGGACGTGCTCTACCGCCGCATCGACGACGATTTCATCGATCCTGAAGTTTTCCGCCCCGATTCGATGCTGGGGGTCAAAGGCTTGATCGGCGCGTACAAGGCGGGCCGGATTGCCATGGCCAACGCGCCTGGCACCGGCATTGCCGACGACAAGGTCATCTACGCCTATGTGCCGAAGATCATTAAATACTACACCGGCGAAGAACCGATTCTGCCCAACGTGCCCACCTATATCTGCGACAACGACGCGGACCGCGCCTATGTGCTGGCGCATCTTGACCAACTGGTGGTCAAGGCGGCCAACGAATCCGGCGGCTACGGCATGCTGGTCGGCCCGCACGCCAGCCAGGCCGAGCGCGACCTCTTTGCTGAAAAAATCAAGGCCGAGCCGCGCAACTACATGGCCCAGCCCACCATTTCGCTTTCCCGGGTGCCGACCCTTGTCGGCGACCGCATCGAGGGCCGCCATGTGGATTTGCGGCCCTACGTGCTTTTCGGCAAGGAAATCTATGTCCAGCCCGGCGGCCTGACCCGGGTGGCCCTGAAAAAAGGGTCGCTGGTGGTCAATTCGTCCCAGGGCGGCGGCTCCAAGGACACCTGGGTGCTGTAAGCGAGACGACAAGGAGGAACCAAAATGCTCAGCCGCGTGGCCAACTCAATCTATTGGATGTGCCGATACATCGAACGGGCGGAAAACGTTGCCCGCTTTATCAGCGTCAACCTCAACCTACTGCTCGACCTACCCTCGGAGCGGGGCAAACACTGGGAACCGCTGGTGCTGATCACCGGCGACCAGGAGCTGTTCGAGGAACATTATCCCGACTACACCCAGGAGGCGGTGATCAACTTTCTCACCTTTGACCGCCGCTACCCCAACTCGATCCTCTCCTGCCTGGCGGCGGCCCGGGAAAACGGCCGCTCCATCCGCGAGATCATCAGCTCGGAGATGTGGGAGCACCTCAACACCTTTTACCTGGAACTGGCGGATCCCCGGTTTCAGCCCATGGCCCTGCAGGCCCCGCATAAATTTTTCAAGATCATCCAGATGCGCAGCCACCTGTTCACTGGCCTGCTGGATTCGACTATGAGCCACGGCGAGGCCTGGAATTTTGCCCGCATTGGCATGATGATGGAGCGCGCCGACAAGACCTCGCGCATCCTCGACGTCAAGTATTTCATGCTCCTGCCCGAGGCCGACCTGATCAACACGCCCATTGACAACATCCAGTGGACGGCGGTATTGAAATCGGCCAGCGCCTTTGAAATGTACCGCAAGGAACATCATCTGATCAACCCGCGGATGGTGGCGAGCTTTCTCATCTTTGACAACCAGTTCCCGCGTTCGATCCGCCACTGCGTCAACAAGGCGCAGATCTGTCTGGAGCGGATCATGAACGGATCGGCCAACGGCGCCGGCTCGAACCCGGCGGAGAAGTTGCTTGGCCGCCTCAAGGCCGATCTGGAGTACACCGACATCGACGACGTCATTAACCAGGGGATGCACGAGTACCTGGACAATCTCCAGACCCGGCTCAACCAGGTGGGCGGCGCCATTGGCGCCACCTTTTTCAATCTCAAGCCCCTGGCGGAAGCGTCGGCTGGTCAGCAGTAGGGCGGTTGTTGTTACGCAGCTTGCGGAATCCGGGGTCTGCTTCGACCTGTTCCCGGATTCCGTTGCACTGCATCCAGGCTATGGGTTGCGGTTTGTGTTTTTCGACGAGCGCCGGCGAGGCGCAATCTCATAATGGTCTGAGATTGCTCGCTTGGCTCGAAATGTTCTCCCCTCCGCCCTCGACGAGGTTGTGCCGTGCGCGTCACGCCCCGTGTTCGTCGGGATGAATTTTTGACTTTAACCAAGGGGCATGGCCGTTGCCGATCACGGCGGCTTGATCCCTGTTGCTGCAAAGGAACGCCCGTGGGAATCCATGTTGCCCTGAACCATCGCACCACCTACCGCTACGACCGTCCCATCACCCTGTCTCCGCAGGTGGTGCGGCTGCGTCCGGCTCCCCACAGCCGCACCCCGATCCTCAGCTATTCGATGACGGTCACCCCCAAGGGCCATTTTCTCAACTGGCAACAGGACCCGTTCAGCAACTACCTCGGCCGGCTGGTCTTCCCGGAAAAAACCGACGCCTTTGCGGTGGAGGTGGATCTGATTGCCGAGATGATCGTCATCAACCCCTTTGATTTTTTTCTGGAACCCACGGCCGAGAGCTTTCCCTTTGTCTATGATCCGGCGCTGAAAATCGAGCTGGGGCCTTATCTGGTCCGCGAACCGGCGGGCCCCCGGTTGAGCGCGTATCTCAAGGAGATCGACCGCAGTCCGCAGCGGACCATTGATTTTTTCGTGGCCCTCAATATGCGGCTGAGCCAGGATATCCGCTACCTGATCCGCATGGAACCCAATGTGCAGAGCTGCGAGCAGACCCTCGCCTCTAGCAGCGGTTCCTGCCGCGATTCGGCCTGGCTGCTGGTCAATATCCTCCGCCATCTGGGGCTGGCGGCGCGGTTTGTCTCCGGCTACCTGATCCAACTGGCGCCGGACGTTAAATCGCTCGACGGGCCGTCGGGACCGGCTGCCGATTTCACCGATCTCCACGCCTGGACCGAGGTGTATTTGCCCGGCGCCGGTTGGGTGGGCATGGACCCCACCTCCGGGCTCTTTGCCGGCGAGGGCCACATCCCCCTGGCCTGCTCGCCCGAACCGCAGAGCGCGGCCCCGATCACCGGGGCGCTGGAGTTGTGCGAGGTCGAGTTTGACCATCAGATGAGCGTGCGCCGCATCCGCGAGGAACCGCGTTCCACCCGGCCCTATCCCGAGGAGGTCTGGGAGCGGATTGTGGCCCTGGGCGACCGGGTGGATCAGATTTTGGAGGCCGAGGACGTGCGCCTGACCATGGGCGGCGAGCCGACCTTTGTCGGCATTGACGACATGGACCATCCCCAGTGGAACACCGACGCCCTGGGCGAGGAGAAGCTGCAGTTGTCCCAGCGGCTGATGCACGGATTGCGCCATCAATGGGCACAGGGGAGTCTGCTCCACTGCGGCCAGGGCAAGTGGTATCCGGGCGAATCCCTGCCGCGCTGGGCCCTGGGCTGTTACTGGCGGCGCGACGGGGTTCCGGTGTGGACCGACGACCAATGGTTGGCGGATCTTTCCAAAGACTATGGTTTCGGCGCGGCCGAGGCCAAGCTGTTCATCGAGACCCTGGCCGACCAGCTGGGCGTGAGCCAGGACTTTATCCGCGAAAGCTTTGAGGATATTTTTTACTACCTCTACAAGGAACAGCGGTTGCCGGTGAATATCGACCCCACCGATCCCCGACTGGAGGACGTTGAGGCCCGGGTCCGCATGGCCCGCGCCTTTGAACGCGGCCTGGGCGCGGTGGTGGGGTATGTGTTGCCGTTGCAGCACGGTTCCTGGAAAAGCGGCCCCTGGCCGTTGCGCGGCGACCACCTGTTCCTGCTGCCCGGCGATTCGCCGGCGGGCCTGCGTCTGCCCCTGGAATCGCTGCCCTGGGTGTCCAAGGCTGACTTCCCGGTCGATTATCCGCTTGATCCCCTGGCCGAACGCGACCCGCTGCCCGATTTCCACGCGGCCCAGCCTTCGCTGCAGGGAGAGCCGGAAGCGTCGGAAGCGCCGGGAGAAGCTGCCGGCAAGGGCGTGCGCACCCAGCCCGCGCCCTATGCCGACCCGCAGCTCGCTCCCGGCGAATCGGCCGCCTGGATCGTGCGCACCGCCCTGTGCGTGCAGCCGCGCGAGGGGAGGCTGCATGTGTTCATGCCGCCGATCGTCAAGCTTGAAGGCTACCTGGAACTGGTGGCCGCAGTCGAGGCCAGCGCCCGGCAAACCGGGATGCCGGTGGTGATCGAAGGCTACACCCCGCCGGCTGATCCCCGCTTGGAATGTTTGAAGATCACCCCGGACCCTGGCGTGATTGAGGTCAACATTCAGCCGATGCACAGCTGGCGGCAGATGGTGGACTGCACCACCGCCCTTTACGAGACGGCCCGGCAATCGCGCCTGGCCACGGAAAAATTTCTGGTCGACGGCCGGCAGACCGGCACCGGCGGCGGCAACCATATTGTGGTCGGCGGCGCCGAGCCCGCGGACAGCCCCTTTCTCCGCCGGCCCGATCTGCTGCGCAGCTTCCTCAGTTTCTGGAACAATCATCCCTCGCTGTCGTTCCTGTTTTCCGGTTTGTTCATCGGCCCGACCAGCCAGCAGCCGCGCATCGACGAAGCCCGCCACGACAGTTTGTACGAGCTGGAGATCGCCTTTGCCGAGCTGGACCGGCAGACCGGCCCCGGCAAGCCCTGTCCGCCCTGGCTGGTGGACCGGTTGTTCCGCCATCTGCTGGTGGACGTCAGCGGCAACACCCACCGGGCCGAGTTTTGCATCGACAAGCTCTATTCGCCGGACAGCAGCGCCGGCCGCCTGGGACTGCTCGAGTTCCGCGCCTTTGAGATGCCGCCGCACGCCCGCATGAGCTTGGCCCAGCAGTTGCTGCTGCGCATCTGCGTGGCCTGGTTTTGGAAGACGCCCTATCGTCAGCCCCTGGTGCGCTGGGGCACGAGCCTCCACGACCGTTTCATGCTGCCCCAGCCGGTGGGCGACGATCTGGCCGATGTGCTGGCGATCCTCACCGAGGCCGGCTTTCCCCTGTCCATGGATTTTTTCCACCCCCATTTCGAGTTCCGCTTCCCCATCCACGGGCGGATCGAGTCCCAGGGCATGGAGATCGAGCTGCGCCAGGCCCTGGAACCCTGGCATGTGCTGGGCGAGGAACCGGGCGGCGGCGGCACGGTGCGCTACGTCGACAGTTCGGTGGAGCGGATTCAGATCAAAATCTCGGGCATGACGGACGAGCGTTATCTGCTGATCTGCAACGGCCGCCGCGTGCCCCTGCAGCCGACAACCACCCGGGGCGTTTTTATCGGCGGGGTCCGTTTCCGGGCCTGGCAACCGCCGTCCTGCCTGCATCCGACCATCGGGGTCCACGCCCCGCTGACCATCGATCTGTTTGACTCCTGGACGGGCCGGGCAGTGGCCGGCTGCACCTATCACGTGGGACATCCGGGCGGCCGCAGCCACGAAGTGCTGCCGGTCAACAGCTACGAGGCCGAGGGCCGCAGACACGCCCGTTTCATCCCCCACGGCCACACCCCGGGCGGGAACCGGCCGCTGCCCCCCCAGGAAAACAATCCCTCGTTTCCTTACACCCTCGATCTGCGGCGGTGAACGTGTCGAATTGGTCCAGAATGCTCCCTGACGCTTTGGTTCGCGAGATCAACCAAGCCGGTCCGCTGCCATGAACACGACCCAGTTCGCCGATCCGCAACGGCCGGGCAATGGCTCCGCCTCTCTGTTTGACGGGGTGGTCTGCCCGGACGGCGTGTATTGCGAGGCCTTTGCCGGCTGCGGTCAGCCGCGCGCCCACTGGCAGTCCATCGTCGCCGCCGTCAACGCCGCCGGGCCTGAACTGCTGGGGCAACGGCAGGAGCGGGTCAAGCGCATGCGCCATGAGGACGGCGCCACCTACAACCCCTTTGACGCGCCGGACGGCCGGGGCACGCCCTGGGCCCTGGAGCAGATTCCGCTGCCCCTGACCGTGCGGGAATGGAGCCGGCTGGAGACCGGGCTGATCCAGCGGGCCCGACTGCTGGAACAGATTCTTGCCGACGTCTACGGCCCCCAGGACTTGTTGAAAACCGGCCGGCTGCCCTCGCAGCTGGTCTTTGCCAATCCCCATTTCCTCCACACCTGCCATAATGTCCGCCCGTCCTGCGGCCGTTATCTGACCTTGTATGCGGCTGATCTCTACCGGGGTCCGGACGGCAATTTCCGGGTGCTGCGCGATTACAGCGCCAGTCCGGTCGGGTTGGGCTATGCCCTGGAAAACCGGATCGTGATTTCGCGGATGTTTCCCGAGCTGTATCAGCACACCCAGATCCGGCGGCTGGCCCCGTTTTTCCAGACCCTGCACACCGGGCTGACCCAACGCTCGGCCCTGCGGCGGGAAGATCCCAACATCGTCCTGCTTTCGCCGGGACCGGACAGCCCCATCTACTTCGAGCAGGCGCTGCTGTCGCGCTACCTGGGCTATCCGCTGGTCGAAGGGCAGGATCTGACCGTGCGCAACGGCCGGGTGTATCTTAAAAAACTGGCCGGACTGGAGCCGGTGGACACCATTTTCCGCCACATCAGCGATCAGCAGAGCGATCCCTTTGCCCTGCGCCGGGAAACCTCCGCCGGCGTCGCCGGCCTGATCCAGGTGGCGCGCGAGCAGAACATCGACATTGCCAACCCCATTGGCGCCGGTTTTGCCGAAACCCCGGTGTTGCCGGTGTTTCTGCCCGAACTCTGCCGCTCGCTCATGGGCGAGGACTTGCTGCTGGAAAACCATCCGGCCTGGTGGTGCGGGCATGCGGAGGGAGAGCGGCGCGCCAGGGCCCAGCTCAATCAGCTGATCATTGCCCCGGCCCTTGACCGTTCAACGCCGTTTGATTCCGATCTGCTGGCGGCCATTCATTCTGCCCCGTTTGCCTTTATGGCCTGGGAACCGGTGCGTCCGTCCACGGTTCCGGTCTGGGAGGGTGGACGGATTCACGCCCGGCCCGCGCTGCTGCGCGTCTTTGCCTGCGCCACTGAGGAAGGATTTGCGGTCATGCCCGGCGGTCTGGCGATCACTGCCGCCGACACCGAGGCGCTGCTCGCCGGCGTCCCGGAACGGCTGCAGAGCAAGGACATCTGGGTGCTCTCCGACCAGCCGGTGGAACCCTTCAGCATGCTCGGCGGGCTGCATGCCGTGGCCGAGGTCCGGCGTTCCAGCGACCTGCCCAGCCGGGTGGCCGATCATCTGCTCTGGCTGGGCCGTTATCTGGAGCGGGCCGAGGGGCTGATCCGGCTGCTGCGCTCGGTGTTCCGCCGCCTCTCCAGCGAGGCTCGGCCCGAGGACATCCCGGAGCTGGAATTTCTGCTCAATCTGCTCCGGGCCGGCCACGCCATCCCCGCGCTTCCGGAGGAGGGCGGCTATTCCTCCCAGGAATTGGAGGCGCAGTTGTTTGCGGCCCTGTATCAGGAGGATCGGCCGGAGAGCGTCATCGCCATTCTCAAGCGGGTGCAGGACGCGGCCCGCAATGTCCGCGACCGGCTCAGTCGCGATTCCTGGCGGGTGATCAACCGGCTGGACGAATTCGGCGACAACCCGGCCGCCGACCCGCAGGATCAGCTCGACAACACCCTGTTCACCCTGAGCGCCTTCAGCGGGCTCGCCATGGAAGGCATGACCCGCAGCCTGGGCTGGCGGTTCATGGACATGGGCCGCCGGATCGAGCGCGGGCTGCACCAGATCAGCCTGCTCCGGGAGGGGCTGCCGCGGGTCTGCGCGGTTTCCCAGAACGCGCTTGAGGCCCTGCTTGAGGTGTCCGACAGCATCATGACCTACCGGGCCCGCTACCGCACCGCCTTTCAGTTGGCCCCGGTGCTCGATCTGCTGCTGCTCGACGAGTCCAATCCCAAATCGCTGGCCTTCCAGTTCAGCCAGCTGGCCGCCCACGTCGAGGATCTGCCCCGCCAGAACGAGCGCCGTTTTGCCAGCGCCGAGGAACGGATGAGCCTGTCGATGCTCACCGCCATCCGCCTGCTCGATCTCACCGGTCTGGCCTGCAGCAGCGGCAGCGCCGAGAACGAGGCGCCGCTGAACACCTTCCTGGAAACCATGGAGGCCCGCCTGCTCGAATTCGCCCAGCAAGTCAGCGCCCATTACCTGAGCAGGGTCACGGCCACGCCCCATTTCTCGGTGCGGTTGGGCGAGCGCGAGCCATGAAATACCGCATCACCCACACCACCGCCTACCAGTATTCGGAGCCGGCTTCGCTGTCGCAGAACGAGCTTTTTTTAACCCCCCGGGCCACCGCCCGTCAGCAGGTGCTGCAGGCTGAGTTGGTCTTTGATCCCCAACCCCAGTACCTGCACCGTCGCATCGATTATTTCGACAACATCGCCCACGTGTTCATGGTGCAGCAGCCCCACAAGGCCCTGTCGTTGACTGCGGTCAGCATTGTCCGCACCGGTCGGGCGCAGAACCCGGACGCCGCCGCGACCCTGCCCTGGGAGACGGCGGTGCAGCGGCTGGTTGCGCACCTGCAGCCTGAGGAACTGGACGCCTCGCAGTTCGTGTTTCCCAGCCCGATGATCTCGATCAACCCCGCCATCCTTGACTATGCGCGCATCTCCTTTCCGCCCGGCAGGCCGGTGCTTGAGGGCGGGTTAGATCTGATGGGCCGGATTTTCAACGAGTTTGCCTACGACAAATCGGCCAGCACGGTCGACACCCCGGTGACTCAGGTGCTGGCCACCCGCCGGGGCGTGTGCCAGGATTTCTCCCATCTGGCCATTGCCTGCCTGCGCTCGCTGGGCTTGGCGGCGCGCTACGTCAGCGGCTATCTGGAGACCCTGCCGCCGCCGGGCAAAATCAAGCTGGTCGGGGCCGACGCCTCCCACGCCTGGGTGGCCCTGTATGTGCCCGACGAGGGCTGGGTGGATCTCGACCCGACCAACAACGTCCTGGCCGGCGAGTCGCACGTCACCCTGGCCTGGGGCCGGGATTACAGCGACGTCGCCCCGGTCAAAGGCGTGGTCATGGGCGGCGGCGTCCACACCCTGTCGGTGGAGGTCGATGTCGCGCGGGTGGGGTGAAAAGGCGCGGTTCAGGGGCAAATCTGCCGGCTCCAGGCAGGGCTGGCGGCGTGTCAATCAAGGAGGCGAGGATGGCAGGCAATCTTTTTGCAGGGCTTGAGGCGGCCGCAGGGCCGGAAGAATGGATGGACCAGCTGGTGTGCGATGCGGCGGTGCGGGTGGAACGGATCGTCTCCACCGGACAGGCCAGCCCGCCGGGGTTCTGGTACGACCAGGAACTGGCCGAGTGGGTGGTGCTGCTCTCTGGCGCTGCCGAGCTGCAATTTGAAGATGAAGCCGCGCCGCGTCGGCTTGGGCCAGGCGATTGGGTCAACATCGCCGCCCACCGTCGCCACCGCGTCAACTGGACCGATCCCGCCCAGCCGTCGGTGTGGCTGGCGATTCATTACCCGCCTGGGGATTGAGGCCGTCTCAGCTCTTCCCCCGTTCTCTCCCCGTTCCTCGCCCGCGCATCTCTGTCTGCGGGGGGTTCTTCTCAATAGCACGATGTTGTTGAACAAATCTTCGATTGATTGTAGGGGTAGGGGGCAAATGCCCGTCCCGATTGCAAGGTTGTAATCCGGGAAAGGTTTTCTCCGACTCTCACCGCCACGGGAAGCGAATGCGACGATGACGCCTTGTGAAGAATGGACATCCAAAGGAGTGTTGGCTGCAATCAAGCAGATTGACGCCGACATGCCCGACCGTTCGCTGGCCTTTGTGCTGGGGGCGGGCGCTTCGGTCACTTCCGGCATCCCCGCCGGCATGACCCTGGCAACGGGGTGGCTCAAGGAAATGCATGGCCGCCATTGTTTAGATGGTCAGGCTCTCGAAGCGTGGGTTGCATCCGGTCAGCCGAGCATTGACGGGCTGACCATTGAGAACATCGCTCAGTATTATCCGCAGATTTTTGAAAAATGCTTCGGCAACGATCCAGATTCCGGGTTTGCGGCCCTGGAGCAACTGATGGAGCGTGCGGAGCCCTATCTGGGCTATTCGCTGTTGGCGGAAATCATCGACAAGACGCGGCACAAGGTGGTGGTGACCACCAATTTCGACAATCTGGTGGCCGACGCCCTGTCCATCCACAACCGCAAGCCGCCGCTTATCGTCGGCCACGAATCCTTGGCCGGATTCGCCCGGCCCCGGCTGCGCCGCCCCCTGGTGGCCAAGATCCACCGCGACCTTATGCTCCATCCCAAAAACGACGCCCAGGGCGTGGGCTGTCTGGCTCAAGGCTGGGCAGACGCCTTAAAGCAATTGTTCCAAAATTTCACCCCGCTGTTCATCGGCTACGGCGGCAACGACGGCAGCCTGATGGGCTTTCTCAACAATTTGCCGCAGGGCGCCATACTCGGCCGGCCCATCTGGTGCAAACGCAAAGACACCGTTTTGTCAGAGACCGTGCAGACATTTCTGGAGATACATCGGGGCGTGGTCTGCACCATTGAAGGATTCGACGAGTTCATGTTCCCCCTGATGCAAACCCTGGTTCCGGACTTTGATCTGGCCGGTCATTGCAACGGAGTGGAACAGTTGGGGAAACAACGAGCTGAAAAGCTCCGCCAGCAGGCCGAGCAGATCCAGCAGGCGCATGCCGGAAACGGCCTGGAGGCGAACGAGAGCCACCTGAAGCAGGATATGACCGATACGTTGAAAAACGATTTCAACTGGTGGACCTGGGAGATGCGCGCCCAAGGAGAGAAAGACCCGGACAAACGAGATGCCATCTACCGGAAGGCTTTGGCCGCGTTGCCTAGCAATGCGGAGCTTGCTGGCACCTACGCAATTTTTCTCAAAGATATTCGAAAAGATTACGATACGGCGGAGCGATTTCATAAGAAGGCGTTGGAGCTTGCTCCAAACGATGGTAGACACGCCGGTAACTACGCCGTCTTTCTCTATGGTATCCGCAAGGACTACGATGGAGCGGAGCGGTTCTATAAAAAGGCGTTGGAGCTTGCTCCAGACCATTCCACCCACACTGGCAACTACGCCGTCTTTCTCAATGAGATCCGTAAGGACTACGATGGAGCGGAGCAGTTCTATAAAAAGGCTTTGGAGCTTGACCCAAACGATGCCAACCGCACCGGCAACTACGCAATTTTTCTCTGTAATATCCGCAAGGACTACAATGGAGCGGAGCGCCTATATAAAAAGGCGTTGGAGCTTGCTCCAAACGATGCCAACCACACCGGCAACTATTGCCAATTCCTCCTGGCGCAGGGAGAGCAAGCACGGGGCAAGGAACTGCTAAAGCGAGCCTTCTCCCTGAATCCTTCCGGGTTTGCGTTGCAACTTGAGCTCTGGTTCTGCTGTCTGGCCCACTTCCCAGCCGAGTATCCCCAGGCGGAGCAAAAGATTCGCACGCTGCTTGCCGAAGGCGCCCGGTCCAACGGAGGGGATTTTCGCGACAACATCGCCCGGGCCGAGGCAGACGGACATCCCAACATTCCCCTGTTGCGGGAACTGGCTGACGCCATCAGCGAAACAACCCAGCACGCCGCCTGAACAAGATCAGCGTGATCGACTGACCCGCCGGCGAGGTCCGGCCATCACGCTGTCGATTGTTGTTTTTATGAGAGAATTTCCAACGCTGTATGCTACAATGTGCAGCAGGGTCAAGTCGCATCACAGATGGAAAGGGTGCGGCGGTTTTGTTGATGGTTGAGTCATCGGTTGTCGGGGAAGAGTGTTGGGGGACCTTGTTCCGCTGGCGGCCTTTTTCATCAAAGCACCACAAAAAGGAGGGAAAACACCACATGAAAGCGCGTACAGGAAAAACCAAGATGTTGTTGGCTGCGGCAACGTTGTGTTGCGGTCTGCTGTTTGCCGGAGGCCAGCTCCAGGCCAACACCGACGCAGGGTCGGGGATCACCGCCGAGCAGGCGCTGCAGAAACTGATGGACGGCAACAAGAACTCTGTGGAAATGAATCTGGGGCATCTCCAGGAACAGTCCACATCAGCGGCCCGCACGGCCTTGGCCAGTTCGCAGAAACCCTACGCCATTGTGCTGACCTGCTCGGATTCCCGCGTGCCGCCGGAGATTATTTTCAACAAGGGACTGGGTGAGCTTTTTGTCATCCGCGTGGCCGGCAACGTGCCCGATCCGGTGGTGCTGGGCAGCATCGAGTACGCCGCCGAGCACTTGGGCTCGCCGCTGATCATGGTGCTGGGCCACGAACGCTGCGGCGCGGTCACCGCCACGGTCGACGCCAAGGACAAGAGCACCGGCAGCCCCAATATTGACGCCATCGTTACAACCATCAAGCCGAACGTGGAAGCGGCGGCTCACGACTGTGCGGTGTGCAAGGACGACAAGGATTGCGCGGAGACCAAGAAAAAGGAATTTGTGGAATGCGTGATCGACGCCAATGCCAAATCCATTGCCGCCAACCTGACCAAAAGTTCAGCTCTTCTCAAGCATCTGGCCGAGGAGAAAAAGATCACCATTGTTGCCGCCAAGTACGATCTCGACGACGGCAAGGTGACCTTGTATTGAAGACAGGCTGCTGATCGGTCGCCGCCTACCGCCTGAATACCGCAACGCCGCAATCGGGATGCCGATTGCGGCGTTTTTGTTGCGGCGTTATTCCGTTTCCATTGTGAAAATCACATCGCTTGTCGTTTTGCTGCAAACTGCTGGGGCAACTTGAGACTTTTGCAAGAGCCTCCAAGGGATTTGTCCTGTGGCTGTGCAGATTGCCAGGGTGCGCCAACTCAGCAGAAGCCGTGTTTTTTGCCTTTGATTGATTCGATGTCGATGCGGATAACAACAGTCCGGCTGAGATTCGCTTTGGGATATTCGAACTTCTTCTCAGAGAAGTGTGCGACAATCCTATCAAGGGCATTAATTTTTTCCGCATCGTCAGTCACAAAAGCGACCTTGCCAAATCCGATAACGGTGCGATGCTGCGCTTCAAAATCACAGGCCACATCATTTCCGACAATCCCATGATCGATGCTTATCTCAAAACAGACCTTGTTGTTGCGTTTCATGATGTCGATTTTCGTGCCCGCCTGCGCCGAGTGGAAATAGATCGCTGTGCCGTCAAAGGCATAGAAAACCGGGACGAGGAAGGGCGTGTCGCCATCGACCAAAGCTATGCGCATGAGATGCGTTGCGCCGAGGATTGCATCGATCTCGGCGCGGTCTGTAATTTCCCGATCTTTGCGCCGCATCGGGCAGCCATGGGGGTTTCCGTTCTTTGCTTCCTGCATAATGACTCCTTGATGTATTGTATTGCTGTTTCGATAGGGGCGTTCAGCCCGGCTTTCTTCGGCCGATTTACACCTCGCCGCAATCACACGACAGATTGGCCAGGAGAGCGCGGTCAAATGTGCTTTTTTTGGGTACCGGAAAACTGGCCTTCTTTGTCTTGATGCGCTTCAATGCGCTTATGTATGTTGCAGGCAGCGCGTGAAACGCAGCTCCTGCAATAATATGTTGCATATATTCTTCAGTCGGCGCCGCTGGTTCACCCAGAAAATTCCTTTTCATCAGGAGAACCGGGTAGCTGTTTCCATGGGTGTCTACAACATCGTCAGGGTACAGAAAGTGTGCGCCACAGCCGTCCAGGCGAACATCCTGCCAAGCGTCAAGGCGATCTGCGTCAGAAAAAGATAATTTAAAGATTACCCCCCACGCTTCTTCTCCAGGCGCGCGGATCAGGCATTCTTCACCGCCATCCCAGATTTTGGAATGTCCAAAAAACGCCATGCTATGATCGCTCAACCGCGCCGCTGCAAAGAATTCTGGGTTGAGACAACGGGAAGTTATCTGCTCGACATGCATATCAGACCCGTAGACAAAATACAGTTGATACGATCTGCTATAAAAATCTCTCATGTTGCGTCCTGTGACTTTGTCGCAATTATTGCAATTATCCCGCTCAATGCTGTCTGTTTTCCCTTTCGAGTTATTTGTTCGGGCAAATGGTTACGGTTATTCCATGACCAGAATCAGCTACACCCTCTGATGCAATGCAAACATTGAGCGAACCCAATTCCTTGCCGAACCATTTGGGGCGATGATCGCACAGAACCTCGAGTTTTTTGAAAGCGGTTTCCTGAAAAAACGGGATTAGCATCTGTTTGGAATTCAGATCCGGCTCGCGATCCAGAATCTCGGCAAGATCGATCCTGTAATAGCCGTCGCTCATATCCCCCACTGCAAGCGGTTTCGGAAGGGTTCGGTCAGTCGTCATCATTCCTTTGCTTTGCGCAACCAGAGCGCGTCTGGGGGCTCGTCCGCAACCCGCTCCGCAAGTGGCGCCTTGATGCACCTTTGCTGCTTCTTGAGCTTTCGCAGCAGCGACCCTTTCTGCGTCTTTTTGGGCGACCTGGTCAAGCTGCTCAAACAACGTTCCCGTCGATTTCCAGGTGCGAAACCCTCTGTCTTCGAGAAGGACATGGAACACGCCTTTTGAAGCGGCGATCAAAAAAACTTCACAGCTCTCCAATTGCGCTTCAATATTTCTGAATGTTTTTTTCAACTCTGCAAGCCCCATGTCCATGGTTATTGCAAGGGGGATTTGTTGTTTGCAATTCCAGCCGTCCAAGTGGTTGTCGAAGAGACAAACAACGCCATCTTCATAGAAGCTTGTCACTTCCAGATGGTCGTTTACAAATGCAGCGATTTTCATATTCGCCTCGTTGCCGTTTTTGATGAGTATGCTGTGAATCGATGGAAGCTGTTTGCCGTTTTATCCCATCCTCAGGAGGAACTCGCGTCACAGCGCGGTTCCTCCCAAGGCGTTACCAAACGTTGAGAATCCACTCTTTGTTCTTCTTGTATTCCATGTCAGTGAAAATGGTGTTCGCCATCTGTTCCGCCAGCCACATGGCCCCGGCATAACCAACCACCGGATAACGATGCAGTCCTGCACGGTCGTAGGTGGGGAAGCCTACCCGCACCATGGGGATATTGTTGTCAATGGCGGAAAACCTGCCCTTGGAGTGACCGAGAATGAGATCGAGTTCCAGCCCCTCGTTCTTGATCCTGTTTTCCAGGTCCCAAAGATCGGCGTTGGTAATGATCTCCATGGGGAAATCGACGTTTTCCTGCAGCGCCTTGATCCGTGGATCCTTTTTGTAGCCAGTGTTGTCGTCGCCGAGAAGCAACAGCACCGGCTTCATCCCAAGATCGAGACAAAATTCAGCGATGCCAATAGCCAGATCAGGGTTCCCATAAATCGCCACCTTCTTGTCGGCTAGGAACATGTGGGCGATGTCGGTAATGGCGTCCAGGGCGATGCCCCGCTCGCGCACCAAGGATTCCGGGATCGGCTTCCCGGTCATTATTTTCAGGTTGTGCAGAAAGGTGTCCGTATTGCGGATGCCGATGGGGGTTGGGCCGATGATTGTCGGTACGCCAAACGCCTTTTCAAGATACAAGGCCGCCTTGCCGCCCTCGTATCGGTTCAGGGCAATGGTGCCGATGGCGTTGGCCGTCCCTGCAAGATCTTCAACCGTGGTGTCCCCGTGGGAAACAAAATTTCCATAGGGCATCAGGGGGGAATCGAAGTTTTCGATTTCAAACAGGACCGTCGCATCGACCTGCATCTCCTCCAGCAAATGTTTGAGCGCGGTGACGTCCCCAGGATTGACCCATCCGGTGATCAGGTTCAGCTTTTTGCTCGGCTCGGTTTTTTTGGCAAAATAGATGATGAAGTCGCGAATCGCGACATCGTAGCCGGTTACCATGCTGCCGACAAAACTCGGGGTGTGAATCGGGATGAGATGCACCTCCCGGCCGGGGTATTTTTCCTTGAGCAACCCGGCGTTGAGCTTGGTCACCACGCCTTCGATGTCGTCGCCAATGATTTCGGTTGAGCAGGTCGAGATGATCGGGATCACTTTTATGTCGGGATATCGCATCAACAGCACGTCCACCGCTTCCTCGACCCGTTTGACCGCGCCAAAGACCGCACCGTCTTCGTGCACCGAAGACGAGGCAATCTCAAAGCTTTCCTTGAAATGCTGGGAGATCAGCAGGCGAACAAACATAACGCACCCCTGTCCGCCATGAACAATCCCGATGCAGTCCTTGATCCCTATGCTGGCAAACTGGGCGCCGCAAGGCTGGCAGGTGAATATCGGGTTGATGCAACCGTTGCGTGTTTTTTCTTTCACTTCACAATGCATGACAACGCTCCTTCTTAATAATGCTGATCGGTGAGCTCAAGATTGAGCGATCCGGTAATGGTCAGGTAGTCCATGCGTTCATGAAGCCCGTGCATGAGTTGTTTGATTTCTTCCTTGTTCATCGTCGACAGCCAGGGGTAGCGACTTTTGTAGGCCTCCGCGAGGCAGACCGCATCTACCCAATAACACCGGTCCGCCGGCGTCTCGAGTTCGACGGGTTCGTCGCACAACAACTGCATTGTTTTGGTCAGGACGCCCTCATTTTGATCTTTTCTGTCCCAGGTGCGGGAATGAAACTGCCAGAGACATTTTTTCATTATGTAGTCAACGAGTTGTTCAATTCTGTCCTTCATAAGGTCATCCATGATTGCCTCCCTCACGCCGCATCGGCCAGATCAGTTTCAAAACTTGGATAGGTCTTGTTGCTCAGGTCCGCCAGGCAGTCATATTTCCCGGTATACTGGCGCAGGACCGTGGAGGAGGTGATCTCCTCGCTCAGATTGGCGTCCGAGAGCATCCGTTGGGTCACAAAGCCTTTGTCAGTTGGAATTTCATCCTTGCTGATGTCCAGCAAGGCCAACTGATGAATCGGCGAATAGATC
>NZ_JAVBXR010000103.1 GCF_030824455.1 Desulfobulbus sp.
GGAAGTGGGAAGGGCGCTGCAGGAGGTCTTGCTCGGCATTGTACAGGCGCCAAGCTTGGTCGCCTGCACACTGCCGGGAAAATGTCGAAGTTGACCAAATTTCAAGAGGGTAAACAGCTGATTGCGCTGGATTGCCGTTGGTTCCGGGGCAAAATCGTTATCCTTGCCCAATGGGTGACGGCAGACAGAAGCATTGCGCCACTTGCCTTGAGACCGAGGACGCGTAAGGTTTCGAAGGCGTTAACGAGCTGTTTTCTGCAGGCTGTTCAGAAACTCACACGCAAACCCAACTCCCCACCGTAGTCGGTCAGTTCAGAACTGGCAAACACTTCTGAAAAGGCGGCCCAAAGCATGATCTGGTCGTTGAGTTTGCACGATGCGCCGAGCGTCGCATTGCCCCAATCATGAGCAACAGGCGTCGCCACGCTGCGGTACGACGGCGCTGCCACGGAAGTGAGCGCCGTGGTCACCGTTCGGTCGTCATCATTCAATTCATGATTCCAGGTAGCCTCCGCAAACGGTTTCCATGCGCCCAATTCAATCGAACCTCGCCAGCCGAGTTGGGTCACTTGCGAGTCGCGTGTCTGGCTGTCGAACGACAGCGCTGTGATGCCTGTTGTCCCGTGCTCTGTAAACCCGTCGATGCGTGCTTCTTGAATAATGATTCCAACAACCGGTCCGGTTGTGAACTGACCAACCTTGAAATCACCGCCACCGCGCAATGCCAGGGAGATCGCATGGCCATCGGCATCCGCGCTGTTCTGGTCGGTGAATATGCCGAGTTTCACGGAGCGATTGACGTCATTTTGCAAGAAACCATACGAGGCGACGGCATTTCCCCAAAACTGATTGTATTGGTAGGAGGAGTAGACGCTCAACGTCTGGTCGTCCTGGCCGAAGTCTCCGCCGGTTGAGAAGTCCTGTGATTGTGCGCCAAAGGTCACTGCTCCGCCAAAAATGACACCAGCGTTCGATAAGTAATCGGCGCCGATTGTGCCTTGGAAGGGATTGCCGGAGTCGCTTGGAAAGTATGATTCGGTTTCCGTTTTCGAATACCCATAACTGGAAGCAGCCCAGGCGTTCACTTTTTTTGGCCCGCGGTTCTGTCCGGACAGCTCGACTTGTCGCTGAATTGTTGCGGTCCTCGAGAGACCGCTCTGGACGGCATTCTCAGCGATCAGCGAAACGTTGGCCGGAGCGGTCAGCAAACTGTACATCAGATCGGATTCAATGGTCTGGCCAGCGGTTGTCAGATGATGTGAATCTGACCAAAGATGGGTCTGCTCTGCGTCTGGAGATACAAGTTGGGCTGGCGAACAGACTAAGGCTGAAGGCACGCTGCAGGCTGTATGGGCGGCAAGAACGCTCTCCGGCGTAAAACCAAACTGCAGTGGATGCTGCGAGACGTATTTCAGCAGGCCCTCGATGTCGACGGGAACGAAGTTAACGCCGGCCGCATGCAGAATCTCGCGCACTTCAGAGGCATACTGCGCCGATTCCGCAATATTGAGCTGATTGGCCGGGGAAACGTAGCCATTCTCTTCCACCGTGCGGGCGTATGAATACGGACTCAGCACCATGATATGCTGCGCGCCTGCAGCATGCAGGCTGATAATGCTTGCAGATAAAGCATCGGAGAGCGAGTGAATGTACGTTGTGGGATCGACGTCAATTTGAGCGTCCAGCCACGCAAGGTCATTCCCGCCGATGCTGACCATATACAGCGCATTGGGATTCGCGTGTCCGTTGACCGACGCCAGATAATTGGTGACTTGAGCCGTAACCGGCACGTTGTTGTACAAGCCGTTTGCAAACCCATTCTCTTCAGTTGTTGCATAGGTCTGCGCAGAGCCGTTGGCATAATTTGTCCCGCCGCCAGGCATGGTGACCGGATTCGCCGTCAGGCCAAATCTTGCGGCAATTTGAATGGTGTCGACGATGCCCGGTCCCATAAAAGCCCCGCTGCCGCCAGCGGCAACAGTCTGTGCAATCAAGAGGTCGATTTCGTCGGCCGGTATACCGTGCGGCGCCAAACCAGGGGAGCCGCCGGTCGGACTATACCGGAAATACCCGCTGTCCATCGTGCTGTCGCCGAAGCCGACAAACTGATTGTAGCCAGAGGCGGAGACGGCACTCAAGGCGCTCGCTGACAGGATGGCAGCCAACGCGGCTACTCGAAAGACTTGCTTTGATTGTGAAGGCATACGTTCCTTGTTTGGCTGTTGTTCGAGGTTAAGGAGGTTAAGGGAATCAGCGGCTTAAAAACTGATGCGCAAGCCCATCTCGCCGCCATAGTTTTCGGTTTCATCCGCCCCGAAGTTGCTTGAAAATGCGCCCCAAAGCGTGGCTGTTTCGTTGAGCTTGTAGGTCGAGCCGACTGAAGCGGTTGCCCAGTCGGAAGCAACGGGCGTCATATAGCTCGTATAGGCGGGCGCGGAAACAGAGGTCAGCGAGGTCCACACTGCACGGTCGTCGTCATTAAACTCATGGTTCCATACAACTTCTGCAAACGGTTTCCACGCCCCGAGTTCAACCGATCCTCGCCACCCGAGCTGGGTTATTTGTGAAGAACGCGTCTGGCTGTCGAATGACAGCGCGGTTGCGCCGGTCGTCCCGTGTTCAGTGAACCCGTCAATGCGCACCTCCTGAAAAATCGCGCCAATAACCGGCCCCATCGTCAACTGACCAACCGCAAAGTCGAAACCGCCTCGTAAGGCAAAGGCTGCTGCATGCCCATCGGCATCGCCATGATTCTGGTCTTTGAATCGGCCAAGCTGGACGGTTCGGTTGACGTCGTTCTGCAGGAAACCATACGACGCGATTGCATTGCCCCAAAACTGGTTCTGCTGATACGCCGTGTACATACTCAATGATTGAGTGTCTTGATCGAAATCTCCGCCGGTGGAAAAGTCTTGTGAGGCGACGCCGACAGACAGCGCGCCGCCCAAGATGAGGCCGGCGGAGTTTCGGTAATCTGCGCCGATAGTCCCTTGGAACGGATTGCCAGAAGCGTCAGGCGCGTTGGATTCGGTCTCGGTGCGCAAATAATTGGCTCCGGCGGCAATCCAGCCATTCATTCCGTTGGCGCCACGGCTTTTGTCAACGAGTTCGATTTGTCGCTGTATTGTTGCGGTTCGCGAAAGTCCCGTCTGAACCGCACTTTCAGCGAGAAGCGATATCTCCCCCGGAGCCGTCAGTAAGCTGTACTCGTAATCGGCTTCGATTGTCTGGCCCGCAGTGGTCAGATGCTTGCCGTCAATGATAAGATACGTTTCTTGCTGCTCTTCCGTCAAAACGGCGAAAACTGCCGGGGCCGACGAGGGCGAACTGGTCGCGAGCGCGGTATATGGAGTAAAGCCAAATTGTGTTGGATTTCTTGCGACGTACTTGAACACGCTGTCAAGATCAGCTGGAATATAGCGCACTCCGGCTGCAGTGAGATCATCCCAGCGTTGGGTATTGTAGGCGACGAGTCGGTTGTATTCGGCCGCATTCGAACTGTCGGTGATTTCTCCGCCAAGACTTGCGAGGTTGGCGTACCGAAAGGAGTTCGGAACCAAGAGATACGTGGCGCCGGCATGCTGGAGGCTCCGAACCGAGGCGGCTAAGGCCGCAGACTCTTGGATCAATTCCGCATCGGAAAGATGGGCCAAGTCGTTGTTGCCGGAGCTGATGACGTACAAGGCCGTCGGATTGGCGGCGCCGTCAACCGAGTTGAGGTAGTTTGCAATCTGCTCGGTGAGCGGAACGTTTCCCGGTGATGGAGTCGCTGTAAGCGAACCGCCATTCGCATAATTGGTTCCACCACCGCCGACCGGAAGGGCATTCAAGCCAAACTTTCCTGCCAGGATTGTCGAGGCCATGACGCCGTTTCCGGCAAACCCTCCGTTGGCGCCAGCTGCAATGGCGGCTGCAAGGAGCGCGTCAACGGTTGGATTACCCGCTGAATGATAACGAAAATAGCCGCTATCGAGGGTGCTGTCTCCGAGTCCGATAAATTGATCGAATGCAGAGGCGTGGGCAACCCGCAGTGCTCCAAATGTTGCGGCTGAAGCCAACGCTGTCGCCAGCAGTACTTTTTTCGAGTTGAAACTCATGTCGGTCCTAATGTTGTTTCGAATTTTTAATGTCTGGACGCTTAGTTAGGCGCATTATTCCATTTCTCAATCAAACGAGGCCTGCTGCACACAGCAACATCTCGTCGAGGAGGGTGCGTCATATCAACCCGTAGCCTGGATGAAGTGCAACGGAATCCGGGAACAGATCACATCAAACCCCGGATTCCGCAAGCTGCATCCAGGCTACGGTTCGCCGGCCAGCTCTCGTTCTCTGGTGTCCAAGCGCCGCATGGGAACGTTTCGTGGGGCCAGCCAAAACGCGTCATCGACCAAGGGAGAAATCTCGGTCCTTGCCTGCGATCTGTCCCTTCGCTCGAAGGGACAAACAACCGCGTTTCACTTTTGAAATGGAAATGGAATCACATAAATTGCTGATCTCCATGCCAAAGCAGTATGTCATAGAGCGGCGCCGCATTCAAGGTCTGATAGAAATATTAGATGCAGCGCTCTCTCGTCGATTTTAATGGTCTGTGCCATTTCTTCCGGTGCTTCCAGATCAGGACGTGAGCCTGCATGTCATATCGATGAGCACAGCGACGAGAGATCTCGCGAAGATCCCGAGATCTCTCCCTTGCGGTCGAGATGACACACCTTCGTCGAAGAGGTTTTGCTCTGTTTCTCGTGCTTCGCTTGATTGAGAAACGGAATGATGAGCCTCTTGAAAAAATGGCCAGCTTGCCGCGTTGGGCGCAAGCCTTGTTTTCTGATCCTTCCGGCGTAATCCGCCCTTGTTTGACCTTGGACTGGCCGCAAATGAAAAAACCGCCGTCAGCGCAAGGCTGACGGCGGTCCACGTCTCCAAAAAACTCTTGGAAAAAATTCAGAGGCTGATCTTCGCGCCCAATTTTTCGACAAATTTGGCCAACCATGCGGGATGGGCCGGCCAGGCAGGCGCGGTCACCAGGTTGCCCTCGACATGGGCCGCGTCCATGGCCACGGCCACATACTGGCCGCCAGCCAAGCGAATCTCCGGCGAGCAGGCCGGGTAAGCCGAACATTCGCGCCCCTTGAGCACCCCGGCTGCACTCAGCAGCTGGGCGCCGTGGCAGATGGCGGCAATCGGCTTGTTGGCCGCAGCAAATTCCTTGACGACATCAAGCACCTTTTCATTGAGGCGCAGGTATTCCGGGGCGCGGCCGCCGGGAATCACCAGGCCGACGTAGCCGTCTGTCTTGATTGCGGCAAAGTCGGCATTGAGGGTGAAGTTGTGGCCCCGCTTCTCGCTGTAGGTCTGGTCGCCCTCGAAATCGTGGATCGAGGTGCGGACAAACTCGCCAGCCTTCTTGTCCGGGCACACCGCATCCACCTGATAGCCCAGCATGGTCAGGGCCTGGAACGGCACCATCACCTCGTAATCTTCGACATAATCACCAACCAGCATCAAAATCTTCTTTGCTGTCATCGTATTTCTCCTATGGCTTGTTGTTGCATGGGTTGTGCATTCCGGCATTCAGATCGGCCGCATCGCATGAAGCGCGCCGGCCGCACGGCTGCCGAAAATTTTAACCACCTGTGCTGAGAAGGCAAGCCCTGTGCCTAGGAATAGACCGACCGATCCTGGGCTCGCTTGCAGGTAAGTTCGGCTTTGATGGAGAACAAAGAGGACTTTGAAAATTGGAGGTTGTCTCCGATTTTTTGGCTGTTGGGTCTCGCTCTTCGTAGTGAATACATCGCTGGAAAAAGTTTTTGCTCTCGCCGACGATCAGGGAGTTCGCAAGCAGAGTCAGTTGGATAGCTACAGGGTGGGAAGCGACTTTTGCTTGTCCAAAGAAAAGATAAAACCGTAAAAAGATCCGTCCCCTTTCCCCTTCGTACAAAAGCCGCGCTAAAAATATGCTTTAGAATACCACCGGCGACCCATTGCACATACTGTCCCCGTTTTTCCGCCGTCACCGTTTTCCCCACGCATGCCAAATGGTGTGGGGGCTGGGAGAGTAATTCCCCCGGCTACCCGATTAGCCCCACCCTAGAATCGAAAATGTACTCTCTCTCCCATCGGGCTAAGGTAAACATGATACAATTCTATGAAATCGCATATTTTCTGGCATTTTTCGTAGTATACACCCAAATCTTCAAACCTGTAACGTTTTCCATCTGACTTCCCTCGAACTCTAAAATAGCGGATCTCAATATCACCATCATCTCTATCCACAATCTCTACTGGCTTGTCGTGGACAATTTCATTACGTATTTCAGAAACATTATCGGCAATCTCTACGGGCGCAGCTACGCCATGCTCAGTCCTAGCTAAAATCAGCAGTTTTTTCGCCAACTCAGAATGTGAGTCCCTCATGGAAACCGAACCTTTTGAATACTCAATAGCTCTTATTATTGCCTCTTTGTCAGATTCTGTGGCAGCAATTGCGTGATTAACTTGAGATTCAAGCGTTATAACACACCAAGCCATGATCATTTCTACAATGCAGGATTCCTTCTGAATTGTCTCAAATGCAATGGCATCAAAATAGAAATCATCAGATATGTTATTTTTTATATTTCTAAATTTGTTCTCTCGTGTAATGAGATGTAAATCATTAGCAATGGAATGCATTATTTTAATTCTTTGCCAATTGTCAACGGAAGAACTGTGAATCACGATACCTCCTTTTGGGCTAACAGTGTTGTTCTGACAAAGTGTAGAAGACAAACTGCGGTCACGAAGAAACGGGTGGTCGTGATATCCGTGGGTGCTTGGAACCTCTGGCGGTGAAAGGCAAGGTGTCAGCTAATCCTCATCGCTCCTTCAGTCGCTCGCCATCAACAATAAAGATCGTCTTGCCCTCCACTCGAATCAAGCCTTCCTCGGTCATCTTGCTGAAAATGCGCGACAGGGTTTCGGAGCTTGTGCCCAGCAGGCTGGCCAGTTGGCCTTTGGGAATGTCGAGCACCACCTTGTCCTGGCGTTGCTGCTCTTCCATCAGGTAGTGGAGGTAGGAGGCGAGCCGCCCCGGAACCTCCTTGAGGGTGAGGTTTTCGATTTGGGTGGCGAAGCGGCGCAACCGCATGGCCAGCACCGCCAGCATGTTGAGGGCCAGCGAGGGGTTGGCGGTGATCAGGCCCACGAACTCGGCGCGGGGAAAGAAAAGCACCTCCGACTCGGCCAGGGTCTCGGCGTTGGCCGGAAAAGGGTTGCCGTGGAACACCGGAACCTCGCCAAACGGTTCGCCGGGTCCGAAGATGTGCAGGATCTGCTCTTTGCCGTCAAAGGAGGTCTTGAAAATCTTCACCTTGCCGCTGGCCACCATGTAAAAACCAATGCCCGGTTCGCCCTCGAAAAAGATTGCCGCGCCCTTGGGGTAGCGCTTGCTCACGCAGATCGCTGCGATTTCACTCCGTTGTTCCGCCGGCAGGCCGCTGAACAGGAGGCTGCCGGCCAGCAGCTCGTCTTTTTTTTGCATAATGTTCCAAAAAATTTGGTTTTTGATCTAGGTCAAAGAAAGTCTACAATAATGAAGTACAGTACAGGCATACTACTGAGGAACAGTGTTGATCGCGACACAAAAAACTTAAGAGGAGAAATGCCATGTTTTGTAACCAGTGTGAACAGACCGCCAAGGGAATCGGGTGCAACATTGCCGGCGTCTGCGGCAAGAACGAGGAGGTCGCCGATCTCCAGGATCTGCTGATCCACGCCATGCAGGGATTGTCCCTTTTTGCCCAGGAAGGACGGAAGGTCGGCGTGGTCGACGAGGCCACCGACCTTTTCACCTACGAGGCGATCTTCTCCACCCTGACCAATGTTGATTTTGATCCAGATCGGTTTGTGACCCTGATCAAACGGGCGGTTGAACTGCGCGAGGCGATGAAGGCCAAGGTTGCGGCCGCCGGCGGCAAGACCGATTTCACCGAAGCTCCGGCCGTCCTTGTTCCGGCTGGTTCGCTTGCCGAACTGGCTGACCAGGGCAAGGCGCTCAATCTGATCGAAAGCCTGGATAGCGACGTCAACATCCGTTCGCTCAAGCAAACCCTGCTCTACGGTCTCAAGGGCATTGCCGCCTACGCCGACCACGCCGCCATTCTCGGCAAGACCGATCCGGCCATTGCCGCCTTCTGCTACGAGGCCCTGGCTGTGATGCTGGTTCCGGGGCTGACCGTGGGCCAGTGCGTGCCCGTGGCCATGAAGGCCGGCGAGATCAATCTGCGCGCCATGGAACTGCTCGACGCCGGCAACACCGGAACCTACGGCCATCCGGTTCCGACCTCCGTGCCGCTTGGACATCGCAAGAACAAATGCGTGCTGATCACCGGCCACGATCTGCACGATCTGGAATTGCTCTTGAAGCAAACCGAGGGCAAGGGGATCGACGTCTACACCCACGGCGAGATGCTGCCCTGCCACGGCTACCCGGAGCTGAATAAATATCCCCATTTCTACGGGCACTTCGGCACTGCATGGCAGAATCAGCACAAGGAGTTCCCCAATTTCCCCGGGCCGATCCTGTTTACCACCAACTGCATTCAGAAGCCCAAGGATGAGTATAAAGACCGCATTTTCACCAACGGCCTGGTGGGTTGGCCGGGCGTGAAGCACATTGCCGATAAAGATTATTCTGCAGTGGTCGCCATGGCGCTGGCCATGCCGGGCTTCACCGACGAGGTCGACAACGGCTCGGTGATGGTGGGCTTTGCCCGCAACGCCGTGCTCGGCGTGGCCGACAAGGTGATCGAGGCAGTCAAATCCAAAGCGATTCGCCACTTTTTCCTGGTGGGCGGCTGCGACGGCGCCAAGCCCGGCCGCGACTACTTCACCAAGTTTGTCGAACAGGTGCCCAACGACTGCATGGTGCTGACCCTGGCCTGCGGCAAGTTCCGTTTCTTTGACAAGAATTTGGGCGACATCGGCGGCATTCCGCGTTTGCTCGACGTTGGTCAGTGCAACGACGCCTACTCGGCCATCCAGATCGCGGTAGCTCTGTCCAAGGCCTTTGACTGCGGCGTCAACGACCTGCCGCTGTCGATGGTGCTGTCCTGGTACGAGCAGAAGGCGGTGGCCATCCTCCTGACCCTGTTGTATTTGGGGATCAAGGACATCCGCCTCGGGCCGTCGTTGCCGGCCTTTATCAGCCCGACCGTGCTCCAGTTCCTGGTCGACACCTTTGGCATCAAGCCGGTCGACACCCCCGAGGCCGACCTGAAAGCGATCCTCGGCTGATCCACCCTCCTTTTTTGCAACCTTCCCCGGCCGAGCCTTCCGGCCGGGGGCTTCCCGGACACCATCATGAGCGACAATCTGAACACCTATCTTGTACTGCCCCATTTTAACGCCGGCCTCCTTGACCCCGAAGATCTGGAACAACTGGCCGCGCTGGCCCGAAAATACAATATTCCCAAGACCAAGATCACCGGCGCCCAGCGGGTGGCCTTGCTTGGCATGGAACCCGAGGCCATGGCCGCGCTTCGCACCGAGCTCAATCTTCCGGAAACGCCGCCCCACAGCAGCAACCGGGTTCATTACGTCCAGGCTTGTCCGGGCCGGACCTGGTGCAAATTCGGCCATCAGGACGCTCTGGAGTTGGGCGAGCGGATCAAGAAAATCGAACTGGACGGACCCTTGCCGGCCAAGGTCAAGGTGGGCGTCTCCGGCTGTCGGTTCTGCTGCTGCGAATCATGGATGCGCGATGTCGGCCTTGCCGGGGAAAGCAAAGGATGGCGCTTTTCCTTTGGCGGCAATGCCGCCGGCCGACCGCGGATTGGCGACCTGGTGGCCGAGGGTTTGAGCAGCGACGAGGCGGTCGCATTGGTGACGAAAACCCTCAACTACTATCGCAGCGAGGCCAAGTTCAAAAGCCGCTCTGCCCGGTTCATGGAACGATTCGGCGTCGAGGCCTTGAAAAAGGCGGTTCTCGGTTGATCGACAACATTTCTTAATGTGAAGAAAAGACAATGAAAGTACTGCGAAAGATCATTCGGATAGATGAAGAGTTGTGCAACGGCTGCGGCCAGTGCGTCCCAGACTGCGCCGAAGGCTCGCTGCAGATCATCGACGGCAAGGCCAGATTGGTGGCCGACAAACTCTGCGACGGACTCGGGGCCTGCCTGGGTTCTTGTCCGACCGGCGCATTGCAGGTCATCGAGCGCGAGGCCGACGAATTCGACGAGGAGGCGGTGGAGCATTTCCTGGCCGGCAAGGGAAAGACCGCGCCGCAAATGCCGCCCGCCGGTGGTTGCCCTTCGGCCCGGCTGCAGACGCTGGCGCCGATGTCGCCCTGCCAGATGGCCAACGCGCCCAGCATATCCATTGGTTCCTCTGGCCTGGCGGGTTCGGCCGGTTCGGCCCTATCGCACTGGCCGGTGCAGATCCGTTTGATCCCGGCGACCGCGCCGTTTCTGGAAAATTGCGATCTGTTGATCGCCGCCGACTGCACTGCCGTGGCCTACGCCGGGCTGCAGAAGGATTTCCTCGCTGGCCGGGTGGTGATGATGGGTTGCCCCAAATTCGATGATCAGGCGTTGTATGTCGAGCGGTTCACCGAGATTTTCCGCACCCGCAAATTGAAGTCCCTGACCATCCTGATCATGGAGGTGCCCTGCTGCCACTCCATGCTGCAGATCGTCAAAAAGGCCTGGGACACGGCCAAGCCCGATTTCCCGGTCCGCCAGGTGGTGATTTCCACCCGGGGCGAGATCAAAGGCGAAACCGCCTGGTAACCTTTTCAGGGAAAAATCCCGCCCCGCTTTTTTTCCTCGTCCCGGACCGCTGAACTCCTTGCAGCGGCTTCGGGGCGTTGTTTTTTGTCTCTCATCCTGCCCCCATTCCCGGAGTCGATGATTCGTTTCTTGCCCTTCGTCTCTGGGTGGGCTAGGCTCCATCCATCAGCCCTTTGATCCGTCGCAAATCGCCTCCTTCCCTGGGAAAATCATCCATGCAATCCAATCTGACCCTGATCGGCATGCCGGGCGCCGGCAAAAGCACCGTCGGCATCATCCTGGCGAAAAATATGGGCCTCGGTTTCATTGACACCGACGTGCTCATCCAGATCAACCGGCAAAAATCGCTGCAACAGATTCTCGACGAGTCCGATCATCTCAACCTCCGGGCCATTGAAGCCGAGGAGATCCTCAAACTCAACGTCAGCCGCCACGTCATCGCCACCGGCGGCAGCGCCGCCTACAGCGACGCGGCCATGACCCACCTGCAATCCATCTCCAACATTGTTTTTCTTGAAGTTTCCTTTGTAGAAATCGAGCGGCGCATCCGCAACTTCGCCACCCGCGGCATTGCCAAGGCCAAAAATCAGACCTTCCGCGAACTGTTTGACGAACGTCAGATTCTCTATAAGAAATACGCAGAACTGACCGTCTCCTGCGACGGCTTTGATCAGGAGGAGATCGCCCAACAGATTGCCGAACAGCTTCCAGGGCGCGGTCGCCCGATTTGACCATTTTTTTGCCGGAGAATCTGCCTGCTCCCCTCGCGCGGAAAAAATAGGCAAAATCAACTATTTTGTTGCTTCGCGTTTTGACTTTCTCCTCTCTCTCGGCCTATACTTTTTACACGTCGAAGATGTGCGTTCGGAAAACGGATGTTCGCAGCGGGGGTAGCAACCTCTGCCTTGGCCATGCCTAGCGGATGCGCCTAAATTATCTACCTCGTGGGGGGACAAAATGAATTTCAAATCAATCCGGTTCAAACTTGTCAGCGGAGGTTGCCTGGCCGTTGTGGTGTTGCTGGTTGTCAACGGCTACTTTTCGGTGACGAATTCTTCGCGCGCCTTAACCGAACTGGCCATAAAGGATGGAGAAATTACGGCTCGAAGCATTGCCGTCCAAATCGAAAAAGCCTTGGCCGGGGAAGTGAAAACCGCTTTGGCCTTTACAACCGACAGCAGGGTGCAAAGCGTGGCGGAGGAGGTCAAGGCCAAGGGCATTGAAGGCGCGGCCTCTGCCATTCAAGAGCTTCGTCTGGATATGAAGAAAAAATACAAGGTGTTGGGGAGTAATTACCTGGGCATTTACGTCGCCGACGCTTCAGGTAAGATCTACACCGGGGAGCTGGCTGACGGTTCGGAGTACAAAGGGTCAAGTGTTGCTGAGCGGCCATATTTTCAACAGGCGAAAAGCAGCGGCAAGCCTGTGGTCAGCGATGTGGTTCGCTCGAAAACCACCGGCGATCTGATCAGTGTGGCGTGTGCCCCCATCGTCTCCGAGAAAGGCGATTTCCTCGGAATCTTTGGCATGTCGATGAAGGCTTCGACGCTTACCCATCTGGTGACCGACAGAAAAATCGGGAATACTGGATATGCCTTTATGATCGACAAGACAGGCATGATTATCGCCCATCCCAAAGAAGAACACGTGCTCACCCTTGACCTCAAGACCCTGAAAGGCATGGAGTCCATTGCCAGCGCCATGATGGCGGGCAAGGCGGGCGTTGAACCGTACGTTTTTGACAAGGTCGATAAAATTGGCGGGTACGCTCCGATTGCTTTAACCGGCTGGAGCGTGGCTGCAAACATGGACAAGGACGAGGTTCTGGCCAGCGTCGCTTCATTGGAGAAACTGATCGGGTTCATCACCCTGGTTTCCATCCTGCTTGCTGCGGTGATCATCTTTTTTGCCGCTTCCACCATCACCAATCCGATCAACAAGGCGGTCGCCGGCCTGAAAGACATTGCTCAAGGCGAGGGCGATTTGACCATGCGTCTGGCGGTGACCACCAGGGACGAGGTGGGCGAACTGGCGACATGGTTCAACACCTTTATTGAAAAGCTGCAGAAAATCATTGGTCGGGTCAGCGATAACGCCAAGGCCGTCAACCATTCAATCAGCGAATTGTCCAATATTGCCGAAGCCTTGTCGAGAAACGCCACGGAAACCTCGGGTCGGGCCAACAATGTGGCCACCGCTGCCGAGGAGATGAGCGCCAACCTCAACGGCGTCGCCGCCGCCATGGAAGAGTCGACCACCAACACCACCATGGTGGCCAGCGCCGCCGAGGAGATGACCGCGACCATCAACCAGATTGCCCAAAACGCCGAACAGGCCCATGCAATTTCGGAAAAAGCAGTAATTCAGGCCGCCAACACCTCGGACAAAATGGCGGAACTGGGACAGGCGGCGCAGGCGATCAGCAAGGTGACGGAGGCCATCACCGAAATTTCCGAGCAGACCAATTTGTTGGCCCTCAACGCCACCATTGAGGCCGCCCGAGCCGGCGAGGCGGGCAAGGGCTTTGCGGTGGTGGCCAACGAGATCAAGGAGTTGGCGAAACAGACCGCCGCCGCCACTATGAACATCAAAAACCAGATATCGGGTGTTCAGGGGACGACCAAGGCAACCGTGGACGAGATCAACCAAATTTCCAAAATCATCAATAACGTCAACGAGATCGTGGCCACCATCTCCACCGCAGTCGGCGAGCAGTCGGCCGCCACCGAGGAAATTGCCAACAATATCGCCCAGGCCTCGCAGGGATTGGGCGAGGTCAATGAAAACGTCAGCCAGAGTTCCACTGTGGCCGGCACGATCACCCAGGACATTGCCGGGGTGAATAACGCCTCCGCCGAGATCTCAAACCGTAGTCAACAAATCAAGGCCAGTGCTGATCAACTCAACGGATTGGTGAGTGAGTTGCAATCAATCGTGGGCATTTTCAAGATCTGAAGCGTCTCTCTAGTTGTCTGTTGCGGGAGACGGGGCCCCTGCTGCGGTCTCTGACGCTGTTTCCGGTCGGCATTGATTCCCGGAAACATGCTTTTTCCTACCTTACCGTGTTCTAAAATCCATCTCTCTGACGACTCCGCGCCGCTGAGCAGCAAGGCCGGCAAGGCGTCGTCAGAGAGGGGCGTGTTGTTTGTTTTTCTCAGGAGAACCGTCCGGAACAGCCCGCCCGCTCCCCAGCTCGCTAATGGCCAACCTCTCTCCGCCAGGCTCACGCTGTTTTCAGCGGATTGCCGCCTCTACGCCTCTCAGGCGGAACGTGCCCAGAAAATCAGTCTGTCCCTGATCCGCATGCCGGCGCAGGGAAAAGGTGTCGCCTCAAAAATGGGGCGCCTCAGGTGGCGGATTCTCCTGATGTCCTCAATCTTTGGTCGTTAAAGCGCATGGGTTGCGCCCGCGCAACCACCATTGCCGCGTCGTTGCCGTTTGGTTTGGGTGATGGATGGGTAATTTTACCTAATATTGGCTTTTTTCTTTTTGAAAAACCTCTACAATGGATCGTGGAAAGTCGTACAGGCGGTCGCTGCATCCAACCTTGGGGGAGGATGCCTGCAGCGGCGTGAAAGCTTCCGGGCTGTGATCTGCCGGATTTAGAAAATTCTTATTGTCGGGAAGAGGGGAAGTCATGAACGTTTCATCCATTCGTTTTAAGCTCATTGTCGGCGGCATTCTTATTGTTTTCGCCCCCCTGGCGGTGAGCGGCTATGTTGCTAAGTCCAACTCGGCCAAGGCCGTTACCCACTACAGCAAGGCAAATGCCCAGTCGATCGCCGAGGGGCTGGCCATGCAGGTTGCCGCCACCTTGGAAGGGGAGTTGAAGTTTGCCGCCTCGTTTGCCGGCCGCACCCAGGTAAAGCTTGCCGCCGAGGCGGTGAGCTCCAAAGGAATCGAAGGCGCAGGCGAGGCGGTTGCGCTGATCCGCAAGGACATGCAAAAGCGCTTTGAACAGCTGAGAGCAACCTATGACGTCATAGTTCTCACCGACGCCAATGGCACGGTCTATTCCTCGGCCGCAGTCAACGAAGATGAGGTGAAAAATTTGGCCCTGGGCCAACATCCGCTCTTTCAGGAAGCCAAAACCACGAAAAAGGCCGTTAGCGGCGAGGTGACCCGCTCAAAAGGCAACAATGACGTCGAGATGCTGCTTTGCGCCCCGGTCTATTCCGACAGCGGCGCCTTTCTCGGTGTTTTTGGCGCCATGATGAAGATGTCGGTGCTTGCCGATCTGGTGACCGCCAAGAAAATCGGGACCACCGGCTACTGCTTCATGAGCAACGCCTCGGGGATTATCATTGCCCATCCGGACGCCAAAAATGTGCTTCAACTCGATCTCAAGACCCTGAAGGGCATGGAGGAAATCAACAAGGCCATGATGGCCGGCACGATCGGGGCCGAATCGTATGTGTATAAGGAAATCGACAAGGTGGCGGGGTATGCGCCGGTGAAGATCAAGGGCTGGAGCATTGCCGCCACCCAGAACGCCGAGGAGTTCCTGGCCAGCGTGGTTTCGTTGCAAAACAGCATCGCCCTCATCACCCTGGTTTCCATTGCCTTGGCCGGCGTCCTCATTTTTCTTGCCGCCACCGCCATTATCCGACCGATCAACAAGGCCATCGACGGGCTCAAGGACATTGCCCAGGGCGAAGGCGACCTGACCATGCGTCTGGCCGTAACCACCAAGGACGAGGTGGGCGAACTGGCCAAGTGGTTCAATGTGTTCATTGAAAAGCTGCAGGGCATTATCGGCCGAATCAGCGACAACGCCCGGGCCGTCAACAGTTCGATCAGCGAGTTGTCCACCGTCGCCGCGGATTTGTCCAAGAACGCCGAGGACACCTCAGGCCGGGCCAACAACGTGGCTACTGCGGCCGAGGAGATGAGCGCCAACCTCAACAGCGTGGCTGCGGCCATGGAGGAATCAACCACCAACACCAACATGGTGGCCAGCGCCGCCGAAGAAATGACCACCACCATCAGCCAGATTGCCCAGAACGCCGAGCGGGCGCACGCCATTTCGGAACAGGCGGTGCAGCAGGCCACCCACACCTCGGACAAGGTTGCGGAACTGGGGCTTGCGGCCCAGGCGATCAGCAAGGTCACCGAGGCCATCACTGAAATCTCCGAGCAAACCAACCTGCTGGCGCTCAACGCCACCATCGAGGCGGCCCGCGCCGGCGAGGCGGGCAAAGGGTTTGCGGTGGTCGCCAACGAAATCAAGGAACTGGCCAAGCAGACCGCCGCTGCCACCATGGACATTAAAAAGCAGATCGAGGGCGTCCAGGCGACCACCAAATCGACGGTTAGTGAGATTGATCAGATCAGCAAAATCATCAACAGCGTCAACGAGATTGTGGCCACCATCTCCACTGCGGTGGGCGAGCAGTCCGCCGCCACCGGGGAGATCGCAAACAACATCGCCCAGGCCTCGCAGGGCTTGGGCGAGGTCAACGAAAACGTCAACCAGAGCTCGGCCGTGGCCGGGACCATCACCCAGGATATTGCCGGGGTCAATGTGGCCTCCAACGAGATTTCCGGCAGCAGCCGGCAGGTCAAGTCGAGCGCCGACACCCTCCAGGCGTTGGCCAACGAATTGCAGGGAATCGTCAACACCTTTAAAATTTAGCCGGTTCAGGGCAGGGCAGGGCGTAAAAAAACCGGACAGCGGCTGCGGGAAGTGTATTTCCGCGCTGCTGCCCGGTTTGTTGTTTCCGGGATCAAGGACGCTGGAGCGTCCGGCCCACGTTCCCACGCCGGAGCGTGGGAACGATCCTCCGAGGCAAGCTTTCCTGAAAAAAACCGCAGCCGCCATTCGTTCCGCCGGCCCGGGTGGAAAGATCCCTATCGCTTCCGCAAACGCCCGCCAGCGTGATCGTTCCCATGCTCCTGCGTGGGAACGCCGCCTGGAAGCTCCCGCGTCCCATTTCTTGCGATGCCCGCCTCCACCGCCCAAACCAACCCGAAACAACTGCCAATCAGCAAAAAAGCCGGACAGCGGCTGCGGGAAGTATCCCCGCGCTGCTGCCCGGCTTTGTGTTGTCCGGGTTGGGTTGCCGAACTGATCGGCGCCACGCGTTTACCAGTGGGCCTCTTTATTGGCCGCGGTCGAATAGACCACCGTGCCCGCTTTAAAGGCGGCCACCGCGTCGCGCACCGTGCCGGTCACGTCGTCGACCACCTTGACCCCGCCTGCTTCCAGGGTGGCAAAGGCCTTGGGGCCGCAGTAGCCGGTCATCAGCACTTCGGCGCCCTTGTCGCAGACCGTGGTCGCGGCCTGAATGCCAGCGCCCTTGAAGGCGTTGACGTTGTCGCTGTTGTCCACCACCTCAAAGGCCAGGGTGTCGACGTCGACAATCACGATGTACGGCGCCCTGCCGAAGCGGGGGTCGACTTCACTGCTCAGCAGGATGCCTTTGGACGTTACTGCTATTTTCATCTTCAACCCCCTGTTTATATGCTTTTAGTGGCCGCCGCCGCAGACCTGGTCGTTGCTGATGTGCTGCAGCTTGCCGGCGACAAAATCCTCGACCACCGGCCGGATCTCCGGGCGGACGCCGTCGTGATAGACCTCGATGCCGACCTGCTTGAAGCCCATCAGGGGCCGCATGCCGATGCCGCCGACCACCAGGGCGTTGACCCCGGCTTCGGCCAGCAGATTAACCGGCACCATGCAGCCGCCCTGGACATGCTCTTTGTTGGCCAAAATCGACACCTGCTTGATCTGCCCGTCTTCCACGTCAATACAGGTGAAGACGTCGCAGTGGCCAAAATGCCCTGCACGCATGCCGTCTAAACCGCCTTGTCCCTCGGAAGGGATCGCTAATCGCACCATTGTCATGTTTTTTCTCCGTTATTATTGAATCGTTGCTTTAAAGTCCACAATCCCCAAGGGGTTCATGGAAGGTGAGTTGATGATTTTGGCCCAGATTTCCCGGACCCGTTGATGGGTTGCCGTCTCTTCGCCGTATTCAAACAGGGTCTTTCCCGCCACCATCGAATGGGTGAAGACCGGATCAAACGGCGCCCGGCCCAACAGCGCGATGTTGCGTTTTTGCGCCATCTGTTCGATGGCCTCGGTCATCTCGAGGTTGAGATCGAACTTGTTGACGCAGACCATGCCCGGAACCCGGAAATGAGCGGCAAGATCAATCACCCGCTCCATGTCGTGGATGCCCGAAACCGTGGGTTCAACCACAATCACCAGGGCGGTGGCCCCGCCGATGGCCGCGATCACCGGGCAGCCGATGCCGGGAGGGCCGTCGGTGAGGATCAGGTCAGCGCCGCGTTGTTCCGCCAGTTGTCGGGCCTCTTTGCGCACCAGGCTGACCAACTTGCCCGAGTTCTCCTCGGCAATCCCCAAGCGGGCATGGACCATGGGCCCGAAGCGGGTATTGGAGATGTACCATTCGCCGCAGCGCTGCACCGGAAAGTCAATGGCTGAAACCGGGCAGAAATCGACGCAAACGCCACAGCCTTCGCACCGGATGGGATCGACCTCAAACTGTTCGGTGATGGCGCCGAAACGGCAAATGGTCCGACAGGTTCCGCATCCGGTGCAAAGCTCTGGATTGATCTGGGCCTTGCTGCCGCCCATGAAATCGGTGCGTTGTTGCACCTCCGGCTGCATCAGCAGGTGGAGGTCGGCGGCGTCGACGTCGGCGTCGCAGAGCACGCTGTTGTTGGTTTCAGCCGCCAGCGCGGCGAACGCGGCGGTCAGGCTGGTTTTGCCGGTGCCGCCCTTGCCGCTGATAATCACTATTTCGCGCATACGGCAGCTCGGCTCCCTTGAACGATGGTTTCGATGGTGTGGTAGAGGTCGATGAATCGCTGCCGCCACTCGGGCATCTCCTCGACAATCATCTTGCCTCGGGAATAGGCCTCGGCAATCTTACGGTCAAACGGGATGGTCAGCAGCAGCGGCAATCCTCCGTTTTCGGCGTAGGCAAAGACCTGGTCGTCGCCGATGTCGGCCCGGTTGACCACCAGCCCGGCGGGAATGCCGAGCAGTTTGACCGCCTCGACCGCCAGTTTGAGGTCGTGCAGGCCAAAGGGTGTGGGCTCGGTGACCAGGAGGACAAAGTCCGTGCCGTTCATGGCGGCAATCACCGGGCAGGAGGTGCCTGGTGGGGCGTCGATGATGGTGATCCGCTCGGGATCAGCCGCCGCCCGCACCCGTTTGATCAGAGGCGGAGACATGGCCTCGCCCACCCGCAACTGGCCGTTGATAAAGCCGATGGCGTCGCGCTTGCCGAAATTGAGCGTCCCCAGTTCGCGGCCGGTCTCGGTGATTGCGCCTTCAGGGCAAACCAGCATGCAGCCGCCGCAGCTGTGGCAGAGTTCGGCAAAAACCAGCACCCGCTTGCCCACCACCGCCAGGGCGTTGAAGCGGCAGATGTCCGAGCATTTTTTGCAAAAGGTGCATTTGCTCTCGTCGACCAGGGGGATGGGCGTTTCCACCCCTTGGGTCCGCTCGATCACTGGTTTTAAAAAGAGATGGGCGTTGGGCTCTTCGACGTCGCAATCAAGCAGTTCCACGCGGCCGCCCAGCGCCAGCGCCATGTTGGTGGCGATAGTGGTCTTGCCGGTGCCGCCCTTGCCGCTGGCCACGCTGATGATCATGACGCGGCCTTGGGGGCGACGGGTTGCATCAGGATGGCGATCTTGGCCAGCACCGCCAGCAGGGCCTCGCCGTCTTTTTCGTCCGGATGGGCGGGCAACTGCATCAAAACCCCTAATCCTTCGGTGGCCTCGTGGAACGCCTCATCCTCAAGCGAACCGACAATGGCGGTGTTGGCCAGCGGGTTGACCTTGACCAGCTGTTTGACGAACTCAATCCCGCTCATGTCGTCGAGTTGTTCGTCGACAATCACCAGATCCAACCGTTTGCCCCTGAGTTGCTCCAGGCCGCTCGCCCCGGTTGCGGCCGGAACCAGCTCCACGTCCTGCTCGCGCCGCAAGCGGTCGACCAGGCGGGAAAATCGCGAAAAATCCTTGGCTACGAATAAAATGGTCAAGTCTGTCCTCTCTGTAAAAAAGCCGGTTGCCGTTGCCGGCAACCGGTGTTGTTGGTTGTGTTGTGTGTGTGGCGTTGCAGGGCAGAATGTTTAGCGGTTGCCGCCTCCTTGGCCGCGACCACCGCCGCTCCCTTGCCCTTGTCCGCGACCGTCGTTCTGGCAGCGGTTGCCTTGCCCCTGGCCTAACCCTCGGCCCATTCCCTGTCCTTTGCCTAAACCTTGCGTTTGAGCGTTGTCAGCTGGTTGTTGGGTTGGGTCTGGGGTGGTTCCTTGCTTAACGCCAGTTTTTTTGCAATTTCCCTGGCCTCGGCCAAGCGGTCCGGTTCCCTGTGGGCCTTTTCCATCCATTCCAGGCATATTCATACCTCCATGTTGTGTCGTCGCTTATTGCCGGCGGTGTTCAGTCCTGCTTCGTCGTCGCCCCGGACGTTTCCGGAACGGCGCTGCCGCCCTCGTTTGTCGCATTCTGTTCAATGATAGCCGCTCGACCGGCGCGAACTCTGCCGGGAGCGCCAGGGGAGAGGTCAAGCTCCCGGCCTCGGCGAATTTTGCCCCGGCAGCAGATGTTCTTGCCGCAGCCCGGCATGCTGAAATCCGCGCTAAAGGGTTGGCCTTGGAGAAATTTGTCCAGGACCTGTCGGACATCGCCGGCAATGAAAGGAATCAATTCCACCCCGGCGGCCTCAATCATCGCTGCCGGTCCTTCCGAAACCGCGCCGCAGATAATCAGGGTCACCCGTTGCGCCCGCAACATCTGCAGCAGCTCCAGGGGGCGCTCGGGATCAAAGGCAAGGTGCGAACTGCCGACCAGGACGTTGCCGTCAATCTCCGCTATCAACAGGGTGCGCGCTGAGTCGAACACCGGCGACACCCGCTGTCCCCAGACGGTCACTGCAATTTTTCGTCCCGCGCCTTTGTATTTCATGCCTTACCTGTAGCATGGTCTGTGCCACATGGCGCACAGCGCAGGTTATTTGCCAAAAGGTCTGGAATGATTGCTGTTTTTATAAAGCGCTGCGGTTTGCCGGTCGCGACGCAGGGTCGCATTGTGGTGTGATTGCGACCCTGTGCGCCCCTGTAGGGTTGCGATTAGGCGACTCTTGGGGGTGTGGAGTTTGAGTGACGGCCGTCGATCTCCGGCAACTCGATCTGCAGTTTTTTCAGTTTGCGAAACAGGGTGCTCTTGTGCATGCCCAGTTCCCGGGCGGCGGCCAAGCGGTTGTAGCCGTTGCGCTCCAAGGCCTCGCGGATGGCCTCCTCCTCGGTGGCCCGGTGCAGGGCGCGGATACCTGAGCTGGCGGCTTTAGGCGCGGTCGCAGTTGGAGACGCCCCGCTCAAGCGGCCCGGCAGATGCTGGAGGCCGATCTGCCCCTGGGAGCAGAGGATAAAGGCGTGCTCGATGATGTTTTCCAGTTCGCGGATGTTGCCCGGATAATCAAGGTTCATCAAGCGCTCCAGGGCCTCGGGTTCGATGCCGCGCACCATCTTGCCCCGCAGCCGGTTCATCTTGTCGATGAATCGCTCAACCAGCAGGGGGATGTCCTCCTTGCGCTCGCGCAGCGGCGGCAGCGGCAGGCGCACGATGTTGATCCGGTAGAAGAGGTCGCGGCGAAATTTTCCTTGCTCGACCAGGGCTTCGAGGTCGCGGTTGGTGGCGGCAAGGATGCGCACATTGGCCCGCTCCTTCTTCACCCCGCCCAGGGGTTGGAATTCCCGCTCTTCGAGCACCCGCAGCAGTTTCACCTGAAAGGCCGGGCTGGTTTCGCCCAACTCGTCAAGCAGGATGGAGCCGCCGTCGGCCTGGCTGAAGTAGCCCGGTTTGTCGCGGGTCGCGTTGGTGAAGGCCCCGGCCTTGTAGCCAAACAGCTCGGATTCGAGCAGGGCGTCGGGCAGGGCGCCACAGTTGATGGCGACAAAGGGCTTGTCCCGCCTGGAGGAAAGCCCGTGCAGGGCCTTGGCCATGATCTCCTTGCCGGAGCCGGTTTCGCCTTCGATGAGCACGGTGGAATCGCTCTCGGCGACCTGCGGCAGCACCGCGAAGATCTTCTTCATCAACGGGCTGCGGCTGACCATGTCGCCCTGGCGGAAACTGCCGCTCAGCTCGCGGCGCAATTCCTCCACCACCGTGTTGTCGCGGAAGGTCTCGACGCCGCCCAGGATTGCGCCTGATTCGTCGCGCAGCGGGGCCGTGGAAACATTGATCGGGATGCGTTTTTTTTCGCTGTTGATGATGTAGGTCGAGCTGCTGACAAACGAGCGACCCTCTTTCATGGTCCGCCGCAGGGCGCAGTCGCCCTCGCACATGTTGGAGCGAAACACCTCCCAACAGAAGCGGCCGATGGCCTCGTCGCGGGGGACGCCGGTGATCTCCTCGGCGGCCCGGTTGAACGAGGTGATCCGCCATTCGTGGTCGACCGTGAACACGCCGTCGGAGATGCTCTCCAATATGATGTCGGTGACGCCGCTCGTTGGTTGGGTCTTGCCGTGTTTGGTCATGCCTCGTTTCCTGAAGGGGTTCTTGCCCTGCCTCAACAACACCTCCTTTGATAATCAGCGCGCAGAAAGATGGCAAGCTTTGGAATTGAGCCTATGCACAAAAGTTGCGCGGATTTGGGCTGCAGCACTTTCAAGGTTGCCGGTTCGTGCCGGCCTGATCGCGCGCCCCGCAAGTTCGCAGCCGGCAAGGGGAGATGGGGAGGATAGGTGAAAACGAATCGTGTTTCAACCCGATAACCAATGTGCTTGTTTGGGCGTGGCTGTCATGAAGCGCGGCAATTGATTTTCCCGCACCGCCAATAATTGTGCTTGCACAAACAAAATCGATATTGTACCTACTGGTATGTAAATTTTCCAATGAGGTGGTCGCATGGACGCACGGGAACGATTGATTACAAGCACACAGGCCTTGCTTTGGGAGCGCGGCTATGTGGGAACCAGCCCCAAGGCGATTCAGCAACGGGCCGGCGTGGGGCAGGGCAGCATGTACCACCATTTTGCCGGCAAATCCGATCTGGCCCTGGCGGCGATCCAGCGTTGCGCCGAACAGATCAGGGCCTTTGCCGAGGACCGGCTCTCCGGGTCGGGCGGCGCGTACGAGCGCATTGAATCCTTTCTGCTCAACGAACGGGACGTGTTGCGCGGCTGTCAGCTTGGCCGTTTGACCCAGGACCCTGAGATTGTCGCCAATCCCGATCTGCATCGACCGGTTGACGAGACCTTTGACTGGCTGCGCAGGCGGCTGGCAACGGTGCTTGCCGAAGGGCAGGCGAGCGGTGAATTTGCGCCGCAACTCGACCCCGAGGACGTGGCCGCAACCATTGCCGGGGTGATGCAGGGCGGCTATGTGCTGGCCAAGGCGGCGGGTTCCGACGAGCCCTATTTTTGCGCCATTCGCGGCATTCTCGGGATGCTCGCCTTGCAGACCATCCAGGCCAGGCGGGCCTTGAGTTGATGGCGGGTTTGCCTAGGCCGTCGCGACGCTGCAGCATTGCAGCAGCGTAGCAGCCAGCCGTGGAGAAGCAGCGTCGTTTTTTGAAGGTGTGAACCCTGTGTGGCCCGCCGCAGTGTGCGCCGTCACGCAGGTTGACGTCTATCCGCTCGTTTGCGAGCGCAATTGTTTTGACCTTTACCAGGAGTGCAGCACATGACCACTAAAAAGATTGTTGTGATCGGCGGTTCGGCCGCCGGGGCCAAGGCCGCCGCCAAGGCGAGAAGACTCGACGAATTTGCCGAGATCACCATTGTTCAGAAGGCGCCGGACCTGTCCATGGCCTCCTGCGGCTATCCCTACTATGTGGGCGGCACGTTCAACGACCGCAGCCAGTTGCTGTGCACCCCGGCCGGCGTGGTGCGCGATCCGGTCTTTTTCCAGAAGGCCAAGAAGATCACGGCCCTGGTCGAGACCGAGGTCGTTGCGATCAAACGGGCGGAAAAGCAGGTGGTCTGCCGTAATCTTAAAACCGGCGAGGAGCAGACCCTGGCCTACGACAAGCTGGTGATTGCCGCCGGCGCCAGGGCCAACATGCCGCCCATTCCGGGCATCAAACTCGCCGGCGTCACCACCCTGCTGTCGATGGCCGACACCGACTATCTGCGCAAGGTTTGCGACGACAAACAGGTCAAGCAGGCGGTGGTAATCGGCGGCGGTTTGATCGGCGTGGAGGCCTGCGAGGCCCTGCAAGGCTCGGGCATTCAGGTGACCGTGGTTGAGGCGGTGGATCAGGTGTTGACCTTCCTGGATTGGGATTTGGCCAAGCTGGTGGAAAACCACATCAAGGCCAAGGGCGCGAAGGTGCTCACCGGGATTGGCGTCAAGGAATTCGTGGGCGAGAACGGCAAGCTCACCGGCGTCAAACTGGCCGACGGCACGGTGCTGGACTGCGGCGTGGCGGTCATGGCCATTGGCGTGCGGCCCAACAGCGATCTGGCCAAGGAGGCCGGGCTGACCATCGGCAAATTCGGCGGGATCACAGTCAACCAGTACATGCAGACTTCGGACCCCGACATCTACGCCGCCGGCGACTGCGTCGAAATTCCCAACCGCATCACCGGCGATCCCGCCTTTGCGCCCATGGGCGATCTGGCCAACCTTGAGGGGAGGGTGGTCGGCGAGAACATCATCTGCGGCGCCTCCGTCACCTTTCCGGGAACCATCCACACCGGCATCTGCAAGGTTTTTGATTATGCCGCCGGTTCCACCGGGCTTTCCGAGAAGGCGGCCCAGCGTATTGGCCTCAGCGGCTACACCACGGTGGTCAACGCCAGCCCCGACAAACCGGGCTTCATGGGCGCGAAAATCCTGATCTCCAAACTGCTGGTTGACAAAGATCAGCGGGTGCTCGGCTATCAATGCGTGGGCCTGGGCGACGTCAGCCGCCAGATCGCCACCGCCGCCATGGCCATCCAGGGCAAGCTCACCCTCGAAGACGTGGTCAACGCCGATCTACCCTATGCGCCGCCGTTTTCGCCGGCCATCGACCACTTCATCACCGCCGCCCACGTCATGCAGAACAAGCTCAAGGGCCGGATGACGGGCATGAGCGTGCAGGAGGTGCGGAGCAAACTCGACGCCGGCGAAAAGCCGTTTTTCCTCGACGGCCGCAACCCCAACGAATTTGAAGAGATGCATCTGGGCATCGGCGAGCACCTGATTCCGCTGGGCGCCCTGCGCTCGCGCCTGTCCGATCTGCCGGCGGACAAAAACGCCGAGATCATCTGCTTCTGCAAAATTTCCCTGCGCGGCTACGAGGCCGAGTGTATCCTCCGCGCCCACGGCTTCACCAACGTCAAGGTGATGGAAGGCGGCATCATGGCCTGGCCCTATCCTAGAAAGAAATAACCCCAACCGAGTTGTCTAGTCCTCCTGCCCGGCAGGGGCAGGGTTCGCTCCGGCGAATCCGGCCTTTGCCGGTTTTTTTTTGGGGCGGGAGGAACAGGAGGTGGGGGACGGCGGGTTTCAGGTAGTAGTCTGGAGGGAGCGCAGCGCAATCCGGGTACACGATAAAACCCCCAGGACGTGATCGTTCCCACGCTCCAGCGTCCAATTCTGTTCGCCGCCATGGCTCAAATTCCAAGCATCCCCACGTGTCCATCCCATCCGCAAGCATTCCGGCTATTGCAGGGAAGAGCAATCAGGCCGCCGGCGGGATCTGCTTGCGAAGAAAAACCAGGGTGAGTTGGGGAGAAACTTCCTCGCGTCGGGTTTCGACGTAGCCGTGGCGTTGATAGAGGCGCAGGTTGCCGTGGCTGCGACTTCCGGTGAACAGCTCAAACGTCCTGGCGGTCGGGAAGCAGGCTTCGATGGCGTTGAGCAGCGCCGACCCGATCCCCTGACCCTGGAGGCGGGGTTCAACCATGAGGCGGCCAACGGCGCAGATCTCCCCGGCAAGGGCCGCCCGCACCGACCCGACCAGAACGGCCTCTCGGGTGGCTTTGAGCACGGTGATGGTTGCAATTTCATGACGCAGGGATTCCAGCGACTGCGTCAGCGGCGGCAGCGACCAATCGTTGTAGAGCTGCGCCTCCGATTGGTAGGCGCGTTTTTGCAACTCCAAAATGGATTCGGCGTCGGCGGGGAGGGCGAAGGTGATTTCGGTCATGATGATTTTTTTATCGCGCGTGCAAACGTGCGCTGCAAGATTCAAGGAGCGTGAACCGAAGGTGAGCCTCTAGGCCCGTGCCGCCAATGGATAGCGGGTTCCCGGTGCGCAAACGATACCGCGGTTTCCCTTCTGCTTTCGCAGCCCGGATGGAGTGCAACCCAATCCGGGGCCACGCACGCTAATTGCCGCTTTTAGGCTAAGACGACCCATAGTTGGATGTTTTTACAGGTGACGCATATTCTTTTTTCGCGCGAACCATTTTGTAACCGTTGGCAGTCTCCACAAGCGGACCTGTCAGATTTTTATTGTTTTTGCCGAAGGCATTGTTCGTTTGGTTGATCGCCACCATCAGGTTGATCTCTATGTTTTCAGAAACTTGAAGCGTCATCTTGCCGGTTCCTACCGACGGTGCAAGCTGTTGCATTTGCGCCATCCTGAGCCTGAATTTTTCGTCGTCAATAACTACAGTTATAAATTTTCTCAGATCCCTTACGGAAATTTTTTTATTATAATATTCGAAAACTTTTTTTTCATTGTTTCCATCCCAATAAGAACGACTCACGCTGGCAAGAATAGTGGTGTGCTCTGGTAAATCTGTTGATAGGGTGAATGTTGTCGTCTTGTCCTTGAAATTTGAAAGGATGTCGAATTTTTCACAATGTACGGCGAGATCAAGATTGTTTCTTGTTTTTGGCAATTTTTTTACGGTTGGGTTGTCTTTTTGAACTGAAACAAGCAATGCTCCGAGAGATTTTATATGAGATATGCTGATAATGTTTCCATTGTGGATAAATTTTTTATCTTGGTTGAACCGGCTCATATTTTTCAGATTTGATCTTGGCCAATCATCGGGCATCTTCCATCCTGGCGCGATATTTTTTAAATATTGCGCGAGAATCAATGAGTTTCGTGTAAAAATTTCTTTTTGATTGCTTGGGAAAAGCACAAATAGATTTGATTTTACGACGGTGTTTTTATCTTCTGTTATTTCAATGGCGACGGTGTTGTCTTTTGACAGCCAGATCGACGCATTTTTTCCTTCGCTCTCTGTTCGTTTCGCAAGCTCTACCTGATCCGATATGCTCTTGATGAGCAAATCGGAAGAAATTGTCGTCGCTGCATTCTCTTTTGCCGATGTATTGGCGCTGATGCACAAGGCGACAGCGATTAGCAAGTAAAAGAGAGTTCTGAGTTTTTTCATGCGCCCTTACCCTTTTGATAGGTATTTTCTGGTCGTTAAAGAGCTTGCTGAATGATTACAATCCGGTGCCTGCCTGCGAGGTGTGGAAGGTCAGCGGGAAACAATGCGTAAAGCGTTGGTTCTGAGAGCGGGCGTCACGCAAGTAGCCAAAGCCTTTGCGTCGCAATCCGTTCAGGCAATCCACCCTCACGGCGGCGTAATCGAAAACTCGTCGAGCACCTCTTGGATGGGGATGGCGAAACCGATGCCCTGGGTGTCGCGGATGATCATGGTGTTGACTCCATGCACCTGGCCGCGTTCGTCGATCAAGGGGCCGCCGCTGTTGCCGGGGTTGATCGGCGCGTCGGTCTGCAGCATGATCTCGCCGGTGTCCTTGTGTTGGCGGTAGCCGGAAAAGATGCCGGAGGTGACGGTGTTGCGTAGGCCCACCGGGTTGCCGATGGTGAACACCTTGTCGCCCTGGCGCAGGCCGCTGTTTTTGGGCGCAGGTCTCAGCGGCGCCGCCTTGGAGGAATAGATCGAGAGCAGGGCCAGATCGCGCTTGGCGCTGACCTGTGAAGAATTGACGCTGTACTCGCTGCCGTCGGCGAGAAAGACCTTGATGTCCGAGGTCGATTTCGGCTTTTCCAGTTCCTTCAACCGCGCCTCGGCCTCATCCTGGGCGGGCTGCACCTGGGCGAGTTGCCGTTCCTTTTCCTGGAGGATGATCACCAGTTGGCGGCGGGTTGGGCTGTCGTTCATCTGCTGCAGCCGGTTGCGCAGATCGGCGATATTCTGCCGTTCCAGGCTGATCAGCTGCCGCCCGGTTTCGACCTTGCGGCGGATTTCGTCCAGTTGGCTGCGGTCCGGCTCGACCACATGCTTGTTGGTGACAATGGCGGTGTCGGTGATGAAAAATCCCGAGCCCTTGCCCCAGGGCGC
>NZ_JAVBXR010000087.1 GCF_030824455.1 Desulfobulbus sp.
AACCCATTGCTCACGCCCCCAGGTTATTTTTGACTCCACTGTATCCATGCCCTTGACGCCAGAGGGCAACGCCCACTTTTCCACGAGTCGCCATGCCGCACACCAAAGCCATGCCCCGCCTCCTTTGGCCCTTGCCGCAGGCCGCCCGCTTGTTCAGCGGCCTGCCCCTGTTCGCCTGGCCGCTGTGCCTGATCGCGAGCCTCGCCGCCCTGCTCGCCCCGGCCCTGTGGAACGGATTTGCCGTGGTCTTTTACGACACCGGCGGGTACGTCGAAGCGGCGCTCGAGATGAAGCTGGTTCCGGGCCGCTCCCTGTTCTACGGTCTTTTTCTCTGGGCCGCTTCGCTGGGTTGGTGGTCCTTCTGGGGACCGGCGCTGGCGCAAGCCCTGGCTGTTGTGTGGCTGATCCGCCTCCTGCTCCGCTGCCACGACCTGCCGGCCGGCCCCTTTGCCGTGGGCGGGTTCAGCCTCGGTCTGAGCGCACTCACCGGCGTTTCCTGGTACGCCGCTCAGTTGATGCCCGACGTCCTTGTGCCCCTGACGGCGCTGGCCCTCTGGCTGCTCGGTTTTCGCTGGTTGCGGCTGGGCCGGATCGAACGAGCGGGTCTGGGGTTGGTCGCCCTGCTGGGGCTGCTCTCCCACATGTCCTGCCTGGCCCTGGCCATGGGTTTGGTCCTGGTCACCCTTGCAGGCCGCCTCTTTTGCCGGCGCTGGCCCCTGCACATCACCGTGGCGCCGCCGGTCGCCGTGGTCGCGGCCGCCCTGATCCTCATGCCCTTGCTGCATCTGACCCTGACCGGCAAAGGCGGCTACACCCCCGGCGGCCCGACATTTCTGTTCGGGCGCCTGGTCCAGGACGGCATTGCCCAACGCTGGCTGGCCGAACACTGCCCCGCGCCCGGCATCAAGCTCTGCGCCCTACAGCACCGCCTGCCGACAACCGCCGACGACTTTCTCTGGGGCGGGCTCTCTCCCTTTCTCGACATCGGCGGCTGGACCGGCGATTCCGAGCCCGAGTTGAAACAACTGACCAAGGCGGCAGTTTCGGCCTATCCGGGCATGACCCTGTGGACCACTTTGCGCTCCACAGCCCAGCAGATGGTCAAGGTTGCCACCGGCGACGCCCTGGAGGAAGACCATCACGACACCCGCGGCATCCTGGCAGATTTTCTTCCCGGCATGGCCCCGTCCTTCAAGGCTGCCCGCCAACAGCAGGACCAGGTGACGCAAGAATTGTTTGATCGCCTGAATCTCATCCACCTGCCGGTTGCGCTGGCCTCGGTCTTCGCCCTGCTGCCGCTTGCCCTGCTGTGCCTGCGGGCCGCCCGCCACGATCTTGCGGCCCTGGCCCTGTTCGTTTTTCTCGCCCTGCTGGGCAACGCCTTTATCTGCGGGGCTTTGTCCAATCCGCACGACCGCTACCAGAGCCGCCTGGTCTGGCTGGCGCCGCTGGTGGTCGCGATGATTGCACTCGCTGTCGGCAACCACCGTTGCCAGCGTTTGTCAAATCACTCCGGCTCACACCTCCCCTCCCCGCTCTGACGCCTGCAATTGCCGCAGCCCGCCCGCCGGGCGCACCTCGGGCGCCGCCTCAGGCGGCTGCCTGCAGTATTCGGCAATCGCCTGCTTTTTTTCGAAAAAATGGTTTGATCGACCGCGCCGGCGCGGTAAAATAGCGCCGTGCTCGAGCGTTTCCGGCAGCGCCTCAAACGGCCTGCCCGGAGATTGACCTCAATCCAAACCAGGACAAATCATGGATGTCAGCATTGTCGGCGCCAGCGGCGGCTGCGGCCGGGAAATCGTCACCCAGATCGTCCAGCAGCGCTTGCTGGAAAACCGGGAAATCCTGCAACTGGTCGGCAGCAATCCCCGCTCCAGTCGCCCCCACCTCCTGCACGGCTTCCGCGCCGACCTCCAAGACGCCTACGCCGAAATCATCCCTGAACTCAACGTCACCGACGACCCGGAAAAGATCATCGGCGACGTGGTGGTGGTCGCCGGCGGCCAGACCTTTTCCACCGCGCCCTCGGAGATCGGCGCAGCCTCGCGCGACGTGCTTGCCAGGGCCAACGTCGCGGTGTTTGAACGCTTTGCCCGCTCGCTTGCCCGCACCCGGGGCGAATGCCCGCCGGTGGTGATCATCGTCACCAATCCGGTTGAACTGGGGGTGGCGGTGTTTGCCGAACACCTGCCCCGCACCCACGTAATCGGCATGGGCGCCTATTCGGATTCGGCCCGGTTCCGCTGGGAAATCGCTTCGGATCTGGGCATCCGCCGGCAGCGGGTGCGCGGCTACGTGCTCGGCGAACACGGCAACGGCATGGTCCCGATCTGGAGTTCAGTCCGGGTCCAAGGCATGACCGACCGGGAATGGCGCCTGGTGGAGCCCACCCTGCGGCGGGGCCTGCGCACCGAAGACTATCCCGCCGCACTGCTGGCCCATCAGCGCCGCCTGATCGAGATGATCGCCTCAGATCCCAAAAACGGGGCGCTCAAGGCCCTGCACTCCATCCGCGACCTGCCGCCCGACCTGCGCGTGCCCCTCAAGCCCTTTGCCATCCACTACACCGACGCCAAAACCCAGACTGCCACCGCCGCAGCCACGGTGGAACTGGTCAAGGCGGTGCTCGAAGGCCGGCGGGTCGAGGTGTCGGCGCAGTACATGCATCAGGGCGAGAATGGTCTCCACGGCCCTTGCGGCGGCCGCGTGCTCCTCGCCGGCACGGTGTTGCAGGTGATGCCGGACCGCGACGAAATGACCGACGCCGAACGGACGCTGGTTGAGCGCGCAGCCCAGGCCGTCCAGGAAAAAATCAACCAATGGCGGAACAATGACAGATGAAACGCACTTGTGGCTGGTGGTTCTGACCACCAGGGATCACGCCGGCGACACCGCCGCCATTGCCTCGGTCTTTTCCGGACGCGGCATCCAACTCGACAGCTTTCTCGGTTTCGGCGGCAACCCCCAGGCCGGCGACGAATCCCAGGGCCGAATCATGCTCACCTTCCGCGCCTTTGGCGAACGCTGCCGCACCCTCTGCCGGGTGCTGGCCAGCCTGGAGGCAGTGGCCGAGGTCCGTTGCTTTGCCGAGGAGGAAACCCCTACGGAGTTGATGCAACAGGCCCAGAGGCTCAAACGCTTACTGGCCGCCACGGAATCATCGTAAAACAACCGCGCGTCCAGATCTTCGGCGCCGTCAAAAAACGCCACAACTCTCTATCTTTACTTAATGTGGCTCTGAATGAAACTCAGCCTGATCCGTTGCCCACTCGCCCTGTATCAGCATTTACGCCTGGGTGGGAAGATGACGTTAACTTTTGGTCTCAAGGCCAACTTGGGCATGGCTTCACATCAAATTGTGCTGAGTTTTGTTAATAGCCATTTTACTTAATCAATCACAAGGCGCCGCTCTATTCATCAACATCAGGCCATTCGTCACAAACAACTCTTGCCAGAAGGAGGGTGGACATGAAAAGAACCTACCTGCTTGCAGCCCTTGCCCTCACCCTTTCCTTTTCCACCCTTGGATTTTCCGCCGCCACAACGAACAGGAGCATCCTATGAACGTCTTGCGATGCTTTTTCCAACCGAAACCTGCACGAACCCGCGTTATCCTGGCCGCATTGCTGGCCTGCACAGTCTCGTGGTGTTGGCCGGAGGCACCCCGGGCCGAACAGGACATGGAGAATTTTGATTGGGTGATCTACGTAAAGGACTCCCAGATGATGAAAGGGCCGCTGAAAGAGCCCATCAGCATCGACCTTGAGGCGGTCAACACTTCGGGCAATATTGAGGGCGAATACACCGGTTCAGCCACCATGTCGTTTGGCACGACCTTGGGCGATGTGTCGGCGCAGGTTGTTTCCACCAGCACCAACCTGAGATTCCGTTTAACCCCCGCGCAGCAAGCGGGGAGCAATGCGCCTGGTCCCAGCAAGCATCCCGAGTACGCAGGCCAGGGCGAGATGATCATGGTCACCGTGGGCACGGGCACGGCGGACGGACAAAGCCGCAGCCGCTCGTTTACCTCCACCCGGCCGGTCGCGGTCGCGGTCAACAAAACAGCCGTTGAACTGGTGGTGACCTACCCCAAGGGAACCGTCACCTATCACGGCTATATCATCGGCGAAGGCAAGGGGACCCACCAGGCCAAGGTGGCAAAGGAAAAACAGGAAAAGGCCAAACGAGCAAAGGCGCAACGCCCGAAACCCGCCGCCAAAAAGCCGCAAACCGAGCCGCCAACCGAGGCTCCCGAGTTGGCGCCGCTGACGCCCATCCCAACTGAAGAACCGGAACTGGCGCCGTTGCAGCCGATCAAAGACGAAGCGCCCGAACTCGCGCCCTTGAAGCCCATACAACCGGAGGAGCCGGAGTTGGCCCCGTTGCAACCCGTCACCCAGGAAGAGATTGAACTGGCGCCTCTGCCGCCGGTGAAATAGACGGAGAGTAGCGATCCGTGTCGGGGCTTTTTGACTGAAGAAGCGGCTTCACCAAGTGCCATCGGGCCAGAGCCGGGCTTGAATTGCCGACATGGCGGGTTCGGCAACCGTCCGAGCAGGACGGTCAACGCCATAACTTCTCAGGAGTGTGAACTTGCCAGCGGATCTTTATCTCCGCCAACACGGTTTATTTCGCCAGCGCCTCGCGCAATTTTATCGACAATTCCCTGACCGAAAACGGCTTCTGAATGAAGTTGATCCCTTCCTCCAGCACTCCATGACTGGCGATGACGTTGGCCGTGTACCCGGACATGAACAGACACTTGAGATTTGGGTGTGAAACCATAAGCAATTCCGCGAGGTCCTTGCCGGTCATCTCCGGCATAATCACATCGGAAAGAAGCAGATCAATCTCGGTGTGCCGGTGGGAGATTTTGATGGCCTCCAGTGGGCTGTTCGCCGTGAGCACCTTGTATCCTAGGCCCAGCATCATGACACTGGCCATTTTGAGGATAGCCGGTTCATCCTCCACCACAAGCACCGTTTCCCCTTGGCCATGTTGCGTGGTCGCAGGGCGCTCCGGCGCAACCATTGCTGGCTTGACCGTGTGGCGCGGCAGGTAGATCTTAAAGGTCGTCCCCTTACCCGGTTCGCTGTACACGTTGATTGAACCGTTATTCTGCTTGACGATGCCGTACACGGTCGAAAGTCCCAAACCGGTGCCCAAGCCTAATTCCTTGGTGGTGAAAAACGGCTCAAAGATCTTATCAAGAATTTCTCTCCCCATGCCGCTGCCGTCATCACTGACCGCCAGCAGCACATACTCGCCGGGCGCCGTCCCGGCATGATGGCCGCAATAGCCTTGGTCAAGCATCGCCATCCCGGTTTCAATGGTGATGGAGCCCACTCCGGCAATGGCGTCGCGAGAATTGACCAGCAAATTGGCCAGGAGCTGATCGACCTGGGAGGGGTCGATCTTGACCGGCCAGAGCTTGGCCTGCGGCAACCACCGCAATTGAATGTCCTCCCCGATCAGTCGCCGGAGCATCTTGAGCATGCCCTCCACGGTTTCGTTGAGATCGAGCACTTGGGGGACAATGGCTTGCTTGCGGGCAAAGGCCAGCAGTTGCCGGGTCATGTTGACCGAACGTTGCGCGGCATCGAGAATATCTTGCAAATATCCGTGCAGCGATGAGCCGGACTCGGTCTTTTCCAGGCCCATCTGGGCATAACTAAGGATGACGCTGAGCATGTTGTTGAAATCGTGCGCAACCCCCCCGGCCAGACGGCCAATGGATTCCATTTTCTGCGCCTGGTGCAGTTGTTCCTCCAGTTCTTTTTGGGCCTTCTCCGCCTGCTTGCGTTCGGTGACGTCACGAACGAGAGCCCACATCCCCTCTTTCTCGTCCACGTCGTTGCGCACCAGGAAGGTCCGCAATTCGACGGGAAAAACCCTGCCGTCCTTGTTGCGATATTCCTTTTCATACACCTCGGAATAGCCCTGCGAAAGCACTTGGGTGGTCACGATTTCCTGTTCGTAAGCGCGCCATTTTTCAGGGGTGAGATCGATGTAGGTCAGGCGTGAGAGTTCCTCGTCGGTATATCCCAGCATCCTTCTGAAGGATTCGTTGCTCTCGCGGATAAAGCCCTGCATATCGACATACGCATAGCCGTCGGTAATGCTTTCGTGCAGCCTCCGGTATTTTCTCTCCGAGATGCGCAGGGCTTGCTCCGTCTCCCGCAACGTCTTGGTCTCTTGCTCCAATTGCAGCATCTTCTGCTCAAGTTTTCGCACCAACCGTTCATTGTAGAGTTTGAACACCTCTTCATCCTGCGGCGGCTCAGGCGGAGGGGCAGCCTCGCCGGATCGCGCCGCCGCCATGACTTCGCGAACCGTCGCCATAAAGAGCTCCGGCTCGCAGGGTTTCTGCAGGAACTGATTGGCGCCGATCTTCATCGCAAAGGCCTCGTCCTGGGGACCGGTGTAGGTCGCCGTGTAGACAATAAACGGAATGCGGCGCAACCGTTCGTCTGCTTTCACTTGGCGGCACAATTCGAAACCGTCCATCACCGGCATGAGGATGTCGCTGATGATCAGATCGAACTCGCCGGAGTGCAGTTGAGCCAGGGCTTCGGCGCCGTTGTTGGTCGAGAACGCCTCATACCCGTTCCCCTTGAGGAGCACCTCGATCAAATAGCGGTTCTCCTCCTGATCGTCGACAACCAGGATGCGGTTATGCTGCATGGTCCGCCCCCTGTTTTTTCGGGAGATACTCGATGATCTCGGCCACAAAGGTTTCGGGATTGATCGGTTTTTCAATGTAGCCGGTGGCGCCGGCGGCCAGAATCTGTTCCCGGTCCCCGACCATGGCATACGAGGTCACAGCGATAATCGGCGCCTCGTCGAGATCCCGATGTTTTTTTAATTCGGCGGCCACTTCGTAGCCGTTCATTTCGGGCAGTTGGATGTCCAACAATATGGCGAGCGGCTTGCACTGCAGGGCCATCTCAATCCCCTTTCTGCCATTCTCCGCCCCGATAACGGCAAAGCCACTCTTTTCGAGCAAAAACCGCATCAGGTACATATTTTGTTCATTGTCTTCAATAATTAAGAGCCGGTTATTCATACAGTCTCTCCAGGCTGACGGGGCAGGCGCACGGTAAAGACGCTCCCTTGCCCCCATTGGCTTGCCACATCGATGGAACCGCCCATCAAATCGATTATTTTTTTACAGATGGAAAGACCGAGACCGGTGCCCTCGTGTTTGCGGGTCAGGCCGGAGTCGATCTGGTGGAAGGGTTGAAAGAGGCCGGGGATCTCCTCCGGTTTCATGCCAATCCCGGTGTCGGCAAACGACAGCAGGTAGTGATCGTTTTCCAGCCGGCAGGCAACCCGCACCCGTCCTTTTTCCGTGAATTTGATTGCATTGCCAAGCAGATTCATAATGACCTGTTCCAGCCGGCGCTGATCGGAGACGATGGCCCCCACCTCTGGCGCAATGTCCATCTCCACGCCTATTCCCTTCTGTTCGGCAAGAGGCGTGATGAGTTTGACCATTTTCTCGATCGATGGCGTGAGCTCAAAGGGCGCCCGCGCCAGATTCAACTGGCCCGCCTCGATTTTTGAGATGTCCAACACGTCGTTGATCAGGGCGAGGAGATGGCGGGAACTCTTTTGCACCATGCTCATTTGCTTATGCTGCTCGGGATTGAGCGGTCCGGCTAGGCCTTGAATGAGGATGCCGGTAAAGCCGATGATGGAATTCAGCGGTGTGCGCAATTCGTGCGACATGGTGGCCAGGAAGGCGGATTTGATCCGGTCGGCCGCCTGGGCCGCCTCCAGGGCTTGGCGCAAATTCTCGGCCGCCTCGCGTTCGTCGGTGATGTCCTCGACAATGCCGACCGCTCCCTTCAGAGGGTCATTGGGGTCAAAGGCGCGCAGGCTCAAGCGGACCCAGTAGAGAGAGCCGTCCTTCCGCGCCATCTGTTGTTCCCGGCGAAGTGTTTCTCCCGTAGCCAGCCGAGCGTACACCATTTCCCTCCCGGCTTGGAAGGACGCTTCGTCCGGATACCAGATCCGGGTCGATTTGCCGGCCAGTTCTCCGGGATCATAGCCGGCGATTTCTTCCAGTTTGCGGTTGGAGCGCACAATGACCCGATTGCGTAGCAGCACGATTCCGGTCCCAGCCGATTCAAAAATAGCGCGCTGCTCGTCGTTGATGGCCGCCAATTCCGAGGTGCGCTCGGCCACCCGCTGTTCTAGCGTCTCAGCGTGCCGCCGCAAATCTTCATTGAGACGGTGCACCTGTTCTTCGGCCTGCTTGCGCTCTGTGATGTCGGAGCCGATGCTCAGGATCTCCTTGATCTGCCCTTCCGCATCGGCAACCACCTTGTTGGTCCAGTCGATCCAGACCCGCTCGCCGGTGCGACGCATATTTTCGTTGATGTTCCGTTCAAACTTCTGAGGATCGTCGCTGATCTTCTGGATCAGCGAACGGAGATCCCGGCCGTCGGTTTCGTTTTCCGGGACCAGGGAGCCGATAATGTGCCGTCCACAGATCTCCTCTGCCGTATAGCCAAAAAACCGCTGCCCGAACTCGTTGAGGAAGGTGATCCGTCCATCGGGCGCCCAGCGCAGGATGATGCTGTTGGCCAGCATCACCAACTCGCGGTATTCCCGCTCGCTCTCGGCAAGGCGCTGTTCCATGGCCTGCCGGGCCTCGTCCGCCTGCTTGCGGGCGGTGATGTCTGTGGCCACGCCGTCCCACACCACCTGACCTGCGGAGGAATGCCTGGGGCGGGAACACACCTGTATCCATCGCCACTGCCCATCGGCGCTCTGCATGCGCAATTCCATGGTTAAGTCGGTCAGGTTGCTCAAACTTGTCGCCTCGGCCGCCTGCAAGGCTGGCAGCAAATCCGGAGCGATCTGACTTCGCAACAGGGTCGCGTCGCGCAACACATCGTCCACCTTGAGGCCATGCAGTTTCTCCACTCCGGCGCTGAGACAGATAAAGCGAGACGTGCCATTCGCCTCCTCCGTGCATTGATACACATAGCTGTCGGGGAGATTGTCGCCGAGGAGACGCAACCGTTCCTCGCTCTCGCGCAATGCGGTTTCGGCCTGTCCTTGTTGGGCACGGGTTCGCAGCGCCACGATTCCGTAGGTCAGGTCGTCGGCCAGCGCAATCAACAAATTCGTTTCTTCCGGGTCAAAATCATCTGACTTCTCGGAATAAATATTCAGCACCCCCAGCACTCGGCCTGCTGTTTTGAGCGGCAACACCAAGGAGGAGACGGCGCCGCGTTTGAATGCTTCGGCGCTCCCCGGCGCACCGTCGGGATTCGCCGAAATGTCGTGCACAACCCGGGGTTGACCAGTCCGGATTGTGGCGCCAATTGGACCTTGTCCGCGCCCGGTGTCGGCCCAGGTTGTCTGGAGCGCTTCCAGACAGCCGTCCTCAAAACCTGCCTGGGCCACGGGCTTCACGGATTTATGTTCATCGTGTTCTGCAAAGCCTACCCATGCCAGGCGATAGCCGCCAATGTCCGTCACCAGACGGCAAATCCGGTTGAGCAAAGCCATTTCGTCCGAGGCGTGGATCAAGGCCTGATTGCATTCGCTGATGGCCCGGAGCGACCGGTTGAGCTTGAACATTCTTTCGGCAGCTTGTTTTCGTTCTTCCATCATTCCTGCCATAAAGAGGGCAGAGGTGATCGTCACCCCCAAGAAGGAATTCAGGAACAAGAGCGACTCATTCGTCGTGGTCCCCACAAACGGGCTGCTGCCGCGACTGGCGCCAATCGTGGCAAGGAGTGCAATGATGGCCCCGATTGTTGACGCGCCGCACATGCCAAAACGAAAGGCCGCCCAGAGAATCAAGGGCAGCAGCCCATATCCGTAGGGTATATTTCTAAAAAAAATGAAAAAGCAGGCAAGTAGGGTCGTACTTCCAAGCACGACCGCCTCTGCTCTGCTCCAGAGATGCGTGCGGAAAGCGTGGCGATGCTGCCAGGCCAAAACGAGGGGGGCGACAACCAGCGTGCCGACGGCGTCCCCGACCCACCAGGTGACCCAGGAATATCCGAATCGTTCCCAGGGGAGAATTCCGCCCCAGATCAGACTGAGCACCCCGAAGGTCGGGCTGATCATGCCGCAACCAAATGCGCCGACAACGATCAGGAGCAACACATTCTTGCCGCTTTGCAGGGGGTGTTCGTCTTTACAGAAACGACGGATGAAAAAAGCTCCAGCCGCCGCACCCAAGGCGGCGCCGACGCCAATAAGCGCCCCGATGAGGACGTTGATCGGGCCTGACTGGGCAGGCGACGTGGAACCATCGAGAAAGAACAGGGTGTTTGCTAAAAAAGACCCGATCCAGACCCCCATCAAGGCTTTGGGCCCAAGGATGACGACAGCGGCAAGGGCCAGCCCGGCGGCCGGAAAGATCGGAGTAATGTTGCCGGGAGGAATCGTCAACAGAAAGCTTGCTTTGGCCAGAGCGGCATACGCCACGGCCACAGCCAGGATGGCAATCGACGAAGAAAACGAACCGGGCTTGATGTCTGGGTTGTTCATTCACCCCCCCTTTGCAAAGGGTTTCACGGAAGAACAGCGTGACAGACCGTGGACAGGAAAGATTGTTGCCAAATACCGAACTTTGTTCGCGGGCATGGCCCGCTCCTACCGCCCTCATGTCGAGCGTGCGCGTAGGAGCGGGCCATGCCCGCGATGTGCATCCCGAATCGTCGTTCCGTTGGGGGATCGACGATCCGAAAAAAAACCACAGGTCATCCGGTTACTTCGCCTTCAACGCCTCGCGCACCTTCAAACCGAGGTCCTGCTTGGAGAACGGTTTGTGGATAAAATGGCCCCCTTGGTCCAGTATGCCTCGATGGGCGATGACATCCGCCGTGTATCCGGACATGAACAGGGCCTTAATGTCCGGGTGGCGGGTGTGGATTCGATCAGCCAATTCGCGGCCGTTCATCTCGGGCATCACCACATCGGTGATCAGCAGGTGTATCTCGCCGCCGTGCTCTTCAGCCAAACGCACGGCCTCGCCCGGTGAGGACGCGATCAGCACGGTGTACCCCAGCCGTTCGAGCATGGTTTTACTCAGGTTGAGGATGGCGACCTCATCCTCGACAACCAGAATGGTCTCGCCGGGGCTGGCGAGCGTTTCCTCTGGGGTTGCGGTCCCGATTGCACAGGTTTCGCCTTCGTGAACCGGCAGGTAGATTGTGAAGGTCGTTCCCTGGCCCGGCTCGCTATACACGTTGATGAATCCGTTGTTCTGCTTGACGATGCCGTAGACCGTGGCCAGTCCCAGTCCGGTGCCCTCCCCCATGGCCTTGGTGGTAAAAAAAGGCTCAAACAGTTTGCCCAGGGTCTCCTGGTCCATGCCGCAGCCGTCGTCACTGACCGCCATCCGGACGAAGTCGCCGGCGACAAAGCCGGCATGATCGGCGCAGTAGGCTTCGTCAAAGCTGACATTGCCGGTTTCAATGGTCACCTTGCCCACACCCGCGATGGCGTCGCGGGCATTGACGCATAAGTTGGCCATGATCTGATCTATTTGCGACGGATCCATCTTGATCGGTTTGAGCTTGGCGCCCGGCAGCCAAGCGAGGTTGATATCCTCGCCGATCAGTCGGCGCAGCATCTTGAGCATGCTTTCCACCGTCGTATTCAGGTCGAGCACCGTAGGGGCGACGGTCTGTTTGCGGGCAAACGCCAGCAACTGCCGGGTAATGTCGACAGATCGCTTGCCGGCGCCGTAGATTTCCTGGAGGTCGTGATGGAGGGGATCGTCCGGATCGATCTTGCCCAGCGCCAGCTCCGCATACCCGAGGATCACACTGAGCATATTGTTGAAATCATGCGCCACGCCGCCCGCCAACCGGCCCACCGATTCCATTTTCTGGGCCTGATTTAACTGAGCCTGCAATTTGTCCCGCTCTTTCTCCGCCCATTTACGCTCGGAAATGTCCCGGACGATCGCCGACATGCCGGTCGGACGGCCGTCGTCGTCGGTGATCAGAAAGGTGCGCAACTCGACTGGAAAAACGGTCCCGTCTTTCCGTTGATATTCCTTCTCATAGACTTCAGATACCCCGAACGGCAGGATTTGCTCATTGACGATCCTCTTTTGAAACGCGTGCCATCTGCTCGGGGTCAACTCCCCATACGTCTTCTGTTTCAGTTCCTCCTCAGTAAAACCAGTGATCATCGAGAAAGATCCATTGCACTCCTTAATCCGTCCCTTCATGTCAACGATAACGAAAGCGTCTCTCATGCTCTGGTACAAATCCCGATACCGCTGTTCGCTCGCCTGTTGCTTTTCCTCGATCCGCTTCTGTTCGACCAACTGCCAAGTGACGTCGGACAGGTAGGCAACGGTCTCGATGTCCTTCTCCGTGTAGTCCACCGGTTTGTTGCCCACCCCCAGGATGGCGACCACCTGGCCGGCCCGCATCACCGGCGTCACCAGTTCGCGGATGACGGGCGCGTGTCCCTCGGGCATCCCTTTCTTGTGCGGTAAAGATGCATAGTCGTTGTGGACCACCGGTTTGCCTGTATGCACACAATCGGCCCAGACTCCGGCCCGATCAACCCCGTAATGCATTCCTCTCCCCTCGGCCCGGCAGAAATCCCGTAACGTCTGGGTCGACCATTGCTGGAGGGAAAGGGTCTTCTGGTCAGCATCCAGGAAATGGTAAAAACCGATGGGGCTGTCGACCAGGCCGCCAATTTCATCCAGGGCCTTGGTCAACAGTTCGTTCAGGGGGTGGGTTAGCGCATATTCCATCAGCGTCAGCCGCGCCTCAACAAGTCGATGGTTTCGTCGTTCCTCGCTCTGGTCGCGGAAAACCAGGACCACGCCCACGATCTCACCCTGGTCGTCACGGATGGGGGCCGCAGAGTCGGCGATGGGCCGCTCGACCCCGTCTTTGGCGATCAGCAGGGTGTGGTTGGCCATCCCCACCACCGTCCCTTCGCGCAGGACCTTGGCCACCGGGTTCTGCGCCTCTTTCCGTGTTGCCTCGTTGACGATATGAAAAACCTCTGCCAACGGCCGACCGGACGCATCCTCTTGGCGCCAGCCGGTCAGCGCCTCGGCGACCGGGTTGAGCAGCTCCACCAGGCCCTGGGCGTCGGTGGCAATGATGCCGTCGCCGACGGCCTGCAAGGTAATGCTGTGGCGCTCGGTGCTGGCGCGCAGCTTGGCTTCGACAGTGTACAGCGACCGATAATGCGCCTTCTGCCGCCGTTGCCACAAAAACAGACCAACGGCGGCCAGGCTGACGGCCAAGCCGGCCAGCAGGCTCAGAACCAGCGCGGCGCGGGAATGCCAGCCGGCAAAGACCTCCGCCGTATTATCCTTGGCCACGATGAACCAGGACGAATCCGGAACGGGCAGAACAACCGCCACCACCGCAACGCCCCGGTAATCGAGGCCCTCCACCAGCCCTTTTTTGCCCTGCACCGCCATCACTGCGGGCACATTGGTCCGGCTGAGCGGAATCCGCAGTTTCAAGGCCGCATCCCGTTGATGGCGCAGGTCGTTGAGGAACAACACCGCATCGCCGTCGCGCCGCACTATCAGCGTTTCCGCGGTAACGCTCGGCGTCGGCCAGGACTGGATCAGGGGATAGAGAAACTGGGTGGCGTCGCTGAGCAGGACGATTGCGCCGAGCGGTGCTGCGGCCTGCCCGGCGCCGGCAAAGATCGGAGCGACCACGCTGATATGGGGCGACGAGTGAAGTGCATCATTGTGCAGGTCGGTGAAAACCGGTTTGCGCTCACGGAGCGCCTCCGCCAAGGCCGCCGCATAGCCGTTGCCGTGCGCCGAGGATTGCTGGCTCAAGAGGACCTGCCCTTCGGGGCTGACCAGGAGGATGTCGGAATACTGATAGTGCTTCTGCAGGCTGCGAAAATAACTGCGAAGTTCCTCGGTGTGAGCGCCGTTCGGATCGGCAAGAAAACGGCCCACGCCTCGTGCCAGAAAAGGACTGTCGGTGATCACGGCGGCGTCGCCCAACCGCTCGCTGCGCCAGACGACAATTTGATTGACTTTCAGATGGGCGATGGCGGCAAGCTGCTTTTCAGCCAGTTGCCGCCCAGCCGCTTGCTCGACCTGGTAATACCAGGCGCCGCCACCCAGCAGGACGACACAAGCCGCAGTGATTGCGGCGAGCAACCACCGGGGAAACATGTTTGCTTCAGCATGCATCAGCACGTCTCCTGCCTACGATTTCTCTGTTTTTCCGATACGCACCGGCCATCGGCATGCTCCCGTAGAACTGATTCAAAAAAACTATATACCACTACATACACGAATACCAGAAACAGCTCGGATGCGCGGACTGTTTCCAACTTTATTTGGAATTAAATATAATGTATGCGATACTGTCTCACATGCGGAACTGAAGGCGACACGCGTCCCTTTTTGTAGCCTGCGAGGTCAATTGGATGCGTTGACGCGTTGATGCGTTATTTGTGGGATGCGGGTCATGACGTCCCATCCTTTGGCCTCGTTCGCCTCGCCAAGTTGCATCTACCCAATTTAAAACCGTTGTTAGAGTCTCCACAGCGCAGGCTGCAACAGACTCGAGAGGCCTGTTTTTCATGTCCACCCCTGTTATTCTCATCGTTGACGACGAACCCGGCAACCTGGCGGTGCTCTCCAAACTGCTCAGGCCGCAATACACCGTCCGGGTTTGCAAATCCGGCCAACAAGCCCTTGAGGCGGCCGCACGGCAACCGCGACCGGATCTGATCCTGCTTGATGTGATGATGCCGATCATGGACGGCTACGCCGTACTGCAGCAATTGCGTCAACAAAAGAACACCGTCGACATTCCGGTGATCTTCGTTACCGCCCTGAATGACGAGTTGGACGAAGAACAGGGCCTGCAGCGAGGCGCGGTGGACTACATCACCAAGCCGATCAAACCAGCGGTGGTGCTCTCGCGGGTGCAGGTGCACATCGAGGTGAAACAGGCCCGCGACCGGTTGAAAAGCCAGAACGCCTGGCTGGAGGCCGAGGTCAAACGGCGGATGAGCGAAAACCTGCTGATCCAGGACGTCAGCCTGGCAACCATGGCCCAATTGGCGGAAACCCGGGATTCCGAACTCGGCAACCACATCGTCCGCACCCAAACCTATGTGGAGACGCTGGCCCGGCGCCTGCAACAACTTGACGACTTCAAAGAACAACTTGACGAAATCCGCTTAAACCGCATCGTCAAGGCCGCGCCATTGCACGATATTGGCAAGATCGGCATTCCGGATCACATCCTCCTCAAGCCCGGCAAACTGACCCCGGCGGAGTGGGTGTTGATGCAGTCGCACTGCCAGATAGGCGGCAACGCCATCGAACGGGCCATCAACACCACCCTGGCCCATTATCCCCCCACCCCGGACCAAGCCAAGCCCGAATCGCTGCGCTTCCTCGAAGTGGCCAAAGAGATTGCCCTCCATCACCACGAAAAGTGGGACGGAAGCGGCTATCCTTTTGGTTTGCGCGGAGAATCGATTCCGCTCTCCGCCCGGCTGATGGCCCTGGCCGACGCCTTCGACGCCTTGACCACGGTCCGGGTGTACAAGGACGCCTGGCCGGTGGCCGAGGCCGCCGCCCTGATCCATGATCAACGCGGCAAACATTTCGCTCCGATGGCGGTGGACGCCTTCGAGGCCGAGTTGCCTGCCTTTGCCCGCATCCACCAGCAACTCGCCGATCATCCAACTGAGACCTGAACCATGGCGTCCGATCCCACTGCCCTGTCCTGGACCGATTCTACCACGCCCCTGACCGCCATCGCCTCCCACCGGATTGCCGCTCTTGCTCCGGAAAACACCCTGCTCGAAGCAGTTCGCCTGCTGGCTCAGCTCCGGACCTCCTCCCTGCTGGTGCTCGACGCCGATCATCGTCCTCTGGGCATCCTCACCGAACGCTGCCTGCTGCAGGCGCTACACACGTCCACCCCGCCACAGACCATTCTCAGGGAGATCATGGCCACGCCGGTCACCGTCCCTGCCGACATCAGCTGTATGGCGGGCTATCAGCGCTGTCTGCGCGAGGATGTGCGCCACCTCGTTTTGGTTGACGAGGCGCAGCGGGCGGTGGCCGTGGTCAGCGAAACCGACTTTCGCCGCCATCTCGATCTCGATGTTCAGGTCGGGCAAACCCGGGTCTGCTCGATCATGAATCGTTCGTTTTTCACCCTGGAACCCGACGCCCCATTGCAGACCGCCTTGAAACGGATGCACTCCTGCATGACCGGGGTCGTCATCGTCGTCAATGATCATCACGTCCCGGTGGGCATCCTCACCGAGCGGGATCTGACCCGGCTCTATCTCGCAGACCTCCAGGAGAGGGACAACCGCACGCTGGCGCACGTCATGACCACGCCGGTGCGCACGGTGGCCATGGACGCCTCACTGGCGGAAGCAGCCGCAGCCATGATCGCTCACTGGGTCCGCCAGTATCCGGTGGTCGACCCGTCCGGAGCCTTGGTCGGTTTGCTCACCGCCCGAGAGTTGAACCAGGCCATGGCCTTCGCGCTCATGGAGACCTCGCTTGACCAGGAACAGGCCAACCTGCGCCAACTGCTCGAACAGGCGCCCTTTCCCCTGCTGATCACCCGAATCGACACCGGCCAGGTCTGCTACGTCAACACCAGGGCGGAAAATCAATTTCAAGTGACTAAGGAGGATTTGATCGACCAACCGGTGCTCCAATTTTACCGTGACCCCGATGATCGGAAGCGGCTGCTCGATCAACTCCGGCAGAAAGGGCATGTCTATGATCAGGAACTGATGCTTGCCGATACAAACGGCCGCCCCTTCACTGCGCTGATTTCTTCGTCGCTGATCGAGTACGACCATCAACCGGCCCTCCTCTCCGCCATCAACGACATCACCCAGCGCAAGCAAAACGAACAGGAACTGCTGTTCCGCAACATCCTCCTCACAACCCAGCAAGAGGCCTCGATCGACGGTATTCTGGTGGTCGACGAACACGACCAGGTTCTCTCCTTCAATCGCCGTTTTGCGGAAATGTGGCGGGTGCCGGACGAGATACTGCAATCCAGCCAGGACAGCACGCTGCTTGCCTTTGTCGCATCCCAGGTGAGCAATCACGACGCCTTTGTCCAACGCGTGCGCACCCTGTACAGCCAGCCGCGCCAAACCAGCCGCGAAACCATTCTGCTCACCGACAACCGCGTCTTTGACCGCTACACCGCACCCATGTTCGGCGACGATCAGCATTATTTCGGCCGGGTCTGGTTCTTCCGGGACATCACCGAACAGGAACAAGCCGCGCAACACCTCCGACATGAACGCGCCAAACTGCAGGGGTTGTTTCAAACCCTTCCCGAGCCGCTCTGGGTCAAAGATCCCGAGGGCCGCTATCTGATGTGCAACCCGGCCTTTGAACGGCTTTACGGGGCCAAGGCTGCGGATATCATCGGGAAGACTGACTATGATTTTGTGACCAAGGAACTGGCCGATTTCTTCCATTCCCACGACCAAAAGGCCGTGGCCCACGGCAAGCCGATGGTCAATGAAGAGTGGCTCGCGTTTGCCGACGGCAGCCAAAAAAGCCTCTGCGAGACCGTCAAGACTTCGTTGCAGGATGAAGACGGCGCCCTGATCGGGGTGCTGGGCCTGGCCCGCGACATCACTCAGCGCCGTCGCGAACAGCGCGACCTGCGTGAACGGATCAAGGAACAGCAATGCCTCTATCGCATCTTTGCGCTCACCGAGGACGTCACCGCCCCGTTTTCTGAACAACTGCAGCACGTTGTCGCGCAAATTTCTGCTGGTTGGCAGCACTCTGAAATCACCGAGGCCCGGATTGTGGTTGACGGAACCGCCTATGCCACCGCCGGATTCAGAGAAAGCGAATGGTTGCAGACCGTGGAGGCCACCACCCAGCAGAAAACAACCCTGCAATTGACGGTGGCCTATCTCGAATCCCGCCCTGCCGAGGACGAAGGCCCGTTCCTCGTCGAGGAACGCCAACTGGCCGAGGCCGTCATCCACCGTTTGGCCGAGGTGGCGGAGCGTCGCCACGCCCTTGCGTCAGTCGAAGCCCGGGATCAACTCATCGCCGCCATGTTCGCCCAAACCACCGACGCCATTGTCCTGGTGGATGCGCAAACCAACCAATTCGTTGATTTCAACACTGCCGCGCATACCGACCTGGGATACGCCAGTGAGGAATTTGCCAGGTTGCGGGTCGAGGACATCCAGGCGGAGCACTCGACAGAGCAGATTTCCGCTAACTGTCTCAACGCCGTCCTTGGAGAAAGAATCTCTTTTGAAACCCAACACCGGCATAAAAACGGCTCGTTGCGCGACGTCGCGCTGACGCTGCGCCCGATCACCCTGGGCGAGCGATCCCTGGTTTCCGCCGTCTGGCGGGATATTACCGAGCAAAAGGCCAGGGAGCGGGCCCTTGCCGAGAGCGAAAAACGCCTCAAGACCATCACCGATTCCGCCCTGGACGCCATCCTCATGCTCGATGACGCCGGCAACATTTCCTACTGGAATCCGGCCGCCGAGACCATCTTCGGCTACCAGTCCGAAGAAGCCCTGGGCAGAAACCTGCACCAGCTGATCGCCCTGCCGGCCCCCCATGCCGGACGTCAACCGGATTTTTCCCTGTTTCAGGAGGCAGGAGAGAGCCGGGCAATCGGCAAAACCATTGAACTTGCCGCCCGGCGCAAGGATGGAGCGAAAATAACCATTTCCCTGTCGCTGTCCTCGGTTCAGCTCAATGATCAGTGGCATGCGGTGGGGATCGTGCGCGACATTTCCGAGCTGAAACAGCATCAGGCCGCGCTGGAATCAGCCCTGGAAGAGGCCGAGACCGCCACTCGGGCCGCCAACGAGGTGCTGATTCACCTGGAAGAACTGGTCCAGGCCCGCACCGCCGAGCTGAATGCGGTCAACGAACAACTCCGCATCAGCGAAGAGCGCTACACCCTTGCCCTGGATGCCGCCACTGACGGCCTGTGGGACTGGAACATGGTCACCGGCGAGATGTACTGCAGCCCGGCCTATTACCGAATGCTGGGGTATGAACCGGGGGAATTGGCCGGCGAACAGACTTCCAGCGGCAGCCTGGTCCATCCCGACGACCGAGAGCGGGTGTTGGCAGCCGTGCGGCGGCTCCTGGCGGAGCAAGGCAGCATTGAGCTGGAATTCCGCATGACGGCAAAAAACGGCGAGACTGTTTGGGTCCTCAATCGGGGCAAGGTGGTGTCCAGAGCGCCGGACGGACGGCCGCTGCGGGCCGTCGGCATTCATACCGACCTGACATCCCGCAAACAGATCGAAACAGCTTTGCGCATCGCCGCCAAAGAACAACAGGCGATTTTCAACGCTGCGGGCATGGGCATTTTTCTCGTCCGAAATCGGGTTGTGATTCGCTGCAACCGCAAACTCGAGGAGTTTTTCGGATACGGCCCCGGTGAACTTTTGGGAAAATCCTCAGAACGGTGGTACCGAACCCATGAGGAGTATCTTCAATGGGGTCAGCGTATTGCAACCGACATCCAGACCTCGGGCGTATTCCAGGCCGAACTCCAATTACAACGCAAGGACGGCAGTCTGTTTTGGGTGCGGACCACGGCCCAGGCGTTGGATTACGCAGATCTTTCCAAAGGTCTGGTGGGGATGCTTGACGACATCACCCCGGAACGGGAAGCCTCTGAGGCGCTGCGCAGGGCCAAGGAAGAGGCTGAGGCCGCCACTCGGGCCAAATCGGAATTTCTAGCCAACATGAGCCATGAAATCCGCACGCCGCTGAACGCCATCCTCGGTTTTGCCCATCTGATGCAACACGATCCCCTGACGCCGCAGCAACGCAATCAACTGGGCAAACTGTCCAAAGCCTCCCGCCACCTGCTCCATGTGATCAACGACATCCTCGACATCTCCAAAATCGAGGCCAACAAGATGACCCTTGACATCGGTGATTTCGAGCCGGCGCGAGCCGTTGATCAGGTTTTCGGCATCATCTCGGACAAGGCGACGGCAAAAAATCTCCAACTCCTGGTCGATCTCGATCACATCCCCCTGATGGTGCGCGGCGACGGCGCCCGACTGGGCCAGATTCTGCTGAATTTGGTGGGAAATGCAGTCAAATTCACCGAACAGGGACAGGTGAAGCTGACCGCCCGCATCCTCCTCCAGGATTCCGACAGGATTATCCTGCGCTTTGAAGTCCGGGATACCGGCATCGGCATGACCGAGGACCAGGTTGCCCGGATTTTTCTCCCCTTTGAGCAGGCCGACAGCTCCACCACCCGGCGATACGGCGGCACCGGACTGGGCCTGGCCATCAGCAAACGGCTGACGGACCTAATGGGCGGGCGCATCGGCGTGGAGAGCCAATTGGGCGCGGGCACGCTGTTCTGGATAGAGCTGCCCTTCGCCCCCTCGACGCAGGCCCCGAAAGTGCGGGCGCAGAAAGAGGCCGTCAAAGGAAAGCGGGCCCTGGTGATCGACGACTCCCCCGAATCCCGTGAAATCATGACCTCCATGCTCGAAGAGATAGGGATGCACGCGCTCGCGACCGCTTCCGGAGAAGAGGGTCTGCGCAAGGTGCTTGAGGCTGATCGGGCCGGACAACCGTTTGCCCTGCTGGTGGTGGACTGGCGCCTGAGCGGCATCGACGGCATCAGCGCCATGGAACAGTTGCAAACCCTGGAACTCAGCAGCCGGCCGACCCTGCTCCTGGCGACGGCCTACAGTGACGACTTGCCCCGCAACCAGGCGGTCCGCGCCGGGATCAGCAAAATCATCACCAAACCGGTCACCCCTTCGATGCTTTTTGACGCCATTGTCGAAACGATTCTGCCCGCAGCACTTCCCCGGGAAGCTGATCGGGCGGAGGAACAGGCGCTCCACCGACAGAAAGGCGCCAAGATTCTCCTGGCTGAAGACAACCCCATCAACCAGGAAGTGGCGCAAATGCTGCTCGAATCCATGGGCATGGAGGTGACAGTGGCCGACAACGGGAAAGCGGCAGTCGACCTTGTCGAACAACAAGCGTTTGACCTGGTGTTCATGGACATGCAGATGCCGGTAATGGATGGGCTGGAGGCCACCCGGGCCATTCGCCGAACGCCTGGCCGGCAGAACACGCCCATCCTGGCAATGACCGCCAATGCCTTCAGCGAGGACCGGGAACACTGTCTCGAGGCGGGGATGAACGACCATCTCGCCAAACCGATCGAACTGCACAAGCTGCAGACCCTGCTGACCAGATGGCTGCCGGCGCCTCAGCAGCAACCCATGCCGGACATCCCAAGCAGCGAGCCGACGGATGCGCCGCCGGCGAACCGGTCCGACATCAGAGCCCAACTCCAGCGGATTGACGGCCTGGATGTCGCGACCAGCCTGCGGCGGCTGCTTGGCGATCATGAGGAGTATCTGCGGTTGCTGACCCAGTTTGTTCAACTCCACGGCGAGGATGGGCCCCTTCTCGCCGCTTCAGCGGAGGCAAAGGATTGGCGCAGCCTGCGGCATCAGGCCCATGCCCTCAAAGGAGCGGCAGGCGTCCTCGGCGCCTGGAACATCGCCCAACAGGCGGCGAATTTGGAACAACTGGTCCGGGAGCGCTGTGAAGAGGCGACCGTTCGTGCCCGGATCGACGAACTGCAACCCACCTTGCAGGCCTTGTGTCGTGCGATTACGCGGGTGGCGGCCAACAATCCGGTCGCCGAATGGGTCGCGCCAGTCGACCATCAGCAGGCGCTCCAGGCGCAACAAGCGCTGACGCAAATGGAAGCGCTGTTGGCGATTGAAGACAGCTCAGTCAACGACGTCCTGGCCGCACACCGGCCCCTGTTGCTGGCTGTCTTGGGCGCTCAGGCCCAGCTGCTTGGCAGCCAGATCGAATCCTTTGATTACGCCGACGCCCTGGCAACAATTCGCTCACTGCTGCACCCGTAGCCGACTGAACCTGGGGCAGGATGGGCGCCGCATCCGGCACGCCTGCTCCTTCACATGGTGAATGCATGTATTTTTACGCACAAGAAAACATTCCGCTGTACTATGAAGTGTTCGGCAAAGGGCCGCCTTTGCTCCTGATTGCAGGGCTGGCCTCCGATTCCCGCAGTTGGCAGCCCATCCTTTCGGGATTGCGCGATACAATCACTTTGATTGTCCCCGACAACAGGGGAGTCGGCCGCTCCTGTCAGGAATGCCCGCTCAGCATCGATCAGATTGCGGACGACTGCCATGCCCTGATTCGCTCTCTCGGGTTTGAGCGGGTCAACCTGCTCGGGCATTCCATGGGCGGCATGGCCGCCATGACCTATGCCGCCCGCTATCCTCAAGCCCTTGACAAGCTGGTGCTGGTGAGTGCCGCCGCTGAGAATTCAGCGCGCAACAATCTGCTCTTCAGCGATTGGGCGACGGCCTATGCAACAGGTTCCGACCGCGCCGCCTGGTTTCGGAACATTTTTTTCTGGATCTTTACGGAACGCTTTTTTAACGATCAACGGGCCGTGGATCTGGCTGTTCACGGCCTCCTGCACGACCCTTGGCCGCAATCGCCCCAGGCCTTCAGGCGCCAAGTCGAAGCAATAGCCGAATGGAACGGCGCCGACCTCCTCGGACAGATTGCCGCTCCGACCCGTGTCATAACCGGCGACAGGGATCTGCTCTTTCCCCTCGAAAACGCCTCCCGGCTTGTCCAGTTGATTGCCGATGCGCACTTGGTGGTGATTGAAGAAGCGGCGCATTCGATCCACATGGAACAGCCGCAAGCTTTCCTCCAGTCTGTGACAGATTTTCTGGCATCATGACCGTCGTCCAGAACCGCCCCTGCTCCGAAGTTTCTTCCACCGGAAAGCTGGCCGAAAGGATAATCTGCGACAACCGCGTCAAATGCACTTCTCGGGACAAGTGCGATCAACCGCTTCAGCGTGGCCGGCTCGAGGCCATGGCTCGAATCTTCAGGCAAGGGATCGGCTCATGAATACAAGGAACAGTCCGATGAACGTCGCCTTCCTGTTCCATTTTAATCTGGAGGATTGGGAGTAATGGCACAGGGGGCATTGGGAATCGTTGTTTTAATGGCGTTAGCCTGGTTAATAAGCGAAAATCGCCGGATTCAATCCTGGCGAATGATCCTGTCGGGCCTGGCCCTGCAGGCGGCGACAGCCGTACTCATGTTAAAGGCGCCGTTATTCCGAGAATTTTTTCTTAAACTGAACACCATAGTCCTTGCATTTCAAGAAGCGACAAAAGCCGGCACCTCGTTCGTGTTTGGTTACCTGGGAGGCGGCCCCTTGCCTTTTGCCGAGATTGCTCCAGGCGCTTCCTTTTCTCTTGCGTTCCAGGCATTGCCTTTGGTGCTTGTCATTGGAGCCCTCACAGCCTTGTTGTATTACTGGCGCATCCTGCCTCGAGTTGTTCAGGCCTTTTCCTGGGGGTTGCAGAAAACCATGGGCGTCGGCGGGGCGTTAGGCGTGGTGGCCTCGGGATGCATCTTTCTGGGAATGATCGAAGCGCCGTTGCTCATTCGCCCCTATCTGAACACAATGACTCGAAGCGAGTTGTTTGCCATGATGGTTACCGGGCTTTCCTGTATCGCCGGCACGATGCTGGTGCTCTACGCTTCAATCCTGCAAAACGTGGTGCCCGATGCATTCGGCCACATCTTGACCGCTTCCGTCATTCATGCTCCGGCGGCCCTTGTTCTGGCCTCGATTATCATCCCGGAAACGCGCCCCCAGACCATAGGCAACGAGATTGCGCCTCCAGAGGCGACGAGCGCCATGGACGCCTTGACCAAAGGAACATGGGACGGGTTACAGCTTCTTTTCAATATCGTGGCCATCTTGATCGTTTTTGTTTCCCTGGTGAAACTGGCCAACATTGGCCTTGGATTGTTGCCTGAGCTGTATGGCGCGCCGCTGACGCTGGAGCGCATTCTCGGCATTCTGATGGCGCCGGTTGTCTGGCTGATCGGCGTCCCGTGGGAAGAAGCGCGAACTGCCGGCGCCCTCATGGGGTCTAAGATTGTTCTCAACGAGCTTCTGGCCTATATCGAAATGGCGCAACTGCCGCAAGCAGCGCTTGGGGAAAAAAGCCGCATTATCATGACCTATGCCATGTGCAGCTTTGCCAATCTGGGCAGTTTGGGCATCCTCATTGGCGGGCTAGGCTCCCTCTGTCCGGAACGGCGGAATGAAATTGTTGGCATGGGCGTGAAAGCGCTGGTCGCCGGCATTCTGGCTTCGCTCATGACAGGGGCCATCGTCGGAATGTTGTAGCAATAGCCATCAATTGACTTTAAAAATGGTCAACCGGGAAAAGTAGCGCACTGCAATCCGTCAACACGGTCGTTCACCATCTCAACCCCCATTTCAGAGGAGCCCCCCATGATGCCCATGTCGCAGAACGAGAACGATGCCGCGTCGGTTGTGGAAACCGCTAAGAACATCGTCAGCCTGGTAGCCACCTGCATTGGTCTGATTGTTATCCTGATCGGGCTGAAATACGCCGTCGACATTTTTCAGCTCATTTTTGCCATCCTGGAATCGCCCTCGCAGCTGACCAGCGCCATCCAACAGACCGCCGGAAGCATCGGCGGCAGCGCCTTTGATCTCCGCCTGGAAGGCCGGTCCGTTCCCCTGGCCAACCTCATGGCCCTGGCGGTGTACTGCTGCGGCGCCTTGCTGATTGCCTGGCTGACCCTGGCCTTGATGCACACCGGCGCGAAAATCGTCTCGCTGACCGCCGGCGACCGCAGAGCCGTGAAGCAACTGCTCCAAAGCGCTTTTGGCCGCAGCCTGCAACCCAAGTCGCCCCCGGACGACTCCACCACCAGAAACTGCGGGTGATTCCGGCGAATTACATCTCAACGCTTGCGGGCGCACAACGCACATTCCCCTTTTTCGCCTCGACATCAAGAGCCAGCCATTTCGGCGGCAGCATCTTCCCGCATCGCCATCAGCGCCTGGGCATTGGCATTAGCATTAGTATGGGGGTATGGGCCCGGTCATTGGCGGGACAGGCGGGCCAATACACGCCCCCCCGCCGTCTGAGGAATGACGGTTCTGGGCACGATCAAAGACGGCATCCCGCAGCTCGGGGCCAAGGATCTCAAAACCAGCTGGTTTGACAATCAGGCGCCAGTCCCGGACGTGCTGGCCACCAATATCCTGCAGCAATTGCCCAAGAACGACGACCGGGCGCGAAACAATCCGCTCAAAACTCTGGGGGAACGCCATGACCTTCAGCAAACGCTGGCGCCGGATGGGTTGAGCCGGTATTTTGGGTTGCCAAGGCGCTGACTTCAAGGGAGGCGACAGCGGCCCTCGACATGGCACCACGCACGGGAACAGCGGTCGAGACGTCTGCAAACGCGCTGCGGCGCAGCAGGTTCCAACATACAACCCCACGGAGATGCATGGAAAATCAGCACGACACATTACTGGGTCTAGGCTGGAGCGACTGGTTTGAGCACCGGGCGGAATACAGACCAACCGAGGCCATCGCCCGGGTCGCGGCCGTTGATCGTGGTCAGTACCTGCTCGTTGACCCGACCGGCTCCTTCAGGGCCAAACTTGCCGGCGGGTGTTCGCACCGCCGTCTTGCCCATGAACTGCCGTGCGTGGGCGATTGGGTGCATGTCGAGCGGCAGCCGGACAACGACTTCGGGACAATCCACACAATTCTGGAACGAAGGACTGTGCTGCGCCGAAAGTCGGTGGGCAACGTCGTCGAATATCAGATGATAGCGGCGAACGTGGACTGCGTGGTCATCGTCCAGTCCTGCCAATTTGACTTCAATCTGAAGCGGTTGGAACGCTATCTTGTAATGGTGAAGGATGGCGGGGCAGAACCGTGCATCCTGCTGACCAAGACAGACCTGGCGGAGCCTGCTGTTCTGGCCGCGCAGTTGGCGGACATACAGGCGGCCGGCGTCATCGCGCCGGTGCTGACCTTGAGCAACGTGACGCAAGAGGGCGTGGATGCGTTTAAACGGCTGTTACATCCTGGAAAAACCTACTGCTTCGTGGGGTCGTCCGGGGTGGGCAAGAGCACGCTGATCAATGGCTTAATTGGCCGGGAGATGTTGGCAACCGGTGCGGTGAGCGGCACAGGCGAAGGGCGGCACACCACTGTCCGGCGCGAGCTGATTTGTCTTGCGGGAGGAGCCCTGGTTGTCGACAATCCAGGCATGCGGGAGTTTGGCGTTTTGGGGACGGAAAACAGCGTGCGCGACAGTTTTTCAGGCATTGTCGAGTTGGCGACTCGCTGCCGTTATCGCGACTGCAGCCATACGGGCGAGCCCGGATGCGCCGTGCTTGAGGCCGTGCATTCCGGCGAAATACGCCGGGAACAGGTTGAAAATTACCAAAAACTCCACGAAGAATCCGAATTTCATCAAATGTCCTATGCGGACAAGAGAAAGAAGGATCGGGATTTCGGCAAATACGTCAAGTCGGTGAAGAAAAACCTGAAAAATTGATTTTCTGCAACAGAACAAGACGTTGCCCCTTTCCGTTGCGAACAACGGACGGAACGTTTTATTCCGTTTCCAAATCAAGCGAAGCACGAGGCACAGCGCAAAACCTTGTCGAGAAGGTGTGTCGTCTCGACCGCAAAGGAGAGGTGGCGCAGTTCGTTCGAAAATAAAATTCACGACGATGAAATTTAGGCCTATCGCAAAAGGTTTAATTCCTATTTTTGTCCATTTCAAATAAAATTGAAAATAACGTGGCATCAAACATTAGATATTTATAAATCTTCTGTCAGGAGAGATAAATAGATGCAGATTCGAGTGGGTGTGGGCACAAGCAAGAATAAAGACAACGCCATCGAAGCGGGGCAAGAAGCTGCGAGGGAAGCACTTGTTGGTCTAGGAGAAGAGCAACCAGCACTTATCCTCGTTTTCACTACCCCTTGTTATGATCTTCAAGCGTTGATCACGGGTATCCGTTCCATTACTGGATCAACGCCACTCCTCGGCTGTACGACCTCCGGGGAAATCGTCCAAGGGGAATACATGGGGTTCGGCGCTGGAGTTGCTGTTATGGCAATGACTGCAGGGCCTTATCGGTTTGGCATCGCCTCTGCGGCTCACGTCAAAGGGAAGCTTGATCAAACTGGACAACATATCGTCAGGAAGAGCAAAGACTTGGCAGGTTCTAGTCCCCATGCGGCGGTCTTGCTTCTTGTCGATTGCCTTGCGGGTGATTTACAGGAATTGTTCCGAGGCGCCTATCGCGTTACTGGGCCTCGGGTGACCATCACCGGGGGAGCTGCCGGTGATGAATTGAAATTTGTGCGGACCTTTGTCTTTCACGACGATCAAGTGCTTGAAGGGGGCGCCGTCGCCCTGTGGATAGCGTCCGATCACCCTATTCCTGTCATCACCCGACATGGATGGGAGCCCATTGGTGTTCCGTTGCTTGTCACCCGAGCCGAAGGGACTGAAATCATTGAGCTGGGGGGGAAACCCGCGGCTATAGCCTATGAAGAACAGTTAGGCCTCACTCCCGGGCAACTTACGATCGATAATTTTTGGAGCACGTCCATCGTCCATCCCTTTGGGCTGCTTCAGTCCGACGGGTCATTTATCATTCGTGTGGCCCGGCATAAGACCGAACGGGGCTCACTGATGATTCAAGGTTGCGTTCCTCCGGTGGGTAGCGCTGTTCAGGTCATGACCAGCTCAACAGATGCCTTGCTGAATGTTGCCAATGAGGTCACCCGTGCTGTACTGGCCGCATATCCGCATTCTGGAGTAGTCCTCAATTTCAGTTGCGCCGCTAGGGCTGTCATATAAAGGCAAGAGTCGAAAAATTAGATAAGCTGGGGTGAGGAGAAGAGACGAAGTGTCAAAGGCATATAGCCTCTCGAAATGCGAAAATCTCTTCTCACCCTGGCGCCT
>NZ_JAVBXR010000072.1 GCF_030824455.1 Desulfobulbus sp.
GCTGCCGCCGGCGGCGCCCGACCGGGACGCCGCGCCAAAGCCAAAGGCGAGTCGCCGGCAGTGGTCGAGGTGGTCCACGGCAGCTTGGCCGGGGCCGGATCGCCGGTGCTGATCGGGGCCTATAGCGGCCTGCCCCTGCGCGGCAGCGTCCAGTTTCTTGACCAGCACCTGGAAGGCCGCCTGGAACGCGCCCAGCGGATCGGTCGTTTCCCCTGCCAGCCCGACGACGCCATGGTCTTTCGTCAGGCAGACGAGACCCGCACGCCAGCCGGCGCGATTGTGGTCGGCCTTGGCCCGGTCGGCGATCTGTTGCCCGGAACCCTGACCCTGGCCCTGACCCAGGGGCTGCTCGAATACGCCCGGATCAAGGAACAGCAGTCCACAGCCGACCCGGCCCGACCAGAGCAGCTGGCGACGTCGGCCCTGCTGGTTGGCACCGGATTCGCCGGCCTGACCGTTGAGGCGGGAACCCGGTGCCTGCTCGACGCCCTGCGGCGGACCAACCACATCCTGCAGCAAAACGCCTTCAAAACCCGCATCGGCCGGCTGACCATCTATGAAGAGGTTCTGGGCCGGGCGATTGCCGCGGTGCAAACCCTGCGCGACCTGATCAGTGAGACGCGGTTTGCCGGCGTGGCCGACTTTGACGGCCGGCTGCACGACGGCCAGGGCGGCTACTGCGGTCGGACGCTGGCCGGCGGCGGCCAGTCGGGCACAATCCGCGTCCAGATCGAGGCCGAGGAGCAGGCCCTACGCTTTACCGTGGTCACCGACCGGGCCCGCAACGTGGTCAACGCCGAACCCAACCAGCGTCAGGCCGTGGACGGGCTGATCCGCTGCGCCACCGCGACCACCCGCGATCAACCGGGGTTGTCGCGGGCCCTGTTTGAGCTGCTGGTGCCCAACTCGATGAAGGAGGAAGTGGCGGATCTGCGCACCCTGATGCTGTCGGTTGATCCGGCAGCCGCAACCTATCCCTGGGAATTGATGCGCGACACCGATCAGGTGGGCGAACCGCCGCTGGCGGCGCGGGTGGAACTGGTGCGTCAACTGGCCTCCGGACGCGGCCGGGGCCGAACTCGGCTGGTCGAAGCCAAACGGATGCTGGCGATCGGGGACACCCAATCGGAGATGGTGGAGTTGCCCGGCGCCCAGGCCGAGGCCAAGGAGGCGGCCGACTGCTTTGTCCGCGCCGAATACGAGGTCAACGCCCTCAACCGCGCCACCCCGCTGGAGGTGTTCGACGCCCTGTTCAACGGCCAGTACCGTTTCATGCATCTGGCCGGGCACGGGGTGATCAACGACAAAAAAACCGGCAGCACCGGCTTGGTGCTGGGGCCGGACACCTTTCTCACCAGCGCCCAGGTGAGCAAACTCAGGCGCGTGCCGGAGTTTGTGTTCATCAACTGCTGCCATCTCGGCAGCATGGCCTCAGACGCCAAGTTGGGCTGGGGCGAATTGGCCGCCAATCTGGCCACCGCCTTCATCGAGATGGGCTGCAAGGCGGTGATCGCCGCCGGCTGGGCGGTGGACGATCAGGCGGCCGGCGCCTTTGCCCGCGCCTTTTACGAGGCCATGTTCCGGGGCGCGCGTTTTGGTCAGGCCCTGTTGCAGGCCCGCTTTGAGACCCACCGGCTCTACCCGTTCACCAACACCTGGGGCGCTTTCCAGGCCTACGGCGACGAACGCTACTGTTTCCCCGACGTCGACGCCGCAGACGAGGCCGCGGCCGAGTATGTGCATCCAAGCCATCTGGTCGCCGATCTTGAAATGTTGGCCGCCCGCCTGCGCGACGCAACCCCAGGCCAAAAAAAGGACTATTACCGCAAACGGCTGATGGCTATTGAAAAGGCGGCGCGCGGATCAGATTTTCAACACGCCGGGGTGCGCGAAAAACTGGGCCGCGCCTGGGTGGAGTTGGACGACCCGGCGCGCGCCATCGACCATTACCGCGCGGCCCTGGCCTTTGAGGACGCGGCCTTGAGCCTGCACAGTCTGGAATTGTTGGCTAGCCTGGAAATGGGGCGAGGGGCGACCCTGCTGGCCCAATCGAACAAGAACAAGGACGAGGACGAGGCGCGCAAGGCGGAGCTGCGCCAGCAGGGCAAAACCCTGATGGCGACAGGCAGGGAGCGGTTGGAACAGTTGCTCAGGATTGGCGAAACCACCCGGCGTTTGGCGCTGCTGGGATCGTGTTGGAAACGCTGGGCCCAGGTGCATGCCGGGCAAAAAACCGCTAAAGGCGCCAAAAACTGGCTGACCGGGATGGGGAAGGCCTACTGGAAAGCCGCCGAGAACAGCCGCAAACACAGCAGTCAGTGGGACTGCGGCCTGCTGTTCAACGCCCTGGACGCCGCCTTCCTTGCCGCTGTCTGGGGCGAGCGCACCCAGTTCGACGCCTACGCCAGTCAACTGCCCGACCTGCTCCGGGCGGCGCAGGAAAGCAGCCAAGGCGGCACAGGCAAGCCAGACAGCCCGAACGACCGCGCCGGCAACCCGAGCGGGTTCCCCCCTGCCCTGATCAAAGCCGAGAGCCAGCGGATCGACGCCCTGTGGGCCTGCTGCGCGGATGATCGGACAGAGCAGCGCATCACCCAACCCGCGACGCTCGGTAACCTGAGCACCTTGTATCGCGACGCGCTGGTCACAGCAGGCAGCGCGGATCAACGTTGCGAAGCCCTCCAACAGCTGCATTTCCTGATCGACCTGTTGCCGGAACCCGAACCGGGAGCGGCAATCAAAGCGGCGTTGCAACAGTTGCTTGCGGCGGTGGGCGACAGCACCGCAGCGCCGGAGACGCGGCCGCCGAAAAAGAAAAGACCGAGCAAAGAGCAACAGGACGCAGCGTAGCAGCAGCCACCGATTGAGAGGTCATTCCATTTCTCAACCAAACGAGGCCTGCTGCACACCGCAATATCTCGTCGAGGAGGGGCCGTCATATCAACCCGTAGCCTGGATGAAGTGCAACGGAATCCGGGAACAATCACATCAAACCCCGGATTCCGCAAGCTGCATCCAGGCTACGGTCCGCCGGCCAGCTCTCGTTCTTTGGTGTCCAAGCGCCCCATGGAAACGTTTCGTGGGGCCAGCCAAAACGCTGCTGCATTGCCCAGGGAGGTCATTCCATTTCTCAATCAAACGAGGCCTGATTGCGCCGCGAAACCTCGTTACGGCTCGAATGTTTGAACGAAGCGGGCGATCTCCGGCCCCAGGGGATTGCTCCTCGCAACGTTCGTCGAGCGCAATCCGCCACCAACAAACACGTTCCACTTGGCAACGGAACCGGCATCAGGCGCAGGGAGCCGCCCGAAATCACAGCAAACAAGGATTGCCGCAGCAACCGGCGAGCTCCCAAGGAGGAGACGATGCACAAAGCAATGTTGATGTTTCTGACGCTTTTCCTGACCCTATTTCCAACCCTATCCCCGGCCTTGGCTGCCGTCCCGACCGGGGCGCAAACGGCTGTTCCGGCTCTGGCTCAGGCGGGCGCGGCCGCGCGAATACCGCCGCGCGAAAATGCGCCCCAAGGGTGCGACAGCTCCCAACTGCTGCTGCTCGCCAACAGCTCGCCCAGCGCGGATGCGGCCCAGCCCTATCTATTTCGTTTGGGCGAAACCTTGCAGATCAGCCTTCGCGACGCCTGTGCGGCGCAACTGACGCAGGAGCTGGCGCAACGAGAGGCGGTTGATGCGGTTCAACTGCGACTCGACAACGTCGCCATGGCAAAATTGCCGGTCACCGTGTCTCAGGGAGCAAACTCGGGAGAATTGATCCTCGCCTTTCATCTGGTGCGGGTCCCGCAGGAGGCGGAAAACAGAACCTCCTGGGATCAACTCCTGGGCAAAAAACACAAGAGTTTCGTGATGCCCCTGCCGGTGGCCCTCACCATCGGCGCAAAGCCCGCCTATGCGGCACAATCCCCCACCCCGTTTCGCTTCTATGTGGCCACAGGCAAACAGGTTTTCTGGACGGCGGGACTCTGCCTGCTGTTGTTTTTCGCGAGCTTCTCCTTGCTGGTTTCCAGCCCAAGCGCCTTACGGGATTCGCGCCACGGCCTGTACAGTCTGGGCAAAAGCCAAATGGCCTTCTGGGGATTGTTGGTCATGCTGAGCTTTGCCGGCGTCTGGCTGCTCACCGGGGCCATGGAGCGGATTCCCGAACAGGTGTTGATCCTGCTCGGGATCAGCGGCGCCACCGGGCTCAGCGCCATTGTCATCGGCAACAACAAGCAGGCCAACCAGGCTGCCGCGAACGCCCGGCCTCGAGCGACGCAAGGTTTTTGGCGGGACATCTGCAACGACGGCAACGGCCTCAGTTTCCACCGGATGCAGGTGGTCGCCTGGACCATTTTTTTAGGGCTGGTCTTTGTTCGTTCCGTTGTTAACGTCATGTCCATGCCGGAATTCCCGGAAACCCTGCTGGTGCTGATGGGGATCAGCAACGGGGTCTATCTCGGCTTTAAAATTCCGGAACAATCGTGAACGCCGGCGCCGTTTGCGCCCAGGCGTCCATCATCACATTCACCATCACAGAAGGAGCAAGCAAACATGAAGGTTCTCGCCGTCAACGGCAGCCCGAGGAAGAAATGGAACACCGCCACCCTGCTAGAGAAAACGCTTGAAGGCGCGGCCGCGCAGGGAGCGACCACCGAGTTGGTTCATCTCTACGATCTCAACTACAAGGGCTGCTCCAGCTGTTTTGCCTGCAAGATGATCGACGGCCCCAGCAGCGGCCGCTGCGCCATGCAAGACGACCTACGGCCGCTCCTTGTAAAAATTGAGACCGAGGTCGACGTCCTGATTCTGGGCTCGCCGATTTATTTCGGCCAGATGACCGGCGAGATGCGCTCGTTCATAGAACGACTGTTTTTTGCGCCGCTGATCTACAGTCAGCCGCCCCGCTCGGTCTTCCCTCGCCAGATCAAAACAGCGGCGCTCTACACCATGAACGTCGGCGAAGAGACAGCCAAGCAAATGGGCTACGAGGCAATGTTCAACTCCACCGAGGTTTGGCTGAGCCGGATCTTCGGCGTCGAAGCTGAGACCTTCTGCTGCTTTGACACCTGTCAGTTTGCCGATTACTCGAAGGTGATCATGGAATACATGGACCCGGCCCACAAGGCGGCGCGGCGGGCCGAGGTCTTTCCCCAGGACTGTCGACGAGCCTTTGAACTGGGCGAGCGGTTGGCGAGCACGAAATAGCCCCTGCCTTTCAGGCGTAAAGAGTAATGATGCGTAGACTCGTTGCCAACTCATCTGTCTGTTGCTCGCATCGCCCCGTGCTGTGTTGGCGAGACTCTGAACACTGTCAGGGGCGTCCAATGGGGGTTGACCACTTTTCTCAATGTCGCGCGCTCACTGACCGCCGATATTGATCTGCTCAAGCCGGTCCGCAAGGCCTTGCGAACAGTCGAGAAACATCGCGAGGCCATTTGCGCCCGCTGGATCTCGGGGCACAACAACGCCCGAATCGAAGCACTCAACGGTATCATCCAGGCAGCCAAATGCAGGGCCAGAAGATACAAAACCGACAACACCCTCATCAACATCACCTCCTGTTGGTCACGCCGATACAGAATTTACGCAAATGTACTTGATTCGTCGAAGAGCCAAAGCACCCACGGATTCTTCGGACGAGGAATAAATATTTTAAATTCTAAAATGTTAGGGTTGATCATGACAGCCGATTAACAATCGGCCAGTAAAAACTTGACAAAACACAAAAGAAACCCTGATAATCACATAAGACTTATTGTCAAAGGTATTTTTCGACACCCATTAACCACAGAGGAGAGGAGGAAACAGGTTAAAATAATTTTAGCTATAGTCGATTTTTCTCAGCTCACGGGATACAGCCGGTAAAAATCAATAACCAAGGAAACAATTAAAGGATCGGTGCATTATGAAAAGATTATTAGTTATCGCAAGTGTTGCAGTATTTTTTTCAATGGGCTGCTTGGTAGGTTTTGCTAATGCGGGTGATCAAGGTACAAAGGATGAAGCTGTTGCAATGGTGAAAAAAGCCATAGAATACATCAAATCCAATGGCAATGATAAAGCTTTTGAAGAGATCAGCAATCCAAAAGGCAAGTTTGTCGACAGGGATCTTTATGTGGTTGTCTATGACATGGCTGGAAAATGCCTTGCCCACGGCCAAAAAGCGAACATGGTCGGCAAGGAATTGATTGATTTCAAAGACGCCGATGGCAAAGAATTCATGAAAGAGCGCGTGGAATTGATGAAGAAGCAAGCGACAGCTTGGCAGGATTATAAATTCATGAACCCTGTTTCCAAACAGATTGAGGCTAAATCTATGTATGTGGAACGGTCTGGCGACTTGATCGTTGGTTGCGGAATTTATAGCAAATAATTGAATAGCTGGGGAAGGCCGGCCTGGGATTGCATGCTTCGATTTCTGATGAATGGCCTCTATTCGGTAGTTATTTCACAGGAGGCCTTCCCCAGCCAGAAGAATTTGACTTATTTAATTCAGATGCACCCTTTAACAATATCAAAATAATCCCAAATTAAATCCATCGCAGATATAACATTTTTTTGACAATCAACTTCAGAAGGGATCAGCTATGAAACTCAGCTCAAAAATATTTGCTGGATTCGGGATTGTGTTGGCCGTAGCTATAATATTGACTGGAGTTGCCCTCTACATCATGAAAGGTGTGTCCGAAAAAACGCAGATTTTGTCAAATCAATATATGCCTGAAACGCGCATAGCCAGTAGCGCTGAACGTGCCGCATCCAGAGCCGTATCCGCCATGAACGCATACGATGCTGTTTACGATGAGTCTTTTTTGTCCGCCGCCCGCGAGCAGTTGAAAAATGTTAAACAAATCCTACAGGATGCAGGCCAGTTGACCACTAAGTTTCCGGAGCTAAAAGCCCTTAAGGACAATACAGCCAATGCCTCGGCACGACTTCTAGAATACGAAACCTTAGTAAACGAGACAGAAAAAACAGGGAAGGAAATTCAGGCTATCCGCAAGAAACTCGAATCTGCTGCCCAGGAGTTCATGAAATCCTGCCTGGAATTCGTCGACGAGCAAACTAACGCGATGACTGTCGGCATGAAACAAGCTGGGGAAAATTCCAAAGCTTTAAAAGAACAGCTTGAAAGGATCAGTGGCATGAACGAAGTGATCCAACTCGTTTATGTCATTCAAATGGACACCTTAAAAGGTCAACTGGTAAAAGACCCGCAGATAATCGAAAATTCGGCAAAAAAATTCATCGAAATGGAGAATATCCTCAATACGATACAAAAAATGACCACTAGTGACTCCAGCATATCGCAACTGGAAGACATCAGAATAGCTGGCGCCAGTTATAAAACGAACATGAAGAAACTCGTGGCAAGCTACGCCGCCATTACCGATATTGGTAAAAATCGTGGCGTAACTGGAAATGCAGTCTCGAAATCAGTCGAGGATACCGCAGTTGCAGGGATAGATGAAACACTAAAAAGCGCAACCAATGTAGAGCAAATCCTGAAGAGCTCTAGAAACATCCTTTTTACATCTGGAATCGTAGGTATATTAATCAGCCTGGTGTTAATTTTCATCATCACCAGAGGGATCGTCCGTCCTATCCGGCGGACAGCCAACATGCTCAAGGACATTTCCGAGGGCGAAGGCGACCTGACCAAGCGGCTTGAAGTGGTCAGCCAAGATGAAGTGGGGCAATTGGCAGTGTGTTTCAATACTTTTTTAGACAAACTCCAAAACTTGGTAAAAGATATCGGCGCCAAATCATTGGCCTTGGACTCAGCTGCTGCTGAATTGACGCGCCTGTCGGATGGGATGTCGGCTGAGGCTGTTGGCATGTCGGCTAAATCCGGTTCCGTAGCAGCGGCCACTGAAGAGATGAGCACGAATATCCAATCAGTATCCGCAGCGATGGAGCAATCGTCAAGCAATGTCAATATGGTTGCTTCCTCTACTGAAGAGATGACGTCTACGGTCAACGAGATTGCCCAGAATGCAGAGAAAGCACGTTCAATATCTGAGGGCGCTGTCAACCAGTCAAAATTTGCTTCCGAAAAAATGACCCTCCTCGGCGAATCAGCCCAGAAAATAGGCAGGGTTACTGAAACCATTACCGAGATTTCAGAACAGACCAATTTGCTGGCTTTGAATGCCACCATTGAAGCAGCGCGGGCCGGTGAAGCCGGCAAGGGATTTGCCGTTGTTGCCAACGAGATTAAAGAATTGGCTCGACAGACCGCAGCAGCCACCGTGGATATCAAGAATCAAATCAACGAAATGCAGGCTACGACCTCAATAACAGTGGCAGACATAGAAAAAATTTCTGAGGTGATCTTTGAGATAAACAACGTGATTAACGGCATTGCAACTGCCGTTGAAGAGCAATCTGCGGCATCAGGGGAGATTTCCAGCAACATCTCTCAGGCATCACAAGGCATAGCCGAGGTCAATGAAAATGTGGCCCAAAGCACTTTGGTTATTGCAGATATCACTCGCGATATCGCAGGAATCAACCAGCAGTCAAATCAAGTAGGAGAAGGGAGCCGCCAAGTTCAATTGAGCGCCCAGAGCCTTGCTGACCTAGCCGTCCAGCTCGAAAATCTGGTGAATAAATTCAAGGTCTGACAGGATTGGCGCTCACGAAAGGGCATTTGGTGAGCTGCTCCAGCGGTCCGCAAAGCCCTGCGAACAGTCGAGAAGTACAGCGAGGCCATTTACCGCCGGCTGGATCTCGGGCCACAACAACGCCCGAACCGAAGCGCTCAACGGCATACAGAATTTACTCAAACCCACTTGATTCGTCAAAAAAGCCTTCTTGACTTATGCTCATCTCAACCGAACTGATTGCGGCAATCGTCAACCAACTGGCGATCAACCCGTGCGGAATCCACGGCCTCAGCCACTGGGCCAGGGTGCATGCAAACGGCCTGCGGCTGGCCGAGACCACCGGGGCGGACGCGCGGGTGGTGGAGCTGTTTGCCCTGTTCCACGACAGTCGGCGGCTCACCGAGCAGGCCGATCCTGAACACGGGCCGCGCGGGGCCATGCTGGCCGAGCAGTTGCGCGGCGTCGCCTTTCAGCTTGACGACCAACCGTTCCAACTGCTGCTCGCCGCCTGCAGGCTCCACACCACCGCGCGCACCCATGCGGACGTGACGGTGCAGACCTGTTTCGACGCCGACCGCCTGGACCTTAGCCGGATCGGCAAAACCGTGGACCCGCAGTTCCTCTGCACCGAGGCCGCCCGGAATCCCGAGACGCTGGTTTGGTCAACCGAGCAAAGCACCGCCGGAATCGTGCCGGACAACCCCATCGGCCGGGCGCTGCGGTCGCTCAAACCGCTCCGGGACACCAATCAATAAGCCTGAAGGAAATACATTAAAGGCCCCGCCAACGAAAAGCTTCAGTTCCACAAGCGAATCAAGAACGTCGAGCAGCAGTTGCAGAATCCGGCCGTGATCCTCAACAGTTTTATCCTTTTCTGGCCCCATTACCCTCAATTGCAATGGGAAAAATGCGCCGAACCGGCGCGAAAAGCCGAAACTTTTTCAAAGAGGCTGCGGGCAACCGCCGACTGGGTCACGACGCCGCTTTTGCAGCTATTCCACCAACCAGTGTTCGCCGGCAGCCAGCGGCCGGATGCGCCCTTCGGGGACGGCTACCGCCTGCATGGCCAGGTTGAGATCGCGCAGCGGAACGTCATAGCCGGTGTCCGCCAACTGGAAGGCGCGGAAATGGGTGGGCAGCATCTGCGGCTGGCCCAGATCGTCCCAGGCCCGGATCGCCTCCTCGGGGTTCATGTGCCCATACGACATGAACCAGCGGGGATCATAGGAGCCGATGGGCAGTATTGCCAGCCGGAACTGGCCGTATTTGCGCCGCGCCGCGCGGAAAGAGTCGCCGCCGCCGTAGCCGCTGTCTCCGACGAAATAGACGGCGCCGCCGGGGGTGGACAGAACAAAAGCGGCCCAGAGGGCGCGGTTGCGATCAAACGGGGTGCGCGCCGACCAGTGGTGCATGGGTTCGAGATGGACGGTCAGCTGCGGCGACACGACCACGCTTGCTCCCCAATCGCGGGCCTCTGCCCCGGCCTCGGGAATGCGGCCGTGGATGACGGCGTCGTTGCCCAAAGGCGTGATGATGCGGGGATGATCGCGCCGCCAGAGCCGCTCGATGGTGGCCAGGTCGAGATGGTCGTAGTGGTTGTGGCTGATCAGCACCAGATCAATCGGCGGCAAATCTTCAAAACGGATGCCCGGCGGATGGACCCGCTTGGGTCCGATCCAGGTGAACGGGCTGGCCCGGTCCGACCAGACCGGATCGGTGAGGATGTTCAACCCCTGGGTCTGGATGAGCAGGGTGACGTGGCCGACAAAGGACACCCGCAGCTGGTTGCCCGCCACCCGCTGCGGCGGCTTGTCGGTGAACGGCAACTCGCTGTACTCGGGCCAGGGTTGCGGCTGCCGCGTCCAGCGCCACTTGAGCACCTCCCAAAACCCCTTGTCCATCGGCTTGCCGGGGTTGAAGAACCGCTGCCCGTCAAAATGATCGGGAACGGGGCCTTTATGCAAGGAGGGCGTGGAGGAAAAGAGCGCCATAAGCGTCAACAGCAGGCAGAGGAAGAAGAACAGAAAAAGTACGCGCAGCACGGCGGGCGCCTCGATATTTCTGGATGAATCGGCGCCTCCCCTTGTTGGGAGGCAACGGCGAAAACTCTAAGCGCAATCCGCAAAAAGACAATTGATTCCATTGGGCAAGCAAACACCGCGCTGATGAGCTGTATTCCGATTCGAGTTCAAAAACCCGCATCCTGGATTCGTTACACCGGCCCAACGTGGAAAAATCCCTGCCCCCTCCGCATACGACCGCCAGCGGGATCGTCCCCATGCTCCGGCGTGGGAACGCCGTCTGGACGCTCCAGCGTCCCATTTCTTGCGACTCCCGCCTACACTGCCCAAAGCCGCTGTTCCTCGGGACGTTGGAACAGCGGTGCGTCTCCAACCAACGATCATCGCTCCCCTTGCCCCCGAAAAAAGGTGTAGCAAAAGGTTCCCGCGTTGGTGGCGGCCTGCTCCAGATCGCGGACGCCCTGGTCCCAGGCGGCCGCGTCGATCATTCCTTGGCCAATGGCCTGCTCGCGGACGCCCCGAACCATGGCGATGAAGGTGTTGCGGGCGAATCCCTCGATCAAATCCGGCCTGGAACCGTCGACATAGACCATGCGCGGCTCGACCTGGGGCTGCGCAAATCCGGCCTCAACGAGCAGCGGGTAGAGCCTGCGGCCGATCAGGCTGTCGCCGCCCATTCCCGCCTGGAGTTGCGCCAGACAGTCGACCGTGCGCCGGGCCTCGGCGGTTTCCGGGTGGCAATAGAACGAGCCGTGATCGCCCTCGATCACCGTGATCGTGCCCCCCGGTTTAAGCAGGCGCCGGAGCCGTTGCAAGGCGCCGGCCGGATCGGCCAGGTGCTCCAGGACAAAGCAGACAAAGAGGTGGTCAAAGGTGCGGTCGGCAAAGGGCGGCTCAACGATGTCGCCCTGCTGCAACCGCACATTGCTCAGGCCTTGGGCGGCTATCGCCTGCTGCGCGGTATGCAGCGAGGTTGCGGAAATATCCATTGAGACAAACTGGACCTCTGGATGGGCGGCGGCCAGAAACACGGTCTGGCAACCGGCGCCGCAGCCCGCCTCCAGCACCGTTGCTCCTGCGGGATACTGAAGATCGCCATACAGCAATCGGGCCAAGGTTGCGGCCTGATCCCGCAGTCGCGCCGTCTCCTGCTCCGAATAGCCGTGCACATAATTTTTCATGATCGCCTCCTGAAGGGAATTGGTTGTTGGGGGCGACTCTACAACCCAGCGGGCCTAGGCGTCTTGTACGGAATTGCGGAGTTGGCCGGGGGTGTAGCCCAGAATCCGCTTGAAGGTCTTGGTGAGATGGCTCTGATCGCTGAAGCCCGTCTGCGCCGCGACGTCGGCGATGGCCAAGCCCTGGTCGAGCAAGGCTTTCGCCTTGCGGGCCCGCAACTGCATCAGCCAGGCGTGCGGGGTGAGGCCGGTCTGGCGGGCAAAGACGCGGATAAAATGATAGGGGCTGAGGCAGGCAACAGCGGCCAGGGCCCCAACGGAGAGATCCTGCGCGAAATGCGCGTCGAGAAAATCGATCACCCGCCGGATGGACGCCTCTTCGCGGCCTGCCCGACCCAGGGTTGGCGGGTCGTAGGTGTGGCGGGCGATCAGCCGGAAAACCATGGTCAGCCACAAGGTTTCCTTTTCCAGCCGCGCTGTTCGCGGATCGCTAATCTGGCTGTGCGCCTGCCGGATCAGGCCCGCCAGATCGGGGTCTTCGATCACCCCGGCGGTGAAGAAAGGCAGGGAAACCGGCCGACCGAACACCTCTTCGCCCATCTGCTGCAGCAAGTCGGCCGAGAAATAGAACATCCGGTAGCTCCAGCCGCCTTCGGCGGCGGCCTGGCCGGTGTGGACCTCGTCGGGATTGACGGTGTTGATCCATCCCACCGGGGCCACCACGTTCTCGCCCCGGTAGTAAAAACCAAGCGCCCCCTGCTCGATCACCCCGACTCCGTAGCCCTCGTGGCTGTGCCGGGGGAATGTGCGGGTGCGAAAACTGGCCCGCAGCAGCTGGAGGCCTGGCAAGTCCGAGACCGAACAGATTGTCGCATCATCGCCTGCCCCTTCTGCCCTGTTGTGTTGCCGCTTCACCACGCTCATCTCCTCACGGATGCATTCGCCACTGTTTCGCCGCCCTCAGCCTACCCAAATCAAAACCAATTTCCCGCGATCATGCCCTGCGCGCCGCCGCCGTGCAACAACAATTGACATTCCGCGCCCCATAGGCCATCATGGCGAACAGGCCAAATCGCTTGCGGCCCAAGACGTTCCGCCGAGCCGCCGACCACAGCGGCGGCGGTCCCCTTCCCTTTTGCCCGCCACACGTTCACCCATGTCCGCCAAGAATCGTTTCGTCACCTTGATCAGCCTGCTGTTGCTCGCCGGCTTCCTCGCCACCTCCCTCGTCAGCTACTCGGTGTCGGTCACGCTGCTCAAACGGGGACTTGCCGACTCCATCCTGCCCCTGACCAGCGACAACATCTATTCGGAAATACAGAAGGATCTCATCCGGCCGATCTTTATTGCCTCGATGATGGCCTCGGACACCTTCCTCCGCGACTGGGTGCTTGGCGGCGAGCAGGACGTCGACCGGCTGACCCGCTATCTGGCCGAAGTTAAAAGCAAATACCAGACTATTGCCAGCTTCTTTGTTTCCGACCGCAGCGCCAACTATTATTACGGCGGCGGCATCCTCAAGCAGGTTCGCCCCGACGAGCCGCGCGACGCCTGGTATTACCGGGTGCGTGCGCTGCACGAACCCTACGAACTCAATGTCGACCGGGACATGGCCAACAGCGACGCCATGACCATTTTCATCAACCACCGCGTCGACGATTACAACGGCAACTACATCGGCGCCGCCGGCTGCGGCCTGTCGGCGGTCACCGTCGCCCATCTGTTGACCACCTATGAACAGCGCTATCAACGGCACATTTTCTTTGTCGATGCCAAGGGCGCCGTCACTTTTTCCACCAACAACGCCAAGGAGCAGCAACCCCTTGGAGAAATTGAAGGGTTACACGAGATTGCGGCGGAAATCCTCAGCAAGGAAAACGGCTCCTTCACCTATGTGCGCGGCGGCGAGACCTTTGTGCTCAACACCCGGTACATCAAGGAACTCGGCTGGCGACTGCTGGTGGAACAGTCGATGGAACCGGAAATGCGGCTGCTGCGCAAGACCCTGCTGATCAACCTGAGCCTCTGTCTGGTGATCGGCCTGATCATCCTGACCTTGGTGCAGCGCACCATTGCCAACTATCAGCAACGACTCGAGCGGTTGGCGGCCACGGACAAACTGACCGGGCTGCACAACCGCCACTCCGGCGAGACCCTGTTCAAACAGGCCCTCAGCGAGGCAACCCGGCAGCAATCAGCCCTGTCCCTGATCCTCGTCGACATCGATCATTTTAAGCAGGTCAACGACCAGCACGGCCATCAGGCAGGGGATTTGGCGCTGGTGGTCTGCTCCCGGATCATCCGCTCCTGTCTGCGCGAATCGGACATCGTCTGCCGCTGGGGCGGCGAGGAATTCCTGGCGCTGCTCAAAAACTGCGACATCGAGGCCGCCTTTCAGCTCGCGGAAAAGATACGAACAACCCTGGAGCGCGAAACCCTGGTCTGGGGGACAAGCGAAATGCATATCCGTTGCAGCCTCGGAGTGGCGCAGCGGCAGCCCGATGAACAGCGGGAAAGCCTGATGACCCGAGCGGACCGGGCCCTGTACCAGGCGAAAGAGAACGGCCGCAACCAAACCGTGCGCAGCAACGCATGAACGAAGCGGGCTCCGGCTCCGTTTCCTCGGCCATAAACCTGGCCGCCTACAACAGCATCGCAGACCAATGGGACGCCGCCCGATCCACCCTGTGGGGACGCGAACCGTTCTATCTTGACGTTTTTCTCGCCGGAATGCCGAAAGGCGCTCAGATCCTCGACGCCGGTTGCGGCTCTGGACGGCCAATGGCGGAAAATCTGCTTGCCCGGGGATACTCAGTGCTCGGGATTGATCAATCCGCGGCCATGCTGGCCAAGGCGCGGGCACGTTTTCCCCAGGGACAATGGCTCGAGGCCAAGCTCGAACAGTATCCTTTTGCCGATCCCTGCTGCGGCGTGCTCTGCTGGGACGCGCTGTTTCACCTCGAGCGTTGTTTTCACCAACCCATCCTGGCCCGCATAGCCAACTGCCTTTCGCCCGGCGGCCGATTGATGCTGACCGTCGGCGGCTCGGCCCATCCGCCCTTCACCGATTCGATGTTCCATCAGCAATTCTTCTACGACTCCCATCCGCCCCAACAGGTGATGGCAATGTTGACCGCACTCGGTTTCACCCTGCGCCTCGGCGAGTTCATGAATCCGCCCACCACCGGCCGCGACAAGGGACGATACGCAATCGTCGCCGAGAAATCGATGGGCAGGCATGACACGATTTTTCCATAAATAATTAAGGGAAATTTGACAACCCCCTAACATTTTCTATATCTTGAACAAAAGGCTGCTTCTTGCCGACACCACCCCCTTGACCGCCGCACAACGCCCCCGGAGGAACCATGCTCAATCGATTTTCAGTCAAAGGCAGGATGTATCTTGTTATCCTTTCGATTTTCTTTCTCTTTGGCTTGATGCTGTGGTTTGCGGTGGCCAACAGCCACAAGGTTCGGGACATGGGCCTTTCGAAGACCGGCGAGGTGATGCTTGCGGATCAAAAGGCCAAACTGCAAGTGGCGACCCATTCGGTGGCGCTTGCCGTCGGCCACGCCATTGAGGGCGTCAACGATCCGCAGAAAAAAATCGATATTATCCGCGCCCTGGTGGACGACATCCGTTTCGAGGACGACAAATCCGGCTATTTTTTTGTTTACGACAACACCGTCAATATTGTCCTGCCGCCGGCAAAAGACAAACAGGGCAAGGATTTTAGCGAAAACAAGGACAAGAACGGCGTCTACTATGTGCGGGAACTGATGGCCCAGGCAAACAAGGGCGGCGGCTTCGTGCAATACGTCTTCCCCAAGCCGCCGGCCAATCAGGACACCACCAAACTGGGCTACTCCGAGATGATCCCCGGAACCCAGATGTGGATTGGCACCGGCATTTACATCGACAATATCGACGCCTACGTCAAAGCCTTAAGCGTTGAGATGAACGGCCAGGTCCGCTCCTCGCTGACCACCATGACCATAAGCGCCGGCGTGGTGTTCGCGGTCATCATTTCGGTCATCCTGCTCATTGCCTTCGGCATTGTGCGGGGGTTGAACCATGTGGTGGTGAATCTGCGCGACATCGCCCAGGGCGAGGGCGATCTCACCCGGCGCCTGGAAATCGAGTCCAACGACGAAATCGGGCAACTGGGCAAGGGCTTCAACCTCTTCATTGAAAAATTGCAGGGGATCATCAAAGGGGTAGTGGCCAACGGCAAGGAGGTGGAGGGGGCATCCACGCACCTGGCCTCGGTGGCCAGCGAGATGTCGGCCAACGCCGGCGAAAGTTCAACCCGCAGCAACGCCGTGGCCGCCGCCGCCGAGGAAATGAACGCCAACCTCAACAACGTCGCCGCCGCCATGGAAGAATCCTCGACCAACACCGCCATGGTCGCCAGCGCCGCCGAAGAAATGCACGCCACCATCAACGAAATTGCCGGCAACGCCGAACAGGCCCGCGTCATTTCCGAGCAGGCGGTGCGCAAGGCTGAGGTGGCCTCCGCCAAGATGACCGATCTCGGGCAGGCCGCCCAGGCAATCAACAAGGTGACCGAAGCAATCACCGAAATCTCGGAACAGACCAATCTGCTGGCCCTCAACGCCACTATCGAGGCGGCCAGGGCTGGCGAGGCGGGCAAGGGTTTTGCGGTGGTGGCCAATGAAATCAAGGAACTGGCCAAGCAGACAGCCATCGCCACCCTCGACATCAAGCAGCAGATTGCGGGCGTGCAGGGAACGGCTGGCGACACCATTAAGGAAATCAAGGAGATCAGCGGCGTCATCGACAACGTCAACGCCATTGTGGCCACCATCGCCTCGGCGGTGACCCAGCAGTCGGCGGCCACCGAGGAAATTGCCAAGAACATCGAACAGGCCAGTCAGGGTTTGCAGGAGGTCAACGAGAACGTCAGTCAGAGTTCGGTGGTGGCCGGTTCCATCACCAGGGACATCGCCCAGGTCCACCACGCAGTGAGCGAGATTTCCAAAAGCAGCGAAGACACCAAGCACAGCGCCGACAACATGCTCCATTTGGCGCGCGAACTGAACAAACTGGTGGGCGTGTTCAAGGTGTGAACCCACCATGAACGGCAGGAGCGGGGCAACGAGCATGCCCCGCTGCCGGTTGCTTTTTCAAAGGGCTGCGGACGCCTCCGCAGCCTTTGCTGTTTGCTCCAACGCCCGGCGCAAAGGGCAGTCCGCGCCGATCTCCCGGCCTTCCCGATAGGCGCGCAGCAGTTCCACCGAGCGCTGGGCCAGCATCCGCCGCACCTGCCGCCGCTCGCCTTTGATCCGGGCGATATGCATTGAATCGTAGCCCGTGGTCTGGTGGCGCATCCAGGCGATCACCGCCTTGGCGGCCCGCTCTTCGATGGGAATCATGGCGGTCCTGGCCACCGTGCCGCTGCCCACGGGCACGGCATGGACGGTCACCGCATGGGCCATGGCCTCTTCCTGCGCCTTGTGTTGCGGCGCAAAGGCGAGGAAGGCGCGCACCGCCGCGCAGAACTCCCCTTCGTACTCCACCTGCTTTTCCTCCCGCCGCCGCCGGTCGCCGGCCAGTTTCTTCTGATACCCTTCGGTGGCGCGGGTCGCCTCCACCTCCACCCGAGCCTCTTCAATGATTGCGGCCGGGGCCCAGACGCCTTTGGAGATCACCCGCCGCCCCATCCGGGCCTGCACCCGCCAGAACCCGGTTCTGGCCGTGACTTTGCGGGTCAGTCCGGCGTCGCCCGCCGGGAGAAAGGCCCAACCCTCAGGCGGAGCTATCGCCCGGCCGCCGGCGTCGATCAGCCCGCCGCCCGGTCCTGTCTGCACAATCCGCTCTTCCCGGCTCATGATTTCGCCTCCCCGCTTTCGTCAATCTTCTTGCGCAGATCAGGAAGAAAAACCGCAACCAACCCCAGCAGCGGCAGCCAGGCGCAAACCTGATAGACGTAGTCGATGCCGCGCACGTCGGCCAGTTTGCCCAAGAGCGCCGCGCCGATCCCGGCCATGCCAAAGGCCAGCCCAAAAAACAAGCCCGAGATCGTCCCCACCTTGCCGGGAAAGAGTTCCTGGGCATAAACCACGATGGCCGGAAAGGCCGAGGCCATCATCAAACCAATGACAAAGGTGAGCGGACCGGTCCAGAACAGGTTGACGTAGGGCAGCGCCAGGGCAAAAGGGGCCACGCCAAAGATCGACCACCAGATCACCTGCTTGCGGCCGATGCGGTCGCCGATCGGCCCGCCCAGCATGGTGCCCAGGGCCGCGCCAAAGAGGAACACGAACAGATGGATCTGCGCCGACTGCACCGAAACCTGGAATTTGTGGATCATGTAGAAAATGAGGTAGCTGTGCAGGCTGGTGGTGTAAAAAAACTTGGAAAACATCAGCACCAACAGCAGCAGCATCGGCCAGACCGCAGCGCGCATATCGACCTTGGGCCGCGCCGCCGGATGGATCGCGCGCCGTTCCCGCTCCTGGGCCTGCTTCTGTTTGTACCAGGCTCCAACCTGGGCCAGCACCAGGATACCGAGGAAGGCAAACAACGAGAACCAGGCCAGACTGTGCCGCCCCTGGGGGATGACGATCAGGGCCGCGAGCAAGGGTCCGGCCGAGGTGCCGGCATTGCCGCCGACCTGGAAGATCGACTGCGCCAGACCGTAATGCCCGGCCGAGGCCATGCGCGCCACCCGCGACGATTCGGGATGAAACACCGAGGACCCCAGCCCGACCAACCCCACCGCCAGCAAGAGCAGGCCATACGTCGGGACCACGGACAGAGCCAGCAGCCCCAGCAGGGTGCTGGCCATGCCAAAGGCCAGGGAATAGGGTTTGGGATGGCGGTCCGTATAGAAGCCGACCGCCGGCTGCAGCAGCGAGGCGGACATCTGGTAGGTCAGGGTGATCAGCCCGATCTGGGTGAAACTGAGGCCAAAGCTCTCCTTCAACTGCGGATAGATCGCCGGAATCAGCGACTGGAGCATATCGTTGAGAAAATGGGAAAAACTAATGGCCAACAGGATGTTGAGACCGATGCGCTCGGTTCCGGCGGAGGCGGGCTTGCCCTCGACGTGCTGCGACATGTGGCGTGCTTCCTTGGTGCGGAAAAAAAGAAACCGGCTTACGCCGGGAGAAAAAGACAGGGGCTGACTTTACTGGATGCAGGCTTTTGCGGCAAGGGGATTGGTTTTTGTTTTGGTTGAGCGTCGTTGCGCCCTGGTCTGGTCAGCAGCGAGGAGTGGCGAGAAAGGGAAGCCGGTGGCGAGGAAGAGCAGGCGCACCTTCTTCATTTTTAAATCAAACAAAGTCGTCGCGGTTCAACCAGGGGAGCAGGGCGCGCAACGCGCCGTTACAGCCATGCATGTCGCTGAGCGCGAGATGCCGGGGCACGGAAGCAACTCTTGGGGATGGAATGGCTGATTGTAGTGACGTTCCTCACACGGTGCAAACCAACAGTGGTCTCACCGCCGTCCGACTCCACACCGTGGCATCCGCCCAGGCGGTGTTCCTCCTGAGCACGGGGGGGGGGCGGAGCTGAACAACAAAAATTACAATCGTAACCAGTTTCTAATCATCGGTCTGTACAAACCCCCATCGACCATCATGCGACGGAGTGTTTGCTTGACGCTTCTTTCGTGTCATCGACAACCTCACGCCATGCCTCACCAAGCCAACTGATTTTGCCTCAAGGAGGCCCAATGTTCAAACATCTCAAAATTGCCGCCAAGATGATCCTATCTTTCGGCAGCGTGGCGCTGATTGCGCTGTTTCTCGGCCTGCTCGGCTATCGCGGCGGCATCAACAGCATCGCGGCAGTCGATGAAATAGGCGCGGTCCGCTTGCCCAGCGTGGAAAATCTGCTGATTGTCAAGGCCAAGGCCAACGAACTCATCGCTTCTTCACGTTCCCTGCTCATCCCCGATTTGGATAAGAAGGAACGCCAACGCCAGTACGACATCATTGCCCAAGCACGGGAAGAATATCAAGCGGCCTGGAAGATCTACGAGCCGTTACCCCAAACCGCCGAGGAGGCGGCACTGTGGCGACAGTTCGTCCCTGCCTGGCAACAGTGGCGCGAGACAAACTTGGTGTTCCTTGAATTGACAAAGAAATTCGAGGCCCTGGACCTCGGCGACCCGATGGAGCTCGCCCGCAACCTGGAAAAATTCCGCGGAGATCATCATAAACTGGCCTCCGACGTGCTCACCATGCTCAACAGGGGCAGCCGTTTTGATGGCGGCGAGGACCACCAGGCCTGCAACTTTGGCAAATGGATGGCGTCCTTCACCACCACCAACCCCGAACTGCTCGGGCTACTGCAGCAGGTGCGCGAATCGCATCACAATTTCCATGAGGGGGTCAAAAAGATCAAGGAGTTAACCGCAGGCGGCAATGTTGAAGAGGCAAAACAGCTCTATACCACCCAGTTGGTTGCCAACATGGAACTGACCTTCAAAACGTTCGATGCAATGCTCGCCCTGACGAACAGTGCCCACGACGTGCTGCACGAGGCTGATCAGCAACTCCTTGTGGTGGCCTACGGGCATCAAGTTAAAGCCAACGAACTGCTCGACCAGATCATCAAGATCAACAGCGACGTCGCCGCCCAAGCGGTCAAGATCGCCAAACATCAGGCCAGCCGACAGAAAATCATCAGCCTCTCGGCCTCGATCATTGGCGTTGCCGTGGCTCTGCTCATCGCCCTGGTGATCACCCGCAGCATCGCCGATCCGATCAGGGACTGCGTGCGCTTCACCAACCTGCTCGCCCAAGGCGATTTTTCCAAGAGCGTGCCCGAGGCATTCCGCAAACGGGGCGACGAAATCGGCGACCTGGGCCGCGCCTACCACACGATGGTCGGCAATGTCAGCGCCATGCTCCACAACACCATCGAAAACGCCCAGACCCTGACCGCTTCATCGAGCGCCCTCGCCGCGGTTTCCCGGCAGCTCTCCGCCAACGCCAAGGACACCTCCGACAAGTCCGCCACCGTGGCCGCCGCCACCGAGGAAATGAGCGTCAACATCCAATCGGTCTCCGCCGCCATGGAGCAATCCACCAGCAACGTCAACATGGTTGCCTCCTCCACCGAGGAGATGACCGCCACGGTGCACGAGATTGCCCAGAGCGCCGAGAAGGCCCGAGCCATCTCCGAAGGCGCGGTCAAGCAGTCGCAAAAGACCTCGGAGAAGATGACCGAGTTGGGTCAGTCGGCGCGCAAGATCGGCCGGGTCACCGAGACGATCACCGAAATCTCCGAGCAGACCAACCTGCTGGCGTTGAACGCCACCATCGAGGCGGCCCGGGCCGGCGAGGCGGGCAAGGGCTTTGCGGTGGTGGCCAACGAGATCAAGGAGCTTGCCCGGCAGACCGCGTCCGCCACTGTCGACATCAAAAACCAGATCAGCGAAATGCAGACCACCACCGCCACCACAGTGGAGGACATCGAGAAGATCAGCGCGATCATCGCCGAGATCAACAACGTGATTAACGGCATCGCCACCGCGGTGGAGGAACAGTCGGCCGCCTCCGGCGAGATCGCCGGCAACATCGCCCAGGCTTCCCAGGGCATTGCCGAGGTTAACGAGAACGTGGCCCAGAGCACGGTGGTGATTGCCGACATCACCCGCGACATCTCCGGCATCAACCAGCAGTCTTCCCAGGTGGGCGAGGGCAGCGCCATGGTCCAGCAGAGCGCCCAGGGGCTAGCCGAACTGGCCAGCCAACTGGAGGAACTGGTGCGCAAATTTAAGGTCTGAGGCCCAGCGTCAGCAGCACCGCCCTCGTAGCATCGTCATTACCCCGTCAAACCGCCATCGGCATGGTGTGCCGTGCCGATGGCGTCCCATTCGTCGCCGTTGATTGAATGCCCCTCGACCGCACAGCAAAACCTGCTCGCGCCGCAAATCATCGCACCGGTTTTTGTTAGAATACGGTTAATTTTGCTGTGCCCGGCAAAGGATTCTTCTGAAAAGCGGTAAAATCCGGTATGGAACGACTGCCGAGTGCCTTATCCCGAAAAATCATTATGCGCCAAGGCCTTCAGACGAGCGAAGCGGTATGGAAGAGTGACACGCCCAACAGGCGTCTCGATCAATCAACAGGAGACACCATGACAGTGCATCCGTGCAAGGCCTGGCTCCGCCTGGGCTGCGTTATCTGCGTTATCGCCGGCCTCATTATGCTGGCCGCGCAAACCGTTGCGGCGGCGGACAAACTGATTCTTGCCAGTATTCCGTATCGTCAGGAAACAACACTGGTCTCCCAATTCGCGCCACTGGCCGAACTGCTCAGCCGCAAGCTGGGCCGGCCGGTGGAAGTCGATATTGCCGACAGTTATGAGGATATCGGTGCGCGCCTGCATCACCGGGTCGCCGACCTCGGCGTCCTTGGTCCCAAAAGCTACGTCGAAGCCAAGGAGAAATATCCAGAGATCATCTACCTCGCCACCAACAAAAATCCCGACGCCTTCTACCACAGCCTGATCATCACCCGCAGAGATTCCGGGCTCAAGTCGCTGGCCGCACTCAAGGGCAAAAGTTTCGCCTACACCGAAACTGGATCCACCTCCGGGTACCTCTATCCCCGCCAGCTTTTCAGAAGCGCGCAACTCGACCCGGACACCCTGTTCTCGGCCGCCTATTTTCTGGGCAAGCACGACAAAGTCTACGAGGCGGTCGCCAAGGGAACGGTGCATGCCGGGGCCGTGTCCTCCTCGGGCATGCCCGACGCGGTGCACCTAAACGGCGATATGTTCAAGGTTCTGGCGACCTCCGCGCCGATTCCCCGCAACGCCCTGGTCGCCGGGTCGCACCTCCCGCCTCCGCTGGTGGACCAGATTCGCGAAATTTTGCGCACCGCCGAGGAAGATCCGGTTTTCAAAAGCAGCACCGCGACATCGAAATCCAATGGATTCCTCATCCGCAACGATTCCTTCTACGACATAGTGCGCCAAGAACGGGAGCTGAACTGACCGTATCATGTTTTTCCACAGCCTGATCCACCAAATTGTCCTTTGGATCCTCGTGCCGATCACCTGCGTGCTCGGCTTTGTCTGGTTCCAGTTGGATGGACTTCATCTTCGCTTCGTCGACCAATTGGAACGGGACATCGCCCAGGAAGCCAGCAGGGTTGAGAGGGAACTGCAACTGGTGCTCGAAACCACCGAGCAGTTGGCCGCAATGACCGTCCGGGACGGCAAGCTCCTGCTTGCCTATAACGACCGGGCCACGGATTATCTCTACCGCATGGGCAGCAACATCATCGCCTCGAACCTGATCGATCTGGTGACCTTCGTCGATCCGAAGGGCATTGTGCTTGCACGGGGGCACGAGGAGTTTGCCTTCAACGATTCCCTTGCCGGCAATCCGTTCTTCGCGATCGCCGCGAGCGGCAAGACGTTTTCCGGCCTGGCCGGTCTCAATGGCGGGGTCGCCTTTGTGGTCGCGCAGCCGGTGCGGGAATTTGGCGCCGTGTTTCGCGGCGTGCTGATCATGGCACGGATGATTGCGCCGCAGTACCTTGACCGGATCGGAAACGAGCTTGGCATGACCATTGCCCTCGACCAGCAGGTCGGATCATCCGCGCCGTCACTCCTTCAAAACGAGGGCATTGCCCAGTTCCACAAAAAATTACCGTTCGATGCAATCGATCACGCTCCGATGACCCTTTCGATCAGCAAGGGTTATCAGGCCGAGTTGGAGGTGTTGGGGGCCGCCCGGATGAAAATCATCCTGTTTGCCATCTTGGCCACCACCGCAGCGCTAGGGTTCGTCTATGCGTCGTTGCGCTACCTGCTCCGGCCGATGCGCCGGCTGCGCACCTGGCTGCAGCAGCACAAGGACGGCAACATCGGGGTCGAGGACCTCAACAAAAACATCATTGCCGGGAATAACACCAAGAACGAACTCGGCTTCATTGCCCACAGGGCCTTGGAAACCATGCAGGATCTGGAGACCGCCCGGGCCGAATTGCAACGGATGCATCGCCACCTCGAATTGCTGGTCGAGGAGCGGACCCGGGAGCTCTCGCAAAAAACCAAACAGTTGCAGGAAGAGGTGCTGGAACGGGAACAGGCCGAAATGCGCGTCCTGGGGTTGAAAAATCATCTGCAAAGCATCTTCGATTCGATGCGTTGCACCCTGATCGGCGTGGATGCGGCCGGGTTGATCACCTTCATCAATGCCCAGGCCGAGGCCCTGAGTTGCCTGTCGTTCGAGGCGCTCAAAGGCTCGCCGATCAAGGAACTCCTCGGGACGTTTGACGTGTCCGAGCAGGATTTCCTCGACCAAACCATACAGAGCGGCGACCAGTGGCAGATGCGCCGCTATGTCACCCGGCGCCGGGACAAGCAGATGCATCTCGACATCACCGTCTACCCGTTTTGTTTTGGCGCCGAAACGGGCCTGATCATCCGTATTGACGACGTCAGCAGACAGGTCGCGATGGAACAGGAACTGTTCAAGGTGGAAAAACTCAAGTCGATCGGCCTGCTCGCCGGAGGCATTGCCCATGATTTCAATAACTTTCTCGCCGCCATCCTCGGCAACATCAGTCTGGCGCTGTTTGACGAACGGTTGAGCGAAAAAGCCAGGCAGTTGCTCACCCAGGCAGAGCGGGCCAGTATCAGCGCCAAGGAGCTGACCGGGCAGTTGCTCACCTTTGCCAAGGGCGGCGAGCCGCGAAAAAAACTGACCGAACTGACCGGGACGGTCCGCGATGCCGCCAACCTTGGTGTACTCGGCGACCGGTTCAGTTGCCGGTTCACCCTACCCGAGGATCTCTGGCCGGTGGAAATCGACCAGGGGCAGATAGCCCAGGTCATTCAGAACATCGTGATCAATGCCACCCAGGCGATGGAGGATGGCGCGGTGATCGACGTTGCTTGCGCCAACATCGATTCGCTGGGCGAAAAACACCTCGACCAACTACCGCCCGGCCCCTATGTCCGCATCACCATCGCCGACAGCGGCGCCGGCATGCCGGCGGAGCTCCTCTCGCAGATCTTCGACCCCTACTTTTCCACCAAGTCCGAGGGGCACGGCCTGGGCCTGGCGATCTGTTATTCGATTGTGCGCAAGCACAACGGCGTAATTACGGTGGAATCTGCGCCCGGAGCCGGCGCTGCCTTCTTCATCTACCTGCCCGCGCGGCCGGACGCATTCGTGGCCAGTACGGCGGGGAGCGAATCCGGCGAGGCCAATTCGCAGCCGCTACGCATCCTGGTGATGGACGACGATCCGATGATCCGCGAAGTGGTGGGGGCAATGCTCGATCTGCTCGGCCATCAAGTGCTCTTTGCCCAGGATGGAGCCGAGGCGGTTAAAAAATTCCAGAGCGCACAGGAAGCCGGGACGCCGATGGACCTGGTCCTGATGGATCTGGTCATTCCCGGCGGCATGGGCGGCAAGGAGGCCGTGCGGGAAATTCTCCGCATTCGGCCCGAGGCCAAGGTGATTGTCTCCAGCGGTTATTCTAACGATCCGGTGCTGGCCAATTTCCTGGACTACGGCTTTTCGGCGGCCATCCCCAAGCCCTATCAGTTCAAGGAATTGGCGCGGATCGTGAGCGAAGCGTTGACGGAGCGGGATGGACAAACCGGCGATGAGTGCGGCGCCGTTGCCGCGGGCTGAAACCGTCCGCGTTGAGAAGGATCATGGCCTTTGCACCTTGCCGCGCCAAGCGGAAAGTATCGTGTAGGTTCCCCTGACGCCCAAGGAATGAGCTTGGTGCTGCCAACCGGGACAGTAACGGTCAGCTCCTTACTCCGGCAATGATGGGGATGACCATTCCCGAGGTTTTTGATGATGTCCATCCTGGGGAAACGATTTGGTTTGACGATGGCAAAATTGGCGGCGTTATTGAAATGATCGAAGAGAGAACGCGGCTGACACATTCTCTTCCTCCAAAAAAATCGCCCCCTCTGGTAGTTATCATTCAGCAGTCAATCGTGCGGCAAAGAAGCCCGCCTCAACCGAGCATGATTGCTTCCGCTCTTGGGAATTTGCTTCTCCTACTCCCCCAGCCTCCGCCGCTCCCAGCGCTCCAGCATGCGCTGGCGTTGTTCGGGCGTGGCGTTCTCCCAGCGTTCGAGGATCCGGGCCCGTTGCTTGGGGTTGGAGTGCTGATACCGCTCCCGCAGTTTTACCTTTTCTTCAGGGCTCATCGATTGCCAACGGCGCTTCAGTTCCTGGCGCTTCTCCGGCGAGAGTTGGCGAAAGGCGTCGCGTGCGGCGCGCAGGCGCTGTTTTTGCTCCGGAGAAAGTTTTTGAAATTGTTCAAAACGCTCGCGAATCCATTGTCGGTCTTCGGGTGTGAGTGCCTGCCATTTTTTCAGCCGTTGCTTGGCTTCGACCCGTTGTTCCGGGCTCATATTCAGCCAGCGTTCCGAACCCTTGCGCAAGCGGTCCTGTTTTTCCTGGGAAAAGGACTCCCAGTCTTTGGCAAAGGGCTGCAGCACCCGTTGCTGTTGCGGGGGCAACTCGTTGAACGGTTGGGCTCCAACAGAGGAGGCGCACAGCAGCGCCATAATCGAAACCAGCGCCGCCGCCAGCCCTCGCCGCCAGCCGCCCTGAAGATGCAGCTTATTTGCCATTGCTGTTCTCCTCCTGTGGCGCATTGTCGTGTTCCATAGCCTCAAGTTCAAAGGGATCAACCCAGCCCGCGTCCTTGTCTTCAAATGATCCGAGAAATTCCAGCATCTCCGCATTCGGCGCCTCGGCAGCCGTTTCGGTCTGCCCCGTCGCCTGCTGCCCCCAAGCCAGGCCCGGCAGGACCGGCAAAAGGACGATGACCATCAACGCGGGAGAGATCGTCCTCCTCCCCATCCACGGCCGAAAGCCACTCGTAAAATTCAATGTCTTCAAAAAATTCAATGGATTCCTCGGAAGTTAACAGTCCCATATCGGCAACAAAATTCTGATCAGCCGCATCCTGGCCCAGCGGCCCAAAGAACGCCAGCAGCACGACCGCCGCAGCGGTCGCCAACGACGCCGCCATGCCGGTCAGCAGCACAGGTCGACGAAAAAAACGCCTTCGCTCTGTTTGCCGCGCAAGCGCCCGGTTCCTGGCTCGGGCCAGGCGGGTCAGGGTTTCCCCATCCAAATCCGCCGTTGACTGATCCAGGAGCTTTTTTGCTGCATCCACCAACTTTCGTTCCTGCTCGTTCATGGCCAATGATCCCCCAGCTTTTCCCGCAGCGCATGCACTGCCCGGGAATAATGCGTTTTCACCGATCCCTCGGCGCAGCCCATGCTCGTTGCCGTCTCGGTCACGCTCAATCCCTCCCAGCCGCGCAGCAAAAACGCCTGTTGCTGGCGCAGCGGCAGCTCGGCCAAGGCTTGTTGCAAGGCCCGGGAGGCGTGATTGACCTTGGTTTGATGCTCCGGGTCCGGGCTGCGCGCATCTTCAAACTGCTCCCACGGGTCGCGGTCGTCGTCGG
>NZ_JAVBXR010000042.1 GCF_030824455.1 Desulfobulbus sp.
GCTCTTGAAGACCACCTCGAGGCCTCGTTACGGACAATGGAATGTGATACGCCAAGAGTCCATTCCATCGTCGCATGGCCGTGGATCATGAATTCACTTTTGAATTAGAAAGGGAATAACAGTGATATTAAGCGAAGAATCGAAGATTGCACCCGGACAAATTAAATGCAACAATCAACAATAAATCAACATCTTAAACATTTCACCCGTGCTCGTTTAGCTGTTAAAACAAAGTCAAAAGGCAAACTACTCTTGCCCAGTAAGCGAAGGCAGCCGGGCAACAGAGTTCCAACAAATGGAGCAACCTCTTCCAATAAGCATCAACCAAACAACCATCGCTGAAGGAGTCGAGTATAGCGCGGCATCACCACGTAAACCATCAGGAAAACGATAACCCCGGTCACTGCGAGTGTGCCAAGTATGCGATTATTCGGCAAGCCAAGAGCGTGCAAAATGGGGGTAACGAACAGAGGAACGACTAAAGCGAGAGGGAATATGGCCGACCAGGTGACCAGATACTGTTTCCAGCGTATTGGCACCTTGGCCTTCGCTTCGGCCGGTGTGAACCAGAAATCCAGTCCGCTGCTGACAAAGAAGTCGTCACCCGTCGCAAACAGGTGCTGCACTTTTTCTATCAATCGAGCCCGTGTCGGAGATTCCATCCATCCCCGCAAATGTTCAATGGTATCGAACCTGATGACGATGGTGTAGGTTTCGCTTAATCCAGGAATCGGCCGAACGATATGCCAATCCAAATGGCCGGGCGAGGCTTTGCAAAGAGGGGCAATTTCATCCAGCCAGTTTTCGTACTCGGCCAGTCTGTTTGCTCTCAGCCTGTGGGTAATAACGACTGTCGCCCCTTCGGCGGGTTTCACTTGGCTTGCTAAAACTGCGCTCATAACGTTCCATCGCCCTTTTACCGGCTTTTCAGTTAACCAACGGCTGGATCCCATCTGGAAGCTTGTCCCGCATCATCTCCGTTCGGTCGATTTTGCGTCCATCCACAATGAAGGCGCCGTCGCCAACAGCATGGAAGGTTCTTTTCTCCTTTCGAGTGCTGTCAAAATAAGCGGCAACCCCTTGAAGCACCACGATGTTGTATTGAGACACGATATCGACAACCCTGCATTCGATATTTGCGAGGCACTCCTTGATCAGTGGCGCCTGAACATGTTTGGCCTTCAAGCGCGTGAGCTTGAACCTTGTAAACTTATCCGTATCGGCTCCGGAACATGTTCCCACTCCGACCACGGTATCGATCAGGTCCACCGTTGGAATTGCAATGACACACTCCCTCGATGCTTGCAGTGCGGCGTATGAATAATTCCACGGCCCGGTGGTAATGGCAAATTGTGCTGCAAAGTCCAGCACAATGGTCCATGAGATGGTCATCACGTTGTCTTTCCCGCCGATATTCGTACTCACCAGGATAACCGGTCCCGGTTCTATCAGGGTAAATGCCCTGCTCATCTGCAGACTTTCCATGGTCATCTCCATCCGGGTGTCGAAGTGCGTGTCTTTCCAATCCAGGGAAACAGGAGGCAGGGAGACTCGGAACAGAAATAGTGGCGGGGGTATCGTCCCCCATGGATGTCCAATTCCCCGGTTCGATTTTACAGAGACTCTCGACCGGGATTGTTCCTGCCCCACGGACAAAAATTGTAGCCGTTTAACACCATTTGCGCCTGATAAATCGCAACAAAACGATCATTGTGGAGAAGATCCCCGGCGGAGATTGCTCTTTTTTGGGGGGTAATCCGGGAACACAATGAATCCGCCGGAAAATACAATGCAGAGAGAGGATGCGCCCCCGAAAAAGGCCAGGGAAAACAGCATGGCCGCCAATGGACCTGTCCCTTGCCGCCAACCCCAGGTAATTCTATTTCTATTTCAAAAGGGAATCGCGTCTGTTTGTCAATTTCGACGAGCACCGCGAGGAGAAATCTCGCAACATCCTGAGGTCTCTCCCTTGCAGTCGAGATGACACACCTTCGTCGACGAGGTTTTGCCCTGCGCATCATGCTTCGCTTGATTTGAAAACAGAGTAAGGGCGAGAGAAACGGCGGGCGCCGCGAAACGCCGGTTATTCAGAAGCGGAAATTGAAACCGGAGACAAAGCGGACGCCGTCGTCCGGGTAGCCGAAATGAATTTGGTAGCCGGTGTCGAACAGGTTTTCCACGGTCAGGAACCATTCCACGTCCGTGGATTTGATCTTGAACGGCTGGATCGCTTTGAAGTCAACGGTGACATAGTCGTCAAGCCGCTGTTCCTCCAGGTTTTCCATCTCGCTGTACTGCTTGTCGTTGTACTGGGCGGATGTTTCCAGCCGCGTGCCTGGCGCCTTCAGCGTATAGAGCAGGGAGAGTTTAACTTTCAGCCGCGGCGTATAGGTCAATTCGTTGCCGGTTTCCTCGACTTCGGAATCCTGAACAATTACATCGGCATCCATGGTCATCCCTGATTCGAATCCGTACTTCCAGTTTGCCTCCAGGCCGTGGCGCCATGCACGATCACCGTTGACCGGACGATAAATCAGGTCGGCGCCGCGCTGGTAGAGTATAGGGTCTTGGGTGTCTGCCCTGAAAAGAGTCAGCTGAAAGAAACGCGACTTGTCCCAGCGGTATTCCATGCCGGCGTCGGTGGAGAGGATCTTCTCTTTGTCGAGATCCGGATTGCCCCGAGACTGGTCAATGCTGCCGTGGCTGGGCTGATACAGTTGGCCAAAGGTGGGAATGTTGACGCTCTGGCCGATATTGGCTTTGAGCGACCAGCGTTCGGCCAAGGCATAGCTCATCCCGCCGGAAAGATCCGGATTCAAGCCGAAGTCGGTGACCTGATCGCCCCGAATCCCGGAGGTGACGGTCACTGCCTGCCATTTCCGGTCCGCCTGGACGCCAAGCCCGGCGGTGATTCTGTCGTGATTGCCGGACAAGGTATGCTCCAAGGCGTCGTTTTCCAGAATGGTGCTGGTCCTGACCGCCCATTGATCGGCCGCATCACTCCAATTATAAACACCTTTCAGGCCGACCTTGTTGTCGTCCAGGGTTGAGACAAATCCGGACTGGCTTTGGTCTTCGAGATGAATGCTGTCGCCGTAAAGGTTGACGGCATAGTCCCCGGAGGCGCCGACAACGCCGGTCAGCCGACTGTCGAGAGACGCCTTTTCGTAGGTCTGACGGGCATCCGGCGTGGCGTTGTCCAGCGGTCCGGGCGAGCCTGATTCCGAGCCGTAATAGCGGCCGTCGACTGCCAGTTTCTGCTTGCCGGCCAGTTCGTCCTCCCAATGGAGCAGCAGATTGCCGCTGTCGCTGTCGCTGTTGGCGCGTTTGCCGTCCCGATGCTTTCCGGTGGCAGAGGCCATGGCCGAACCCGAATCCAGTTTGGCGCTGTGACTCACGTTTTCCTCAAAGGAGCCATAGGAGCCGACCGTTGTCCGCATCCGGGTTGCTGCTTGTTTTTTATCGTCTTTTCCTTTGGGAGCGGTGTCCCGGGTAACGATGCAAATGGCGCCGTCGCTGCCCCCTGGCCCTAACCATACGGGCACGGGCGGTTTGAAGACGGTGATCGAATCGATAGTGTCAATGGGAATGGAGGCCAGGTCCACGCCCCCGTATTGACTGCTGTTCAGCGGCCTGCCGTTGAGCAGTACCAGCACGCCTCCGGATTTGCCGGACCCGCGGACGGAGATGCGTGAACCGACCCCCGAACTCCGCTTCACTTCAACCCCGGCCATGGTTCCCAGCGCCTCTTCCGCGCTGAGCATGTTCCGTTGCTGAATTTCCTTCTGTCCCAAAATCACGACCATGTGAGGGTTGTCCTCCGCGTACTCGCTGATTCGGTCGGTGGTGACCACGATGGCGTCCAGGACCGTGGATGCGACCGGAGCCCCTTGCTGCTGCTCGCCCAGGGCGCCGCTGCAAGACATCAGGACAAAAAACAACACGCCCCCACATAACAGAGGAAACCGCTGCGCGCCGCTGCGAGCAGAAAAAGCCAGAGCCTGGCGTTGCCGACCATTTATTTCAAATTGAGTTGTTTGCATCACGAAATTCTTTGCTCTCCTTGCTGCTTTGCTTCATCCATTAGGGGATACATCAACACTGCCAAACATCAAAATATGGAACAGGTGCTGTTGCGCTTTACGGCCCGTCCTTGAGCCGCCATGCAGGCCGCCATTTGGCCACATCCCTGGCGGTCAGCACTTCCACCCTGGAGCCCTGAAATTCTTCGCCCACCTCGCCGATGATTTCTTCCATGTCGCCTTCGACAAGTAGGGCCGCCGCCTGCACCTCCTGCAACAACTCGGGGTCGGCCTGCCACAGGCCACGGCTGTGGGCCTCGAGCAGCCGGCGGGTCATTTCCTCCAGGCCATAGGGATTGTCGCGCCGCAGCCATTCCAGATTTTCCTGGTTGCGGATAAAGGTCGTTGCCACCGCATCGAACACCCATTTGTCCACCTCGCCGGTGGCGGCGCTCCAGTGAAACAGCGTGTTCACGCAGCCGGACACACAGCCGGCGCCCTTGTAGCCGTTCTCCTTCTGCTGCTCGATCCAGTGGGCGTTCAACAGTTTGGCGCGGACCGAAGCGTTGAGATCGTCCTTGAGATCACGCACCGACAGGTCACCCTCGGCGTTGACGTCCGCCCAGTACAGTTTGGCCCGTTTGCCGCTCACCGCCCTGGCTGCCACGGACATCCCGCCCAGGCAACTGCTGTAGCAGCCGCAGTCCACCAGATCGTGTTCCGGCGAATACTGGCGCATATAGGCGACGTCCAGGGTTTTCAGGCTGCGGGCGTACAGTCGGTGCGCCTCCATGCCCGCTGCCCGCGAACTCCCGGCAACGCGATCCGAACCATAGGCGTAACCGCCCCAGTTGATGTGAATCTCAGCCAGATCGTCGTCGCTCTCCCAGGCCGAGGCATCCAGGGCCAGGCCAATGCCTGTGCCGCAGGTTCCGGGGGCCGAGGAAAAGACGCGGAAACTGGCCAGCCGTTTGAGATCGGACTCGGACAGACTCTCCGCCAATTCCTGGCGCAGTTCCGCCAGCCGTTCAAGGGTGTGTTTGCGGATGGAGTTGCGCTCAAGCGGTTCGTCGAGGTCGCCGGCCATGACCGCCGCTTCGTCAAGCAGATCGGCGAAATGGGGGACCATGTCGCGGAGGATGGAGCTGGTCTGGACGACCACATCCACCCGAGGACGCAGCAGGGCCGGGCCGTGTTCGACCTCAAGGGTCAGGCTGTCCAGGTCGACGGCCTCGATCGCCGCGACCCGGCCGTTGGCCGCCCATCGGGGCCGCACGCCCATCAGGTGCAGAATCTGGCAGAACATCTCGCCGTCGGATTTGAAGGCGTCGATGCTCCAGAGGCTGACGCCGACGCTCTCGGGAAACCGGCCTTCTTCCCGCAGATACTTGCTCAGGAGGTTGTCGGCCAATGTTCTGCCCACCTCCCAGGCGGCCCTGGTGGGCATAGCGAGGACGTCGCTGGTGTAGAAGTTCCTGCCGGTCGGCAGGGTCTGGGTTTTGCCAAGCGCCAGCGATCCGGAAAGACCCGGTTCGATGAAGCCGCCGTCCAGGGCCTTGAGCAACTGGGGTATTTCGCGGCTGCAGAGAACAATCCGGCCGGCCACCTCCCGGCACCACTGCAGCAAGGCCGCGAATCGGGCGGGTTCGGCCCTTTTCGGCGTCGGGGTCGGTTGCGGATCAAGCAGCGATTGGATCAGATCCCTGGCGTCGTTAAAGACGTTGCCTGAAGGTGCAGCGCTCCATTCGGCGATTTCCTCCAGCGAGGGCAGGTCTTCTGCGGGTTTGATCAGGATGGTCGCCAGCATGACGGCAACGCCCTCCGGAGCCGGGGCGGTTCCCAGCCGGTGCAGTCCCAAAGGGGTCAAGGTTCGTCTGCAGCGGGCGATCTGGCGGGAGAGCAGGGGTGCGGCCTCGTCAAACCGGTCGCTCGGCAGGTCCTCCCGGTCGATGAAATGGAGCCGGCGCATCAGCGGCAGCATCTGCTCCCGGAGGAGGTTCAGGCGAGCGCCTTCGCCGTTGGCCCCGGCCTTCTGGTGCTGCTCCAGCAACTGCTCAAGATTGGTGATGTCTTCATCCAACTCCGCCGGCCGCTGCACCGGAGTGAGATGGTCGACCAGAACGGCCCGTCCGCGGCGTTTGGCCACCAGCCCTTCGCTCGGTACATCCATGACGTAGAGATAGATGTTGGGCAGGTCGTCGAGGCTGATCTCGGGAAAACACTCGTCCGAAAGGGCAACCTGCTTGCCGGGCAGAAACTCCAGGGAGCCGTGGGCGCCAAAATGGAGAACCGCGTCCGAGGTGTCCCGGATATATTGGTAGGTGGCCAGCCAGTGGGGCGGCGGCGAGAGATGCGGATCGTGGAGAATGCGGCAGACCTCGCCGTTGCATTTGGCGCCGTAGCAGCCCCGCTTGGGCTGGACCATGATCTGAAGATTGCCGAAACGCAGCCCGGTCACCAACAAAACGGCCTCGCCGTTCTTCTGAGAGACCATCCCCTCGCCGGGAAAAGGCCCCCAATCGGCCTCGATTCGTTCCCTGGCCTGGACCGGCAAGCGGGTCAGGATGTTCTCGTATTCGCCCTTTGTGGTGGAGTGGAGCACGCCGCCCTTGGCGACGATCTCATCGGTGGTGGTCCAGCGGAACTCGGAAAAGGCCTTGCGCTCCAGCAGGAGATTGAGCAGCGCGGCCCCGTCCTCGGGGGCGTCGCCGACCTCGTAGCCCGCCTCGCGCAGGCTGCGGATCAAATCGGCAAGGCTTGCAAAGGTGTTCAGGCCGGCGGCAAGGCCCAGGGTGGCTTCCACTCCTTTGCAGGGGTTGTTGTGGAGGACAATGGTCAGCCGTTTCTCGCGGTGGGGCAGGGCGCGCAACCGAATCAAGCGGTGCAAACGGCGGCAGAGATGTTGGATGCGCTCGTCCAGGGGAACATACCTGCGGCATTGCAGCCCGGTGCGCGCATCGGTTTCAGACCGTGAGGCCGCCACCGCCGTGGGCTCGATCACCCCGGCCATTTCCGGCTGGCTGAGCGCATAAACCATGCTCTGTGCGCCGGCGCCAAGGCCGCCGGAGTCGGCCCGCCACTCCTCCGGGCTTTGGTGGTGCAGCCGGATCAGCTGCACCACCGGCACATTGAGGGTTTCCAGGATTGAGAGGTCTTCGGGCCGGGAAAGGAGTCGCCCGGCCAGGAGGTTGAGCAGCGCCGCCGGCGGGGGATCGGCCTCCTGGAAAAAGGCGAGCCAGGTGTAACGCTGCGCGAGCGGCAGGGAACTGTCGGCCATCCCTTCGCAGGCCACGCACAGGGGAATGAGGTTGTTTGCTTCCAGGCAACGAATTACCGCATCGATTTCAGCGCAGTTGCCCTCTGCAATCTGGCCATAATAACACAGCAGGCCCACCAGGGGGTGATTGCGAAACGGGGCGTTGCGTTCCTGCCGCCATCGGAGATAGGCAGACGTGCTCTCGAAAAAGGAAGCGGCCTCCGGATGATAAACGCCGTGGGTTTGCACTGGTTCGGGCTCTGCGTAGGCGACCTCTTTGCCGGTGCAGGCCATGAGGAAGCGGATGCCGTTGAGATAGTTGTGCTCTGAAATGTGGCTGAGGTAGTGGGCGAAACGGGCAGATTGCCCAGAGCCGAAGCTCGAAAACTCGGGAGGAATGTCCACGCCCAGGCCAATACGGCAGGCCGCCTGTTGCGCGCCGGCCAGGAGCTCGTCATGTCGGGGCAGATCGTGAAAGAGCTGGCCGATGAAGAGATCCACCGTTTGGTTGTGGAGGAAATCAAGCGCTGCCTGCGCGGAATGCACCTGGGAGAAGAAATGAAGTTCGACGCCCTCCGCGCGCAACAGGTCGCACACCTTGGACCAGGTGTGGACATTGAACATGTGGCCATGAATAAACAGTATTTTCATACGCATCCTTGATGATGACTCCAATTTTTCGGTGGGCCTGATTGATCCCCGCCCGCTGGCGCCGCTTTGCAATTCATGGCTGCCCCTCAGGACATTGGCGAAGCGGCTCCGATTGCAGGTCTTTCCGGACCATCATCTCCCCCTCCTGTCCCTGGAAAGACAGGCGCACCTGCATCTGTAACCGGTCATGTTCTTTGAACTCTTGGCCTTTGGCTGCGACAATGGGCGAGGACCAGATAGCTTTGAGGAGAACCGCTGCCGGTGGTGTCGTTCCCGGCGCCACGGGCGTGGGGCAGCGGGCAAAGCAGGTGCTGACGGTTGAGGGATTGGAAACGGCGATCCCGGCCCCTGGCGCGATGTTGCATTGCTCGCAACGCAGCCCGTTGTCTTCCTCGCCGCACAGTCCCTCGGCAAACCGGGGAGCGATGAGCGTGAACACCGCAGGGTCGTGGTCGATTGCAAGTTGCACCGGGAGATCGATGGGGTTGCCGACGGCAAAGATGCGCATCTCCGCCAGTTGCGACGAGGCGCAGTCATTGACAACAACGCCATTTTTCAGGAGAAAACGGTTGGAATCGGCAAATCCGGAGAGTGCTCCCAGGGCGTAGTCCAGGGCCTGGACGCGGTCGGCGTCGGCTCGCGTGGTGAATCGCACCGCCTCGCCGGACTCGGCGTCAAGGAGGGTGCATTCGGCGGTATGGTTTTCCAGGGTCAGAACAGCAACCTGATGCATGCCGCCGGCGTTGCGGCTCCCGTTTTTGATCGACGCCCCGGTTGCTCCGATCACCCGGTAATGGACGCCGTCAATCTCGCCGTCGTCCTGGTCGTAGTGAAAATGTCCGGCAAAAACTGCGGTCACCCCGTGCTCCTTGAGCAATTGATGCACCGGCGCCCACCCGGCCCAGTTGTACCAGAGCGGTTGATGGAGAAAGACAATCGTCCCGGCCGCCCCTTTGTGCCGCTCGAGATCGGTGCGGAGCCATTGCTGCTGCTCCTCGGAAATCCGGGCGAGATAGATGTTGCCCCAACGCGGATCGGTGTGCAGATGCTCCAGGGCATCAAGGGCAACAAAATGGTATCCGCCCTGATCAAAGCTGTAATACAGCCGGTCCTCGGCCGGCAGCGTACAGGCCGCCAGGAGTTCCTTGAACAGCTTTTCCCGGCTCCGGTCGCTGGAGTTGGCGCTCCTAACCTGCGGGTTGACGTCGTGATCGCCGGGGGTGATCCGCCAGGGGGTGTGCAGGGTCGAGAGCAGGGCGGCTGCGGTGTGGAAATCCCGGCGGATCGCAGCCTCTTCCCGGCTGCTTTCCACCAGATCGCCGACATGGAGCACGAGGTCCACCTGGTGCGCCTTGAGGGCTTCAATGCCTTTGGCCAGGATGCGGTAGGATTGCTCAAGGTCGGCGGAGCCGGTCTGATCGCCGATGATGCCGACCTTGAGGGCGCTTGCATGGAGCCCGGCGGCGGTCAGGCCCACGAGCATCGCGCCGGCCGCAAGGGCAAACAGCCGCAGTTTCATGCCGCCGCTCCCTGCAGCAGGGTTGCAAAGTCGATTCTGTCCTGAAACCTCTTTTTCCGGGTCCTGTTGGTGTCGAGGAGAAAGCGGGCGCTCTCCCCAGGCCCAGCAACGACTTCCTCCCACCGCTGATGCCCCGCAGGCGTCATCCAGACTCCTGCGCCTTCGGGGGAACAGACGGCGACCGCCACATTGTCAATCGTGCGGGCGCCGCCCAAAAGTCGCACCACATCGGTGAAGGAATGGCTGAAAACAACCGCCAGGTCGCACCCTTGCTTGGCGGAAGCCAATGCCGTTTCAGGATGATACAAGCCCTTGAAGGGCACGATGTGCACCCGTGATGGACCGCAGTCGAAACAGGGGAACGAACCGGCGTTCATTCCGTGCAGGGTATTCCAGGGTGTGGATTGCGGCGGGGTCTCGCCGTCGAACCAGTATAAAACGGAAGCGGAACCGGAGTCCGAAAGGCGGCAAAGAGTCGCCTTCTGCCCGGTTGCTGTGCAATAGTGCTGTATTTTGACCATGTCTGAGTCGCTGTACTGCTTTGCGGCAAGGATATGAAGCACATCAAGAGAAACCTTTTGTTCTCCAGCGGTGGCTTGCAACACCTCGCCGGCGGCGCCGGTTAAGGTGTCGGCGCAATGACAGCATATCTGGAGATCGCCCGGCGGGGGGAGCTGCAACAAGGAGGTCAAATCAGTCGATTCAGCCAGGTTGCGATAACAGGCGTGGATGTCCTCAAAACGCCTGGTCGCCATCCGCTTGAGCCGTTGCCCTGATTTCAACTGGCCGGCGTCATTGAGCGGCAGGTTTGCCCGCATCAGTTTTGAGGTCCCCGCATGTTTGTTCAGCAAGGTGGTTCCGTGCGCGCTGAAGACCGCCGAAGGCGCCTGGCGGCAATCCATCAACACATCCTGGCCGGTTCGATTGCAGGCCGCAACATGGATGCCGTTTTCCAGCGCCCTGGCCCGCCATATCTCCAACGGGTCCAGGCCGGTCGGCGGCCAATTCGCCAACACCACCAGCAGGTTGGCGCCGCGCAGGGCGGTGACCCTCGGCATCAGGCTGTGATAGGAATCGGAGCAGATCAACACCCCGATGCGCCCCCAGGGGGTGTCAAAGGTGTTGTCTTCTCTGGGATCGCCGGGACAGGCCCAGCGACATTCGGCGTTGATTTTCCGGTATCGACAGACCACGGCGCCGTTCGGGCCGAGAACAAAGGCGCTGTTGTACAGAATCCCTGTTTGGGCGTCCTGTTCCGCCAGGCCGATGCCGGCGTAAAAACCATAGGTCCGGCAAAGATCGGCCAGCGCGGACAGGGTTGGGCCGTCAGCTGTTTCCGCATAGGGCGCCATGTCCCGGTGGCTGTTGAAGGAGTAGCCGGAGATGGAAAGCTCCGGTCCAACCGCCAGCTGCGCCCCTTTTTCGCCAGCCTCACGAAACAGGCGCAACAGGTTGTCCCGGTTTGCTTCCGGCTGCTTATGGTCCACGGCACTGTGGATCAGCGCCAACTTTAAGGACGGCATGGTGTTCTCCTGCTGCGCGTTAGTTGTTGTTGTGCAGACAAAATCCAGCCAGACTGCGATACAGATCGCAGGCCAGCAACGGATTGCAATCTTGGTTGTAGTGCAGCCGACTGGGGCAGTCGCCGGGGCAACGGTTTTCAAGGGGGCAGGATCGGCAATCCGCCGCCAGCTCGGCCAGGGTCTGCTGGGGAAACAGCGGCATCGGGGCGGGTTGCTCAACGCTGCCGGCGGCGAACTGCGGGTCGGCCAAACTCTGGCCGCAGGGAAACAGCCGTCCGTCGGGATGGACCGCCAGGCTCGCCCCTTGCCGGGCGTAGCAGAAGCTGCGGGTGCGGTTCTCGACTCTTTTCGGTGCGGCCAGCATCCGCCTGACCAGTTCCAGTTCCCGCAGTTGCAGGGGAATTTCTCTGCGGTGATTGATCGCATCCAGCGCCTTGGCCAGCGACTCTATGCCCCGGATCAACTCCGTTGGTTCAGCCGGACAAGGCGCCGTCGCGTCCTGGGCCTTTCCCTTGACCACCAGCAGATCCAGCCCCAACCCCAGCGCACGCCGGAACCCGGCCAGCATCCAGGCCAAGCGGTCGAGGCTCCCTACATTCCGGTTGCTCACCACCGTGGTCACCCGGAAAGGAACGCCATACGATTCAAGCAGTTGCAGGCCGCGCAGGGTTTCCGCCGCCTTGCCGCGCAGCTGCTCCTGGATTGCCGGAGGTCCGTCGAGACTCACTCCCACCTGCAACTGACGCCGTTTGAACAGGGCAATCACCCGTTCATCCAGGCAGGTTCCATTGGTCTGGACGCCCATGGTGCAGGCGCGCTTAAGCGCCGCCGCCCTTTGCGCGGCCGCTTCTATCAGCTCCGGGACCAGGGTGGGCTCGCCTCCGGTTAACTGGATGTGGAGCGGCCCGCTGCCGCTTGCCGCCAGGGCAAAGGCCTGATCCAGGGTGGAAATCGACATGTCCTGTTGCCCATCGGACGCGCCGTGATAGCAGTAGCTGCAGTGGAGATTGCAACGACGGGTGAGCGCCAGAATCAGATAATTGATGTTGGCCGGTCCGGTCAGGTCAGCGCTCTGCAGGGGTGCGACGGTCAAAACTCAATCCCCTTCTGCGCCTTGATCCCGCTTTTCAGGGGATGCTTGATCATGCGCATTTCGGTGACCAGATCGGCGGCGGCCAGCAACGGCTCCGGGGCATAGCGGCCGGTGATCACCACATGCTGGGCTGGATTGCGCCCGGCAAGGAATTCCAGGCAGGTTGCAAGCTCCAGCATCCGGTAATGCAGCAGGTAGGTGAACTCATCGAGCACCACCGTATGGTAGACGCCCGAAGCAATCGCCGCGCAGGCAAAGTCCCAGCCCTCACGGGCCAACCGGGCGTCTTCTTCCATATTCTCCGATTTCCAGGTGAATCCCTTGCCCATGACGTGAAGATCGATCAACCCCTCAAACCGCTTGAGCGCCTCGATTTCGCCGTAGCGCCAACTGCCCTTGATGAACTGCACAAAGCAGACCCGCAAACCATGCCCGGCGGCGCGCAGGGCCATGCCCAGGGCTGCGGTGGTCTTGCCTTTGCCCTCTCCGGTGAAAACGATCAACAAACCCATGGTGTGATTCCTTCCGCTGCCGACCCGAGAGGGCGCATCCCCTTGCGGTTGCACCGGCAGACGCCCGTTGTGTTTTGAAATGAAACCGAACGCCCTGCTGCACGGCAACAGGGCGCATTCACGGCATTCACGGCAATACGGCGCCAGCTTTTAAAAATGGAGCTTGACGCCGCCATAGACAGAAAGTCCGGGCATGCAGTAGCCGGATTCGGTGTAGTCGGCGTCAAACAGATTGTCGATTCGGGCGAACAGATCCATATTCTGCAGCGCCTTGTAGGTCGTCGACAGGTTGACGGTGGTCACGTCGTCTTCCTGCCAACGAACCTTGCTCCAGCTGGCGTCATAGAGGGGCACAATTTTTTCGTCCTGCCATTTGACGTCAACGGCCACGGTCAGCTTGTCCATGGGATAGAAGGTGACGATGAAATCCACCATGTTCCTGGGCAAGTACTCTTTACGCGTCCAATCGGTTGCGTCTGCATCGGCCTTGTACCGGGAGTCGATGTAGGTGTAGGCCAGATCGAATTTCACCACCTTCCACGGTTGCACCCGAATGTAGGTTTCCACGCCCGAGTTCTCTCCTTCGGTGGCGTTCTCGTAGCGATAATCCAGGCTGTCAAAGATGATCATGTCGTCAAACTGGGTGGCAAAATAGGTCGCGCCCACCTTGACCTTGCCGTCGACAAAGGACTGATCGACGCCCAATTCATATCCAATGCTTTCTTCGGGTTGCAAATCCGGGTTGCCAACGGTGACCAGCGTGCCTCCGGAAAGATACCCGCCATAGATTTCATACAGGCCGGGAGTGCGATAACCGGTTCCCAGATGGGCGTGAACCATGGTTCCGGTCGCTTTAACGAGATACGCAGCCGACGTTTCCCACACCGCTTCACCGTCAAATTCGTCGTGATCGTTGTAACGACCGCCCAGGTTGATGAACAGGCTCCGATCCATCAAGGCGAACTGCGCCTGGGTAAAGGCGTCCTTGTTGCCCCACGATTCGTCAAAGCTGACCGGGGTGTAATCGCCGCTGTATTTGTCTTGCGGCTCCTGCCCGTCGTAGACCGATTTTTCATAATCAGCGCCCAAATTAAGGGTCAACCAGTCGGAGACGTGCAGGTTGTGCTGCATTTCCAGGTAACTTGTTTCGCCGTCATAGTTGGATTGATCGCCGTTGGTGTTGGACCAGAAATAGTGGCGCTCGGTGGCGCCTTGCGATCCCTTGAGGGTGTAATCCCACAGCGACGAGACGGTTTGGTTCCAGTTCAATCCCAGTTGATACAATTGGCCTTCGCGGTGCTGATCCGCATAGGCCTGATTTTTCACCAGGTTGCCGTTGGCGTCCAATGAGGGGGTGCTGCCCAGGGTGAGATCGGAGTCCGAAAAGATGCCGCTGAATTCCAGCGAGGAATTGTCGGTCGGTTTGACGCCGCCGCCAAAGGTTGCGCCGGTGTTGTCGTAGTTGTAGCTGTTGGGGCCGCCGTAGCTCTCCCCATCGGTGGTGATGTACATGGGGTTGAAGTCAACGTAGTAGTTTTCTTTGCCGTAGGAGACCCGGGCGTTGCCGATGTAGGTGCTGTTGGGTCCCACTTCGTTTCGCCATTCCGCCGACGGTCCGGATTGCCATTTTTTGGGGATGATGTTGACCACCCCGCCCATGGCCTGCGAACCGTACAGGGTGCTGTTGGTGCCTTTGAGGATTTCCACCCGATCCAGATTGCTGCCGCTGTACATATCCTCGATAAAGTATTGCAAGGTGCTTTGGGTGTCCGCCGCATCGCGCAGCGGTATGCCGTTGTACTGAAATTGGGTGTATTGCGAACCCGCTCCACGGATGCTGAGGTTCGACCATTGCCCCAAGCCGCCCAGGCTTCGCAGGACAACGCCTGGTTCGTTATCCAGCAACTCCGGCAAAAAATACTGCTGGAGGTCTTCCCGGTCTGCAGCGTCAACCACATCGATGCTTTTGGTCGTTTCCTCAATAGACGTCTCGGATCGAGAGGCAGTCACCACGATATCCTCGGCGGTTTGGGTGATGTGCTGTTTTTCGGCGGCTTGTTGGGCGGCCTGCTGTTCTTCGGCTGCGGCCTGCAAAGCGAGCAGCGGCGTCAGGGCCAGGGTCAGGGGCAGAACCAGTTGATGGACATAAATGCGCTTACGAGTGTTCACTGTGGTCTCTCCATGGTGTTGGGCGCGAAACGGGACAACCATTTTGCGTCTCAAAATTTATAGCTGTAGCTGACAAAGAACGATTGCCCCGGTTTGGGATAGCCCTTCTTTTCGTAGTAGTCCTCGTCGAACAGGTTGTCGACGGTGAACGCCACTCTGTGGTGCTGGAGAAAGTTGTAGCCCACCACCAGATCCGTGACCGTGAACGAAGGGTATTCAATCTCCGGATAGCCGGCGGTCACCCAGTCGGTGTCGCGCATCGGGCCTACAGTGCGGAAGTGCAGCTTGCCGTCCCACACGCCGTCGTCGTATTCAAGGCCGTAGTTGTAGGTGTAGTCGGCGACGTTGTAGATGTCCCGCATGACGCCTGCGGACAGCTCTTCCTCGGCCGTCAGGATGGTGGTGGAATTGAAGTACGCCTTGACGCTGCGGTCCCAATGGAGCGGCACTCCGAAATCAAAGCTGATGCTGGTCTCGATCCCTTGAATGTCGGCCCCCAGACCGTTGACGTAGGTTTTGAGATTGCCGGTCTGCACGGTGGAGATGCGGTCGTCGACCGTGGTCTGGAAATAGGTCAGATCCATGGCCAGGCCGAGGCGCGACAGCTCGTAGCCTGCTCCCGCGTCCCAGGTGGTCGAGGTTTCGGGGTCGAGGTTGGCGTTGCCCTGGGTGATCATGGTCACGCCGCCAACCTCGGTCTCGGAATAGCCGGCCAGCTCAAAGGCGCTGGGCGGAACAAAGGCCTGGCCCAGGGTGGTGTGAAGACGGACGCCGGAGTCGCATAGCCAATTGGCTCCAACCCGGGGGCTGAAGGTGGAAAAGTTCTCGGCGTTGGGGTCAAAACCGGTCATGTACGGCGTTTCCAGGGTTTCGACCTCAAATTCGTCGTAGCGGCCGCCGCCGGTCAGGGTCAGGTGGTCGCTGTAGAATTTCCACACCGACTCCAGATACCCGGCCATATTGGTCCGCCCCTCGTCCGGCGAGGACGGGGCCTTGCGGGCGCCGCTGGTGGTGTAGCTCCGGGAAATTTTTTCGATGTATTGATAGTCCAGGCCGGCGATAAATTTATGTGCGCCCCAACTGTAGGTGTCCTGCAGTTGCACGCCGTCCCAGGTGGTGTCGGAATCGTAGTTGCGATAGGTGGGCACGCTCTTGCTGCCGGAATAGTCGGAGGAGTTCTCCGCCTCTTCCTCGGTGTGGTAAACCGTTGCCCCAACCTCGTTGTTGGCCCCCAGGCCGCCGCCGACCCGCAGGTCGATCCCCTGGTTGTCAATGTCCTTGCTGCCGCTGCGAACCGTGCCATAGGCCACGTCGCCGGGCGTTTCAATGTCGCGCCCCTGGTAGATGTTGGTGGAGAGGTCGGCGCGCCAGTCGTCGGCAAAATTGCCGCCCAGACGCACTGATCCGTTGCGGGTTCCGTAGCCGGTGTTGGCCCGCTCGTCGCCGTTGTCGCCCACCTTGAGATTGTCGGCCTGCTCGTAGCGGCCTGCAGCCACGTTAAAATCAAGCCGGTCGGTGACGGCCCCGCCGCCGGAGGCTTTCTGAAAGTTGGTGGCATAGCTGCCGAAACCGGCTTCCACCTCGCCGGTCAGCTCTTTGGTGTTCTTTTTGGTGATGACGTTGACCACGCCGCCCATGGCCTCGGCGCCGTACAGCGAGGAGGCCGGCCCTTTGAGCACCTCGATGCGCTCGACGTTGTCGGTGAGCACGGTGGCCAGGTTGGTGGCCCCGATGGGCCGACCATCGAGGAGAATCAGGCTGTGTTTGGTGATCCCGGAATACTCAGGGCGAAAGCCGCGAATGCCGATGCCGGCCAGCGCCCCCGGATATTCGATCACGCTCACCGAACTCGATTTCTTCAACTGTTCGGTCAGGGTTGTTCCTGCCGTCATCTCGATGTCGTGGCTGTCAATCACCTCGATCTTGGCTGGAATCTCGCGGATGTTCTCTTCGCTGCGGGTCGCGGTCACCACCATGTCCTCGGCGGTCTGTTTGATCTGGGGTTCAACTTTTTTTTCCTTTTTTTTCGCATCATTTGCCGCATTTTCGGCAACCTGCTCTTCCTGCCCGGTTGCGGCCTGCTTTTTGGTCGCGTCCTCGGCCAGAGCCGGGTGCGCCAGCAGCGGCGTCAGCGCCAGGGCGAACAGTAGGTGATCCATCTTCATCCACTTCTTTGGTCGCATCTTCTTCCTCCTTGTAGGTTATTCATCGTCTCCGAGGAAAAAGCAGCAACGCGGCCTTGACGGCCCCCCTTGGTCAAACAACAATCACCGGGCGTTTGCCCACCTCTGTCGTTCTCCGTTGCGCGTCGCTGCATCCTCGGCAGCGTTCGGCACAGCTCTGGCAATCGGCAGGTCTTCTGACTTTCCGTCTCCATCGATGCCTTCCCACGACGGGTGTCGCAGTGGCGTCATTTCGATGCAGTTCCCCGGCTCTCTTTGGTTGCAGGGCCGAGGCGAGGATTACAGCGGCGGGACCGTTCCCGATTCGCACGGGATTCCCTTTTATCGTCCGGAGCCTTGCTCCGGAGCGACCGATTGCCTGTTGTTGGTCGTGGTTATTGGGTTATGGTCTGTTCCTCCGCAAGGGTTTCAGCAACGCAGGCGCAAGCCGCAGATTGCTGGGCGGCAAGTTGCCGCCATTTATCGTTAAATCCCAGGGCCAGGGATCGGCAGGCCAATTCGATCAAGGCCTTGGCGCCGGCGTCTGGCCGGGTGGGCGCAAGCGCGCGCCGATAGCTCTCCAGCCGGTCGTACTTGCCGCTGACCGCACAGGCGATCTGGGCCGCAAAGCTGCCCATCACCTCGCTCCAGCAGGTTGCAGGCAGTACGCCCCAGGCCATTTTGTCTTGCAAATGGGCCAGAGCGGCCACTGCGGCCACGGTCACCGGGTCGCGTTCAATGGCGTTGAAATTGGCGCGCAGCAGTTCCGCCTGATCGGGTTCCAGATGTCGGCAAACCGTCTCCTGCATGCTTGCCCTGGTCAGCCCGAACCGCTCCAGATGGATCTTGGCCGAGCACTGGCCGGCCGGAGTCAGATTGTTCTGCCGGGCAAGCGTTCCCGTGATCGCCTCATGCACCGCCAAACCAATCAGCTCACCCAATTTGGCGTGCTTGCCGGCGCTGGTCAGCGGCGGCCCGTTGTCCTCCATGGCCGCCACCGCGATTTGATCGGTGCCGGTGCCTGTGGCCAAACCGTCGGAATAGCGGGAGTTCACGGCCAATTCCTGCAGCGCGGCGGTCTTGGCCTCGGTGGCGGTCATGATGCAGCGGGTCAGCGCGCCGGGAATGAGCGGTCGGCTGATGAACAGCAGGGTGTTGATGGTGCCCGGCCCCGGAACCAGGGTTGCCGGCGGCAGTTTTTCAAAGCCGTCCTCAATCTCGACCACCGAAGCCGGATCGCCGACCCGGCCGGCATTGCCCTCGACCCCGCCGGTGCAGACCGCCGCCACAGTGAGCTCGCGAAACGAATGCACCGCAATGCAGGCGTTGTGCATGTTGGCGGCGGTGCCCAGAGTGGCGCAGCGCTCGGCAGGCAGATGATGCTGCTCGCAGATCGAGCGGCGGTAGCCCGCCGGATCGCGGTAGGCCATGGGCGGCAGCCGGTGGCAGTGACCGGCCGGTTCGCAGCTCTGGTGATTGTAGACGTATTCAAGGTCGGTGCGCAGACCGCCGGCAACCCGGCAGGTGGAGAGCACGCTGTGGGGTTTGAGGAACCGGGCGTAGATGATCTTTTCTTCCCGGTGGATTTCAACGCCGTTGTACAAGGTTTCGATGAGCATTTTTTTAGGTGGATAGGCTGTAGGTTGAGAGTCTGTTAGGTGTTTCGCGTGGTGGCCGTTTCATCCGCAAGGGTTCGTCTGCCTGGAATGCGACAGACTCAACAGCTGCCGGCTAACCACCTCTCCTCAGTCCCTGGCCCGGTTGACCGAATGCAGGGCCAGCCAGAAAAACACTGCGCCGGCAACCACCAGCACCAGATAATCAACCAGTTGAACCGGCTGGCCAAGGCTGCTGGCGCGGATGGCGTGCGAGGCGTGGGTGAGCGGCAGAAAGGAGAGCAGGGTCTGCGCCCATTCCGGCAGCTTTTCCACCGGGAAAAAGGTGCCGCCGAGAAAGGCCATGGGGGTGATGATGAAGTTGGTCAGCAAACTCTGGTCCGCGTGCGACTTGACCAGCATGGCCAGGGCCACGGCCAGGGAGGCGAACACAAAACAGTTCAACAGCACGGCCAGCCAGAACATCGGCCCGTAATGCAGCACCACGCCAAAGGGCAGGCTGAGCAGGAGGATCACCACAATGGCCAGCAGCGCCCTGGTCATGCCGGCCAGGACCTCGCCGGCCACATAACTGAGGTTGCTGATCGGCGCGGCCTGAAATTCCTCGAAAATGTTCCAGTAAAAGCGGGCTACGTTGATGTCGGTGGCAATCGCAAAGGCCTGGGTCATGCTGCCCATGGCCACCAGGCCGGGAATGAGAAACTCCAGGTAGGAATGGCCGCCGAAACGGATGACGTCGCCCATGGCGTAGCCAAAGGTGATCAGGTACAGCAGCGGCGAGATGGCCATGCCGGCCAATTGTCGCTTGAAACGGTATTTGAGAATCAGCAACTCACGAAGATAGACGGCGATGAATCCTTGCATCACAGCACCTTTTTTCCTGTGAGGGCGAGAAAGGCGTCCTCAAGATTGACTCGCCGCAGGGTGAAACCGCAGTCCTGGCCGGCGGAAAACCGCGTCGCCTCCTCCCTGGTGGGAAAGTAGCGCGTCTGCATGCCTTCGCCGTTGACCTGATCTATCGCCCAGTGACCAAGCCGGGCCATCAGGTTGTGCGGCTGGTCAATGGCCACAATCCGCCCCTGATCGATGAAGGCGACCCGGCCGGCAAGGAACTCGGCCTCCTCAATGTAGTGGGTGGTGAGGAAGATGGTTGTTCCGTCCTGCTGCACCCGTTTGACCAGGGCCCAGATGCGGCGGCGGATGGCGGCGTCCAACCCCACGGTGGGCTCGTCGAGAAAAAGAATCCGGGGCTCGTGCATCAGGGCGCGGGCGATCATCAGGCGTCGTTTCAGGCCGCCGGACAATTGCTTGACCAGGCTGCGGGTGCGGTCGGCCAGTTCGACGTAGGCCAGCAGCTCCTCGATTTTCTGTCGCCGCCGCGCGGGCTCCATGCCGAACAGGCGGCCGTGGATGTCGAGGTTTTCCAGCACGGTCAGCTCGCTGTCGAGGTTGATGTGCTGGGGCACCAGGCCGCACTGGCGCTTGGCGGCAATGCCGTCGCTTTCGATGTCGTGGCCGTTCAGCAGCGCCCGACCCGAACCCAGCCGGGTCAGGCCGGTGAGGATGCGGATGGTGGTGGTCTTGCCGGCGCCGTTGGGGCCGAGAAAGGCAAACAGCTCGCCGGCGGCCACCGAAAGGTCGATGCCGTCAAGCGCCTTGGTCGCGGCGTAGGATTTTTGTAAATTTTCAATGCGGATCATAAGGTTTCCTGTGGTGCTTGGCGTTCTGCGGTTATTTTTTGCCGCCCCAACGCCAGGTTGTTTTCTCGCCCTTTTTCCAGACGACAAAGAGGAACAGGCCGGCTCAGTGGGCCGCCAGCGCCCGTTTGCGCAATCCCTGGATGTTGTCGGCGATTTCCATCAGCGGCTGCCGCCGCACCCGGTGGGGCAGAACCAGTTCGGCGGCGGTCTGAACGTCGGCGGATTCGGTCTCGGTGCGGCCGTCAAAGGCGGCCAGGGTTTTGGCGGTCTTGAGCATGATGATGTCGCCGCGATGGCCGTCCACCCCCACGTCCAGGCAGTACTGGGCAATCTCGAACAGCAGCGGCCGCTCGACCTGCACCTGGGGGTACAGGGCCCGGGCGATCAGCAACCGGTCGGCCAGGGCGGTGGATTCCGCCGTCCACTGGGCGGCAAATCCTTCCGGGTCCAGGTCAAAGGCGGCCCGGCGTTCCATGATCTCCACCCGGTCCCTGGCCGCCTGGATGCCCTCGATGTTGACGCAGAGGCCGAAACGGTCGAGCAGTTGCGGTCGCAGTTCGCCTTCCTCCGGATTCATGGTGCCCACCAGGGTGAAGCGGGCCGGATGGGTGAAGGAAATGCCTTCGCGCTCAATGGTGTTGACGCCCATGGCGGCGGAATCGAGCAGCACGTCGACCACATGGTCGTCGAGCAGGTTGACCTCGTCGACGTAGAGGATGTTGCGGTGCGCCTGGGCCAGGATGCCCGGCTCCACCCGTTTCTCGCCTTTTTTCAGAGCGTGTTCCAGGTCAAGCGTGCCCACCACCCGGTCCTCGGTGGCGCCCACCGGCAACTCCACTACCCGGACCTTGCGCATGCCGACCTGCGGCTGCTTGCCGGCCTCGGGCGGCGGCAGCTGCAGGGAGTTGCGGATGTCGAGATAAGAATCGTATTCCTCATTGGGATCCAGCTGATAGGGGTCGTCGACAAACACCGGAATCTCGGGCAGGATGTCGGCCAGGGCGCGGACCGCCGTTGATTTGGCGGTGCCTTTCTCACCCCGGATCAGCACCCCGGACAGTCCGGGGTTGATCACGTTGAGCATCAGGGCCAGCTTCATTTTGTCCTGGCCGACAATGGCGGTGAAAGGATAGATCGGGCGAATGTTCATTGCTGTTGTCCTCGTACGATGTTGACCAGGGCTTCCGCCTTGAGGTCGTCGATTTTAAAGTATTGGGCCTCCAGGGCCCCGGCCAGCCGTTGGGCCAGACCAAAGGTGACCAGTCCGGCCTCCTCGGTGTCGACCACAATGGTGCGAATGCGCCCGTCCCGCGACAGGGCGCTTGCCAGATGCAGGGATTCTTCCACGGGTTTCCGCTCGCCCAGGGCCACATTGCATTTGCCGTCGGTAATCAGGATGACGATCGGTTGGGCGGTGGGGTTTCTGATCAGGTAATTGCGCACCTGTTCATGACTTTTGGCCAGTCCCGCCGACAGCGGTGTGCGCCCGCCCACCGGCATTTCGGCCAGCAGCCGGCCTGCCGTGTCCACCGAGGTGGTGGGCGGCAGATTGACAAAGGCCTCATTGCGGCGAAAGGTGATCATGCCCACCCGGTCGCGCTTCTGATAGGCGTCGAGCAACAGCGACATCACCGCCCCCTTGGAAGCGGCCATCCGCCCGCGCGCGCCCATGGAGCCGCTGGCGTCAACCACGAAGAGCAGGAAATTGCCGATTCGTTTTTCCCGGATCTTGCCGCGCAGATCCTGACGGGTGAGGTGGACGGCCAAGCCGTCGTCGCAAGCCCGCTGCCGTTGATAGGGGGCTGCGGCCCGCAGGGTGGCGTCCAGGGCAATGTCGTTGTTGGTCTGCAGGGAGCTTTTGACGTAGCGGCCCTTTTTCTGGGAGATGCGGCTGCGCGAGCGGCGGCCCGAACCCCGGCGGACAATGCGGTCCTTGACCGCGGTCAACGGCTTGACCTTGAAGGCCGGGCCGATCTCAAACAATTGTTCGTCCCGGTTGTTCGCGGCCTGCTGCTCCTGGTTCTCCGATGGTTCCTCCTGAGCCTCCTGTTTGGCGGGCTGTTCCTGGTCTTCCGCCTGGGACTGCTGTTCCGGCGCCTGCTCCTGCTGCTCCTGCTGCTCCTGCTGCTGCTTGGTTTCCTCCTGGTTCTGTTCCGGCTGCCCCTGGTCCTGGTTCGGCGGCTCCGGCTGGTCTTCGGGCGGCTGGGGTTCGGGCGGCTCTGGCGGCGGAGGAGGTTGCGGCGGCTGGGCGTCGCGGCGGCGGTGGATCAGCACCAGGGGCGCGACCACCCGGACGTGCTCGACGCTCACCTCAAGGCGTCCCTCCAGTGCGGCCAGGGCCTTGGCCGCCTGCTCCATCACCAGATCGGCGCGGTGACCGGCAACATTGTTTTCCCGGCAGAGTTCGCCGATGAAGCCGCGCAGGTTGGCGCCGATCCGCACCTTGGGCAGCAGGACGCGGGCCTGGGCGATCCGGTGGGCCAATTGGTCGGTTGCGGTTTGATATTCCGCGCAAAATCCGTCCTGATTGAGGTCGTAGGCGTCCCGGCGCTCCATCAGCTCCACCCGTTCCTCCAATTCTTTGGCGCCGGCCACCTCCAGGCAGAGACCGAACCGGTCGAGCAGTTGCGGCCGCAGTTCGCCCTCCTCGGGGTTCATGGTGCCCACCAGGATGAACCGGGCCGGATGGCGAAAGGATATGCCCTCGCGTTCAACCCGGTTTTCACCGCTGGCGGCGGCGTCGAGGATCAGGTCAACGATGTGGTCGTCGAGCAGATTGACCTCGTCGACATACAGCAATCCCCGGTGCGCCGAAGCCAGCAGCCCCGGCGAGAACACCACCTTGCCCCGCTGCAGGGAGCGGGGAAAATCGATGCCGCCGGCCACCCGGTCTTCGGTGGCGTTCAGCGGCAGATTGATCAGCCGCGCCCGCCGGATGGTCGTTTCCAGTTGGGGGAAGCGGAGTCGGCAATCGGGACAGCGGTCCGCACCCGGCTCCGGCGAGCAGGAAAAGGCGCAGCCCCGCACCACTGGAATGTCCGGCAGCAGGGCGGCTAGAGCCCGGACCATGGTCGATTTGGCCGTGCCCTTTTCGCCCCGGACAAGAATGCCGCCAATGGCCGGATTGACCGCCGCCAGCAGCAGACCCTGCCTGAAGGTTTTCTGGCCGACCATTGCCGCCAGGGGATAGACTGTTTGTTCCATGACCCTCCTTTAAAATTTCCAGCTCAGACCCGCCATCCAGGTGAGGGGCGGCGCCAACAGACCGTCGGCGTAGTAATAGGTGGTGTCGGCAAGGTTTTTGATCTCCGTGAACAGGGCGTAACGGCCCAGGCTGTACTCGGCCCTGAGGTTGGCCAGGATATAATCGGGCACGGTTTTGGTGTTGGCCTTGTTGCGGTAGACCTCGGAGGCGTATTTGCCGGAAAGCACGGTCGTCAGCTGCTCCGTGACCTGCCAGCACCCCTCCAGGCTGGCCTGATGTTCGGCCTTGGCCGGGACAAGCAGACCGGTCTCCTCGTCGGTCGCCCTGAGATAGGTGTAGCTTGCCTTGAAACCGAGGTCGGGCCGTGCCTTCCAGGTCAGGGAGAGATCGCCGCCCTTGTAGCTGACCTTGCCGAAGTTCTGGTACTGACCGACGCCGTCGTCAAAGGTGACATAGGTGATCCGGTCGTTGAGCAGGTTGTAGAAAACCGAAACCCGGCCGGAAAGGGCAGGGCGCGGCTGGACGAACAGGGCCAGGCTGTAGTTGTCGGCGGTTTCCATGCCCAGCTCGGGATTGGGCAGGGTTGAGCTGGAATGGTTGTAGCGCTGATAAAACGACGGGATGTTGTTGCTGCCGCTGTAGGCCCCGGTCAGGTTCCATCCTTGCTGCTGATACACCAGCTTCAGTTCCGGGTTGAGCACGTCTTCAAAAGCAGTGTTGGCGTTGGCGCGCAGACCGCCGGTTAACGCCCAGGGACTGGTCTGACTCTGCAGCGACTGGCTGGCAAAAAGGGAAAAAACCTCCTCGCTCTGGTCGGCAAAGGTGGAGCCGCTGGCCTGGCCCAGCCGATACCCGGCGCCGTAGGCAAGCTCGCCATAACCGCCGGCGTCAAGCGAGGAACTCAGATCCTCGCCCAGTTCATTGACCCACAACTGCTGATCCAGCCCCTTGCTGACGTCGGTGTTGCGCTGACGACCGGCGTTGAAAAAGGTGGAACTGGCGGTGCGGAAATATTTGCCTTGGGCGGAAAGCGCCGTGGTTTCACTCTCTTTGCGGGAAAAGGGCGTGGGGTGGTCCGGTTGGCCGGTAAGTCCCTTTTCCTCCTCGACGTAATCGGCGCCAAGACTCAGCGCCCGATCCTCGTCCAAGGAGTAGGCCGCCTTGACGCCGCCCTTGTGGCGCAGGCTGTCGTTGTTGACCACGTAGCCCTGGGTGGTTTCCGTTTCGCCGCTGACCTCCGCGCCCCAGCGGCCGGCCCGGGCCTGGGCGCCGGCGCTGACGAAACCGGTGTCCTGGTTGCCGCCGTAGCTCTTGACCTGGCCGCTCACCGAGCTGATCGCCCGGGTGGTGATGAGGATGACTCCGCCGCTGGCGTCCTGGCCGTAGCGCACGCCGCCCTTGCCGCGCAGGATCACGATCCGTTCGATCTTGTCCGGGCTGACCATGCTCCAGTTGACCCCGCCGACGCTGGAAGTCGGGTCGTTGATCGGCCGCCCGTCCACCAGCACCTTGACCTTGTACGAACCGTGGATGCCCACGGAACTGTCGCCGGCGGTGACGCCGGGCACATGGTTGAGAACGTCGGCCATCTTGTTTGCCTTCATCAGCCGGATTTCCTCGCCGGTAACGACAATGGCGCCGCTCTCCTCCTGGGCGGCGGCAACGCCGGCCGCCAGCAGCAGGCCGCCGCAGACCGCAACCGAGCAGGCAACCCACGCCGCCCGGCCTATTCGCTCCATTCCTCGATTTCCCCTTCCATTTCCAGATAGGCGTTCTTGAGCTGCTCTTCCATGGCCTCGTCGGCCTGCCACATGCCCCGGCTGATCGCCTCCAGCAGTTTGTCGAGGATGTTCTGCAGGGCATACGGGTTGACTTCCTTCATCCACTCCTGCATTTGGGGATCAAGGGCGTAGGCGCGGGCGATCTTCTCGTACATCCAGTCGTCGATCACCTCGGCGGTGGCGTCCCAGCCCAGCACGATGTCCATCACATGGGAAATGTCGCCCGCGCCCTTGTAGCCGTGGCGCTGCATGCCAGCGATCCATTTGGGATTGACCAGGCGGGAGCGGAGCACGTGTTTGGCCTCTTCCTGGGTGGTGCGCACCTTGACCCGCTTGGGATCGGAGCTGTCGCCCATCACCGCAAAGGGCAGACGGCCGCGCACCGTTTTCACCGCCACGATCATGCCGCCGTAGTAGTTGTAGTAGTCGGTGCAGCTCATCATGTCGTATTCGCGCGAATCCTCGTTCTTCACGGTGAGATCCATGCGGGCCAGCTGGCGGCGGTAGGCGGCGGGCTTCTGGCTGCCGTAGCTGCCCTGGCCGTAGGCGTGGGAGGAGTAGCGGATGTAGTTGTTGCCCAGATCCTCCTGGGTCTGCCAGTTCTTGGATTCGACCAGCTCGGACACACCGGCGCCGTAGGTTCCGGGCGGGCAGCCGAAAACCCGGAAGGTGGCCTCGCGCATGGCCTCTTCCTCGCTCAAACCCTCCTTGCGGTACTCTTCCACGTCCCGGTAGACGTTGCGGCGGACAAAATTGGATTCCGGCGGTTCCTTGAGGGCGGCGACAATGCGCACCGCCTCGTCGATCCGTTCCACCAGGTTGGGGAAGGAATCGCGGAAGAACCCGGAGATCCGGGGGACAACATCCAGCCGGGGCCGGCCGAGTTCGCTTAAGGGGATCACCTCCAGGCCGCTGACGTTGCCGCTGCCCTGCTGCCACACCGGCTTCAGCCCCATCAGATAATAGATCTCGGCGATGTCGTCGCCCCGGGTGCGCATAGTGACCGTGCCGTAAACCAGGATGCCGATGGAGTCCGGGTATTTGCCGGTCTCTTTTAGATAGCGCTCGATCAGGGCGTCGCCGAGGCGAACCCCGACCTCCCAGGCCGCCGGGCTGGGAATCTTGTTGGGGTCCACCGAATAGAAGTTGCGGCCCGTGGGCAGGATGTCGGCCTGACCGCGACTGGGCGAGCCCGACGGACCGGGGCGGACAAAGCGGCCGTTCAGGGCGGCAAGCGCGGCGTCGATTTCTTCGGTGCAGAGGCGGATGTTGGGAACCAGGGACTGGGCGATGTAGGCAAGCGCAGCCTCTGTTTCGGCCCTTGCCGCGACCGGCAAACCCGCCGTCAGTTCCGGGACGGCCTCGGGGTCGTACCCGGCTTTGGCCAGGCCGCCGG
>NZ_JAVBXR010000002.1 GCF_030824455.1 Desulfobulbus sp.
GTGGCCGAACCGCGATTACAAAACCGATAGCTAAACGGCAAGCCATTTTTCCAAGCAAAATAGTTTCGCAGAAAATAGGGAAAATCGGCGCAATCAGGGGTCGCGGGAAGGTTTTTGTCTTCATTCAATCCCAAGGCATTGTGTAAAAAATTGCGTTCCGGATCGCGCAACACCGGTTCCAACGAGGGAAAGCTCACGTCTTCATCAACCGCACCGTCAAAAAGCTGCTCGATCCAGGCGGAATAATAGGCTTCCTGCCTCTCTTCCCACACCGGTTGTTCCCTGGTGTTGTCGCCATGAGCAATTGCCCGGCAGGCGAGCGATTTCCCTTGCGCCTTCGCCTCGATTTGATGCTGGCCGCTCCCAAGCGCTTCTATTGTCGCCGTTGCGCTCCACGGCATGCCACCCGTGCTTGCGGTTGTTTCCAGCGGTTGCGCTGCACCTTGCGGATCGATCAATAGCAGTTCGGTGAGAGGTTCGGCAGTGGACACCGCCATGATCCGGACAGGCGTTCCGGCTTGAACCACCTGCGGGACAACCCAGATATGCGTGTTGTCTCCCTGCGCACAGCTCACGGCAAAAGCGGCCTGACCAATAAGCCCGTTCAGTAAGAAAACCGCGAGATAGAGTGATATTTTCATACAGTGCTCTCCTATGCGAGGTTGAATGCAACGGTGCTTCATCAATGCAATCCAGAAGTTGGGCAAGGCAAAAGGGCGTCAGGCACAAGGCAAGAGGAGAGGAGAGGAGAGGGGGCGACCGGGGACAACCCGTTGCCCACCGCATGCCGTTCTCGCCGGCCCGGCGCAACAACAGCGCCTGCGCCACCAGGAGGTTGATTGCTTCTTTGCGACGGTTGCAAAACCCCGCAAAGGCGCAGCGGTTGGGCAGGATGGCGACGCTCTGGCAAAGATACGGCATCTGCGCGCGGAGTCCCAGAGAAATCGAACGAGATGCCTATCGCCCCTATTGCCCCTTGCACCTGCCGCCGCCGTTCGGCCCACCCTTGCGGCAACCAGACTTTTTCCGTTACCCGCAAGAAGGTATTGACTATCCCCCTGGTTTTTTATAGGAATTGACCGTGTAATTCTGACCGTGGGACCGCAGATGAAGAGGGTTGGGCGCCAGGCAGGGATAGAGGTAATGCAGCAACCTTGTCGAGCTCGGAAGCGAAGCGAAAGTTCCTCACTGCAGGCCGCCAACCAAACGATTTCTTCTCGCCTGACAGCCTTCGACTGCGGTTGCGGCATGGCGAAACCATTCTGGGATATCAATCATGTACGACGTCTTCAGCCTGCCGCCGATCCGCTTTCCTGAAGGCTTTTTGTGGGGCAGCGCCACCGCCGGGCATCAGATCGAGGGCGACAACATCCACTCCCAGGCCTGGCACAAGGAGCAGCAGCCGGATTTCTACCAGGACGATCCAGACCGCACCATTCGCGCCCCCTCGGGCAAGGCCTGCGACCACTACCGGCTCTATCGGCAGGATGTGGAGCTGATCGCCGCCCTCGGCCACCAGGCCTACCGGATGTCCATCGAGTGGAGCCGGATCGAACCGCTGGAAGGGCAGTGGGATCATCAGGCTATGGCCCATTATGTCGACCTGCTGGAACGTCTCACGCAGAAAGGCGTCCAGGTCTTCGTCACCCTGCATCATTTCACCCACCCCCTCTGGTTCGACCAACTGGGGGGCTTTGGCAAGGCCGACAACCGCCGCTTCTTCGAGCGCTATCTCCATTTCCTCCTGCCCAAAATCACCAGCTATGTCAGCGGCTGGAACGTGATCAACGAATTCAATGGATGGGGCGGCCTCACCGCAGGGCCGGCAATCGCGTCCCTCAAGTTCAACATGCTCCGCGTCCACGCCCTGGGCTACCACCTGATCAAGCTCCACTCGACCGCCCCGGTGAGCAGCGCCCACGCCTTTATCCACTGGTTTCCGCGCCGCTTTCACGACGACCTGGACCAGCGCATGACCGGGTTTGCCGACTTCACCACCAACGAATTCTTCTTCCACGCCCTGCGCACCGGGGAGCTGGTCTATCCGGGGGTCGACGCCGAGTTTGATCCCGACGTCAAGGGCGCGCTCGATTTCTGGTCGGTCAACTATTACACCCGCCACATGATCGACGCCCGCCGGGCCGACCTGGACGGACCTCGGTTCCGTCACAAGGAACTGCGGATGGTCCCGATGCGGTTCTACCTGGACGAGATGTATCCCGAGGGGCTGATCGCCAATCTGGAGCGGCTGCGCGACTATCCGGTCGCCATCACCGAGAACGGCTGCTGCGCCACTGACGACCGCTTTCGCATCGTCTACCTGGCGCTGCACCTCTCCGCCCTGCAGGAGGCGATTGAGCGCGGCGTGGACGTGCGCAGCTACTTCTACTGGTCGCTGATGGACAACTATGAGTGGACGACCTTCCTGCCCCGCTTCGGCCTGGTGGCGGTGGATTTTGCGACCTTCAAGCGCACGCCGAAACCCAGCGCCTCTTTTTACCAGGAGATCATCCGAGAAAACGGCTTCAGCGGGGAGACGGTACGGCGTTATCTGGACGTCTTGCCCACCTTGAGGCCACAAACAACATAACGCGCCCGGCACGCACGCCGTCGCCAACAACCGGTCCATCTTTCAAGCCGAACCATGAGCCACTATGCCCACATCGCGTAATTTTTTCATAGCATTCCTCCGCCTGACCAAACTGTTCTGGCAATCGAACCAAAAACTGAAGATTCGAGGAACCGTCCTGCTCCTGGCGGTGCTCACTGTGATGCAAATGGTCGTGGCGGTGTTGATGACCCAGTGGAGCGCGGGCCTGTTCAACGCCCTGGAGCGGCATTCGATGAAAGGCCTGGTCATCCAGGTTGGCCTGCTGTCGCTGCTTTTTGTCGCCGACATGGCTCTGACCGGATCGCATCTGGAGGTCAAACGGAGCATGCAGCTCTATTGGCGCACCTGGCTGACCGACTATGTGTTTTCCCGGTGGATGGCCGCCGGCCGCCACTACCTGCTCTCACATCTGCCGGGCGAACACGACAATCCCGACGGCCGCATTGCTGAGGATTGCCGGGTGGCCACCGAGTCGGCGGTGGTTTTGGCGCATTCGCTGTTCTACAGCATCCTGCTGCTGATCGGTTTCACCAAGGTGTTGTGGAGCAAATCAGGGGTGGTGACGCTTGACCTGGGATTTGCCCAGATCGCCATCTACGGGCATCTGGTTTGGATCGCGATCCTCTATACCG
>NZ_JAVBXR010000077.1 GCF_030824455.1 Desulfobulbus sp.
TTGGCAAGGGGCAGAACCGAGGCAACCGAGCTGCGCGGGAGGTGACGAGGGCCAGCATACCCCTTTTCCTTACCGTTGGTGAGAAAAAACACCCGCCTGCTGTTTGCGCTTGTTGTTTGTATCTGCTGTTTGCGCCTGCTGTTTGTATCTGCTGTTTGCACCTCTGCTCTGCGCGGCGGCTCCCTTGCCTGCGGCTGCTGGTTCACCGCTTCCTGCCGCTACGCTGCGGCTCCGCCAATCAACTTTCAGTCAATCTTTGTTTCCCCTTGCTGCGATGGTTTTCTCCCCTACCCTGCCCATTCATTCCGTGCTTCCTGCCCTGCAACAGGCGCTTGCCGTTGGTTCGGCGGTGCTGGCCGCGCCGCCGGGATCCGGCAAAACCACCATTGTTCCCCTGGCCCTGCTGAACGAACCCTGGCTGGCGGGCAAAAAAATCCTGATGCTCGAGCCCCGGCGATTGGCGGCCAGGGCCGCAGCCAGTCGGATGGCAACGCTGCTTGGCGAACAGGTTGGCCAAAGCGTGGGCTGCCATATTCGTTTTGACCGACGCATCTCGGCGCAAACCCGGATTGAGGTGCTGACCGAGGGCATCCTCACCCGCCGACTGCAGGCCGACGCCGCCCTGGACGAGGTTGGCTTGATCATCTTTGACGAATTTCACGAACGCTCGCTGCAGGCGGATCTGGCCCTGGCCCTGTGCCTCGATCTCCGCCAGCTCCGGGACGATCTGCGTCTGCTGGCTATGTCGGCCACCCTGGACGCAGCGGCCCTGGCCGAAATGCTGGGAACCGCCGGCCCGGCGCCGATTATTGTCGGCGAAGGCAGGCAGCATAAGGTGCGGATCGACTATCTCCAGCGGGAGGCCAAGGGCCGCATCGGCGAGGTTGGGGCGCGCGGCATGGTACGCGCATTGACCGAACACCCTGGCGACGTCCTCGCCTTTTTCCCCGGCGCCGGCGAAATCCGGGAAGCGCACCGCCTTTTGGAAGAAGAACCCGCCTGTCGCGGCCTGCTGATCCTGCCGCTGTTTGGCGATCTTGCCCAAAACGATCAGGACCGGGCGATCCTGCCCGATTTGGAAGGGCGACGGCGGATCATCCTTGCCACCTCAATCGCTGAAACCAGCCTGACCATCGAGGGCGTGGGCTGCGTGGTTGACAGCGGCTGGTCGCGGCTGCCCGCCTTTGATCCGGGCAGCGGCCTGGGCAGACTGACCACGGTGCGGGTGTCCAAGGCGGCGGCCGCGCAACGGGCCGGCCGGGCCGGTCGCCTTGGGCCGGGCTACTGCCTGCGGTTGTGGACAACAGCCGAACAGCACAGCCTGGCGGATTTTCATCCCCCGGAAATACGCAGCGTTGATCTGACCGGCCTGGCCCTGGAACTGGCGCTCTGGGGCGTGACCGATCCCGGCGAACTGCAGTGGCTTGATCCGCCCCGCGAAGGCCCCTACCAGCAGGCGCGGGAAGTGTTGCAAAGCCTGAACGCCCTGGACTCCGCCGGCCGGATCACCAACGCCGGCAGGCAACTGGCCGGGCTGCCCCTGCATCCGCGCCTGGGCCACATGCTGCTCCAGGCGCAAACCATGGGCCAGGGCGCGTTGGCCTGCGATCTGGCCGCCCTGCTCTCTGAGCGCGATCCGCTCAAGCGCGACGCTCAGGCCGCCACCGCCGACGTGGGCGTGCGATTGCATTTGCTTGCATTATGGCGGCGCAAAGGCGACCGGGCAACGCGCGAGGCCGGCGGCGATCCAGCCCTCTGCCGCCGCATCGATCAGGCGGCGCGGATGTGGCGACCTCTGCTTGGCCGCAACCAGGAGGCCCGAGACCTTGACGCCGTCGGCGCCCTGCTGATCTTTGCCTATCCCGAGCGCATTGCCCGCAGACGCCCTGGGCAACAACTGCGCTACCAACTGGCCTCGGGACGCGGGGCCGCGCTGGCGCCCACTGATCCGCTGACTGCCAGCGAATATCTGATTGTGCCCCACCTCGACGCCGGTCACCGCGAAGGCCGCATCTTTCTTGCCGAATCCCTGGATCTTGCCGAGATCAAAGGTCGTCACGGCCATCTACTCAAGATTTGCGAACAGGTGGTCTGGAATGCAGAAGCCGCCAGGGTTGCGGCGGTGCGACGGGTGATGCTGGGAGAAATCGTGGTTGAGGAACAGCCGCTGACCAAGGTCGATCCCGAGGCGACCATCCAAGCCCTGTTGAGCGGCATCGCCGGGATGGGACTAGGCTGTCTGCCCTGGACCAGGGAAGCGCGCCAGTGGCAGGCCCGCATCCATTGTCTGGGCAACTGGCGGCCGGATGGGGAGTGGCCGGATGTGCGCGACGAGGCCTTGATCAAGGATCTCGACTGGCTGGCGCCGTATTTGGGCGGCGTCACCCGGGCCGAGCAGCTGAGTCGGCTCAATCTGGTGGAAATATTTAAAAACTGGCTTGGTTGGGAGCGGCGCCGACAGGTGGAGCGGCAAGCGCCTGCGACCATCGTTGTGCCCAGCGGCTCGAACATCCGCATCGAATACCGGATCGACGAGCCGCCGTTGCTGGCGGTCCGCATCCAGGAGATGTTTGGCCTTAGTGAAACGCCTGCGGTCTGCGACGGCAGGGCGCCGCTGCTGTTGCACCTGCTTTCGCCGGCCAGGCGTCTCATCCAGGTCACCGCCGACTTGGCCGGGTTCTGGCAGCGCGGTTATCCGGAGGTCAAAAAAGAACTCAAAGGCCGCTATCCCAAACACTACTGGCCCGACGATCCCCTGGTCGCCGAGGCCACCAGGGGGGTGAAGAAAAAGGGCGGGTCAAAGCCGGGCTGACTCGGCGCGGGCGCAGCCCTGCAGACGCCAGTCGCCGCGCTCCAGGCGGTTAACAGCGAAACAATTTAAAAACGATTTTTATTCCGGTTTGTCGACCAGTTGACGCCAATTGTTAATTCGCCAACTTAAGAGTGGCAACACCTGCTACGATGAGCGCCACCCCCAAATACCTTGCGATAGAAGTTGGATCATTAAAATACAGTATCCCCACTGCGAAGGTTCCAGCGGCGCCGATACCTGTCCAGACCGCATAAGCGGCGCCGATGGGAATTTGCCGTTGGGCCAACCAAAGAAAAAAGCCACTCAAACACATAAAAACAATAGCAACGCCAATACCAGTCCAACGTGTTTGTTGCGTTTGCGCCATTTTTAAACCAACAGGCCATCCAATCTCAAAGAGCCCAGCAAGAATCAAAAAAATCCAAGCCATCGTGACCTCCTTTTGAACGGAAAAAATAATAATTTCAAAATTTTGCTCCGTTCTATTTTCTATCCTCACGCATGTTGCGCTAACAGTGCTTGCAGACCTTTTCCGGCAGCGGCAGGTCAACACTGGCGCCGCCCCAATTGAGCTTGCTGCGCAGGATGTTGAAATAACTCTTCCAGGGGGAGCTGATGATCAGCAGCGGTTTGGAGGCCTTTTGCACCAGGAGATAGTCGTTTTCGGTGATGGTCCACTGCAGTTCGCCGTCCACGATCACCTTGACCTGACCGGCCGGGGCCAGTAATTGGGTGGTGACCTTGTGCTGCGAGCCCAGCAGCACCGGGCGCGATTCGAGCATGAAGGGACAGATGGGGGTGACGACAATGGCGTCGAGCTCGGCGTGAACCACCGGCCCGCCTGCCGAAAGGTTGTAGGCGGTCGAACCGGTGGGGGTGGACATGATCAGGCCGTCCGCCCGATAGGTGGTGACGTATTCCTTGTCCGCCCAGCAGCGCAGACGGATCATAGCCTCGGTGCTTTTCTTGACGATCACCACCTCGTTGAGGGCGTGCACCGGATCGCTTTTCTTGCCGGTGACGCCGTTGATAAAGGCGGCGGAGAGCATGATCCGCTTCTCCATCCGCACCTCGTCCTCGGACAGCAGGGTCTCCAGAGTCTCGTACATCTCGTCGGCGGCCACCTCGGTGAGAAAACCGAGATTGCCCAGGTTGACCCCGAGCACCGGCAGTTGATGCCGGCTGGCCTCGCCGGCCACATGGAGCAGGGTGCCGTCGCCGCCCAGGACCAGCACCATGTCCATGGCCGGTTCAATCTGGTTCAGCGCCGCCTTGATCCCGCGCTTCTCGAACCAGGCGATCACCTCACGTCCGATCTGCTCGACCTCCGGACTGTCCGGCCGGGTGACGACGCCCGCATACGCGATGTTCATGCACCCAGCTCCCGCGAACGTTCGGTGGCCGCCTCGATTGCGCCCATGACCACGCCGCGCAGAGCGCCGTCCTCCAACACCTGGATGCCGGCAATGGTGGTGCCGCCGGGCGAGGTTACCTTGCCCTTCAACACCGCCGGATGATCGCCGGTCTCCAGGGCCAGTTTGGCCGAACCGTAGACCGTCTGCAGCACCAATTGCTCAGCTGTAGGCCTGGGCAGGCCGGCCAACACGCCGCCGTCGATCATGGCCTCGATAAAGGTGAACACGTAACCGGGGCCGCTGCCGCTGAGGCCGGTGACCGCGTCCAACTGGCTTTCAGGCACTTCCGCGCAGGAGCCCACCGCGGAAAAAATGGCGGTGGCGACGTGACGGTCCTGGACAGTGGCCCGTTGATTGGGACTGAAGGCCGTTGCTGCGGCCAGCACCAGGGCCGGGGTGTTGGGCATGGCCCGGATCAGGCGCACCGAGTCGTTCAAGCATCCTGCCAACGCCTGCAGGGTGACGCCGGCCATGATCGAAATCACCAGATGCCGCTCCGTCACCAAGGCGCTGTATTGACCGAGCACCGCAGCCGCCAACTGCGGTTTGATCGCCAGCACCAACACCTGGCAGGAACTGCAGAGCGCCGCTGCGTCCATGGTGCAGGCAACGCCGTATTGACCTTGCAAAAAGTTGCGACGGGACTCGGTGGGCTCGGCCACCAGTATCTTTTCCGGCGCGATCAAGCCGGCCGCCAAAATACCCCGAATCATGGCTTCGGCCATCTGGCCGCCGCCGACAAAACCTATTGTATCAATGGGTAAGCTCATATTTCTCCTGTCATGACGACATGTTTGGAAATAAAGGGAAGAGAACGAGCGGCTATTATACGCATCTTCACCACAGGCGACAACCGCTGTCCTTGAGGGTGGCCCAATTGGAGCGCAAAAAAAAACCGCCGGAAAAATCCGGCGGCAGTTCTTCTGCGGGAAACAGGACAAACGTATTTTACATAGCGCAGGCCTGACGGGCGGCCATGGACTCGCCGACCGGGGCAAAGAACGGCGCGAACCGGTGCCCCGAGGTTTGGGTGGAATGGACGACCTGGCGCAACAGGGACTCGCCTCTTTTTTGGAAGGTGACGTACTCCCAGCAGTGGGGATTGTCGACAATGGTTTTCATCAGGCCCAGATGCAGGCTGTGACCGGAGCGGTCGGCAATCACGTGGCCCAACACCGGCGAGCCGAGCAGGGCCATGTCGCCGATCACGTCCAGCACCTTGTGGCGGATGAATTCGTCGTCAAAGCGCAGGCCGTCTTCATTGAGGATCGAGCGCCGGTTCCAGTGAATGGCGATAACGTTGTCCAGGGTTCCGCCAAGAGCGAGTCCATTTTGCCACAGTTGCTCGACCTGTTCGACAAAGCCGAAGGTGCGGGCAAAAGCGATTTCCTTGCTGAAGCGTTCTGGAGTGACCTCCACCGAGTAGCGCTGCTCGTTGATCAGGGCGTCGTCGAACTGGATCCGTCCCGACACCTTGAAGCCGTCGTGGGGCTCAATGCGGATCGACTTGTCGCCGTCAACAAAACTCATCGGCCGGGTGATGCGCAGAATCTTGCGCAGGGCCTGCTGACGGTGCAGTCCGGCGGTCTTCAACAGGCGGACGAACGGTCCGGCGCTGCCGTCCATGATCGGCGTCTCGTGGGAATCCAGGTCGATCACGGCGTTGTCGACGCCAAAGGCGCGCAGGGCGGCCATGAGGTGCTCGGTGGTGGAAATTTTATTGCGACCGTCGCCGATGGTGGTGGCCAAAGTGGTGTCCACCACCCGCTCGACCCTGGCCGGGATGATCGGTCGGCCCGCAATGTCCGAACGAACAAACTGAATGCCGGTGTTGGCCGGGGCGGGATTGATGGTCAGGTTGACGGTCCGGCCGGTGTGCAGCCCCACGCCGCAACAACTGACGGCGCGTTTTACGGTATATTGATGCGGCTCTATTTGCGGCGCCATAAGAAATCCTGCGTAGAGTGAAGAATGAACCATTCGAAGTATTTGCACTTTATAATGCAATTTCCTCTCCATACCGCCAGGGACAGAGGCGACGCGGTCCAAAAATTCAAAAAATTATACTAAATCAAAAGAATAGGACAAACCGCCGTCGTCGCTCTGGAACCGAAAAACCTTTGCAGACTGTGGCAAAAAAAACACATTTGGAAAAACTCCGTGAAAATGTTGCTTTTTTAACACAATCCACATCGACTGCTCAGGGGTGCTTGCGCCATTCGCGCACGGCGTGAAGAATGCCCTGCGCGAATTGTTCGTCTGCTTCCACCTGCATCCGCACCCCAATCAACGGCAGGGGCAGCGCAGCGGCGTAGGGCGACAACTTGACCAGATCCTTTTCCGTGCCGATCAGAAACTGGCCGCCTGCGTGCCGGGCCCTGGCAACCAGTTTGTCGACCAGGCCCGAGGTGTAGCGCTGATGATCGTCCAAGGGGAGAAAGCCCGCCAGATCCACCCGGCACGTTTCCAGGGTGTGACGAAACGATTCGGGCCGGGCGATGCCGCAGAAGCCAAAGCCTCTGCCGCTGGTCAGCGCCTCCGGGGGCGCCGGTTCCAGCATGCCGGCGGCCGAAAGCCGCACCGGACCTTCCAGACCGTAGCCAGTCTGCGCCGTCGGGATCTGCGGAAAACGGGCCTGCAGCAGTTCGCAAAATTTGTTGGCCCGCTCCCGGTTGCCGTCGTGGACCCCGGTCAGGACAAAACCGGTGGCCCGATGCAGGGCCGCCACCGGTTCCCGCAGGTCGCCGCCGGGAAAAACGCGGGAGTTGCCGGCCAGCCGGTCGGCGTTGAACAGGGCCAGGTTGACGTCGCGGATGATCTGCAGATGCTGGAATCCGTCGTCGAGCAGGAGCACGTCGGCCCCCATTTCCACGGCCCGCTGGGCCGGAAAGCGGCGAACCAGACCGGTCAGCACCGGGACGCCGGGCAGGGTTTCGGCCAGCAGCCGCGGTTCGTCGCCGGCCTGTTCGGCGTCCAGCAGCAAAGCGGTTCCGTCGGAGACCAGATTCACCTTGAGGCGCGCCCGCCCTCCGTAACCCCGACTGACCACCGCCGGATGGAAGCCATGGCTCTGCAGCAGGCGGGCCAGATACTGCACCATCGGCGTCTTGCCGCTGCCCCCCATGGTCAGGTTGCCGACGCTGATCACCGGGGCGTCGAGCCGGTAGGATTGCAAAACGCGCCGGCGGTACAAGGTTTCGCGCAGGCGCATGGCCAAGCTGTACAAAGGGGCCAGAGGCCGGCCCAGGGCGAAATAGAACGCTGTTGTTTTCATCATGGTCGCGAGGAGGCGGAAACAGGAAAGTCGTCGGACAGGAAGCGACGGCGCGCCTGCAGCGCAGGACGGGCAACCAGTTCAACCGGTTGCCGTCCGGCCCTTTGCCCGGCGCCGCTCCCTGTCATTTTTGGTGCAAATTTATCCCCATGGGGTAAGAAAAGGGCACACTAGAGTATTGCTTCTTCTTTTGCAATTTAATCCCGCGAGGAGGTTCATGGGGCAATGAAATCCATCAGAATATATGCACTGCTGACGGCCTTTGTCTTGGCCGCATGCGCAACCGCGACCGCCGTCGAACCGATAAAAATCGGCGTGGCCGGCGCCCACAGCGGCGACCTGGCCTCCTATGGCCTGCCGAGTTTAAAAGCGGCCCAGCTGGTGGTCAAAGACATTAACGACAAGGGCGGGATCAACGGCGCGCCGGTGGAACTGCTGGTGGAAGACGACGCCTGCAAACCGGAAATCGCCGCCAACACCGCCGCCAAACTGGTTTCCAGCGGGGCCAAGGCAGTGATCGGTCACATCTGTTCCGGCGCCACTAAGGCGGCCCTGCCTATCTATCGCGACGCCAAAGTCCTGGTGATCTCGCCCTCGGCCACCACCCCCGCCCTGACCCAGAGCGGCGAATATCCCAATTTTTACCGAACCATTGCCGCCGACGACGCCCAGGCCAAGGCGGAAGTCGATTTCACTCTGGCTACGCTCAAGGCCAAGAAGATTGCCGTGATCCACGACAAAGGCGACTACGGCAAGGGGCTGGCGGAATTTGCCAAGACCTTCATCGAGCAGTCCGGCCAGGCCGAGGTGGTGCTGTTTGAAGGCGTCACCCCGGGTGCGGTCGACTACTCCGCCGTAGTGCAGAAGATCAAACGCTCAGCCGCCGACGCCGTTATTTTTGGCGGATACCACCCCGAGGCCTCGAAGATTGTTGGCCAGATGCGGCAAAAACGGATGACCATTCCCTTTGTCTCCGACGACGGCGTCAAGATCGACACCTTCATCCAACTCGCCGGCAAGGACGCTGAAGGCGTGTACGCCACTGGCCCAGCCGACGTCTCGCACAATCCGATCACCAAAGAATATCGGGAAAAATTCAAAAAAGCTGAGGGAGCCGAGCCCGGCGCCTTCTTTGACAACGCCGTCGCCGCCGCCCTGGTCCTGACCAACGCCATTGCCAAGGCCGGGACCACCGAGCCCAACGCCATGGCCAAGGTGTTGCGCAGCGAGGAAGTGGCCACCCCCTTTGGCAACATCAAGTTCGACGCCAAGGGCGAGCCAATCGGCATTGGTTTTTCCATCTATCAGGTGCAAAACGGCCAATTCACGGTCGTGCAGTAAACCACTTTCCCGCGGGTTGACCAATGCCTGGAATCGCGGTGCGGTTCCAGGCATTTGCGCTTTGCGGGGGCATTCGCCCTCAAACCGAATCGTTGCACTCCGCGCGGCGGCCAGCTCTTCAAGGAACCCCATGGATTATTTCATTGAACTCGTGTTCAGCGGCCTGACTCGCGGTTCCATCTACGCCCTGATCGCCCTGGGCTACACCATGGTCTACGGCATCATCGGATTGATCAATTTTGCCCACGGCGAGATTTACATGATCGGGGCCTTCACCGCCCTGATCGCCTCCACGGTGCTGAACATCTTGGGTCTGCCGCTGTACGCGGTGTTGATCCTAACCGCGCTGGCCGCCGCCGTCTGGGCCGCCGCCTACGGTTACACCGTGGAACGGCTGGCCTACCGGCCCTTGCGCAACGCGCCCCGGTTGTCGCCGCTGATTTCCGCCATCGGCATGTCGATCTTCCTGCAAAACTACGTCATGCTCGCCCAAACCTCAGATTTCCAGCCCTTTCCGGCCCTGATCCCGGAGTTTGCCTTCCTGGAACCCTTTGCCGCGGTTGTCGGCTCCACCGATCTCACCATCCTGGCGGTGTCGGCCCTGCTGCTGCTGCTCCTCACCCTGCTGATCAAATACACCCGCACCGGCAAGGCCATGCGCGCCACGGCCCAGGATCAGAAAATGGCCCTGCTGCTCGGGGTCAACGTCGACCGGGTCATCTCAATCACCTTTGTCGTCGGCTCCGCCCTGGCGGCCGTCGGCGGGCTGTTGATCGCCTCGCACATCGGCCAGATCAACTTTTCGATCGGCTTCATCGCCGGCATCAAGGCCTTTACCGCCGCCGTGCTGGGCGGCATCGGCTCAATCCCCGGCGCGGTGCTCGGCAGTTTTGTCCTCGGCCTGACCGAGGCCTTTGCCACCGGCTACGTCAGCAGCGACTACGAAGACGTGTTCGCCTTTTCCCTGCTGGTGCTGATTCTGATTTTCCGGCCCGCCGGTCTGCTCGGCAAGGCTGCGGTTGAAAAAGTATGAACCGCGCGAGAACGCCCATGCTGACCGTCAAAGATTGTCGTCAGGCCCTGATCCTCGGTCTTTGGTTCATGTTTCTGACCTTCCCCATCCTGGTGATCAAGGTCAACCCGGTGGAAAAAACCGTGGTCTGGCGCTGGCCCAACATGCTGTGGGTGGGCGGCGTCAGCGCCTGCGTCTACTTGCTTTCCCGCGTCTTTCTTGCCCGCCGCGCCGCCCGGCAGGAACGCATTCGGTTGGGCCTGGAGAAGGAATCGAAGGGCCTGAATCTGGCTGTTTTCCGCCAGCCCAAGGTCTGCCTGCCGCTGCTCGGCGGCGTCGCCCTTTTCTTCCTTGCCTTTCCCGCCCTCTTTTCCACCTATCAGCTCAACATCATGATCACCGCCCTGATGTACGTGGTTCTGGGTCTGGGGCTCAACATCGTGGTCGGAGTCGCGGGGCTGCTGGACCTGGGCTACGTCGCCTTCTATGCGGTGGGCGCCTACTCCTACGCCCTGCTGCACCTGCATTTTGGCATCGGCTTCTGGACCGCCCTGCCCATCGGCGGGCTGCTCGGCGCGCTCTTTGGCCTCCTGCTTGGGTTTCCAGTGCTGCGGTTGCGCGGCGACTATCTGGCCATCGTCACCCTCGGGTTTGGCGAGATCATCCGGTTGGTGCTGGAGAACTGGGGCGAATTTTCCCAAGGTCCCAGCGGCATCTCCAACATTGCCCGGCCCGGTTTTTTTGGCCTGGAGATGTCTCTGGACGGGTCGATCACCTATCTCTACTACCTGATGATCGGAATGGTCCTGTTCACCATTTTCGTGGTCAACCGGCTGCAGGACTCGCGCATCGGCCGGGCCTGGTACGCCCTGCGCGAAGACGACATCGCCTGTCAGGCCATGGGGGTGGACAAAACCCGGACCAAACTCGCCGCCTTTGCCCTGGGCGCTGCCTGGGCGGGTATGGCCGGCGTCTTTTTCGCGGCCAAAACCACCTATGTCAACCCGGCCAGCTTCACCTTTCTCGAGTCGGCCATCATCCTCTGCATCGTGGTGCTGGGGGGCATGGGCTCGATTGTCGGGGTGATCGTCGGCACCCTGGTTCTCATTCTGCTGCCCGAGTATCTGCGGGCCCTTGCCGATTATCGCATGCTGGCCTTTGGCGCGGTTCTGGTGGTGATGATGGTGTTCCGGCCCCAGGGGATTGTCTCTACAGTGCGCCGAACCTACACACTCCACCGTTAACCTGTTGCACTTTTGACACAGCCCATGCACCCCTTGCTTACCGTTTCCGCCCTGACCATGGATTTTGGCGGCATCCGCGCCCTGGACCACCTTGACCTGCGCATCCATCCAGGTGAAATTGCGGCCCTGATCGGCCCCAACGGCGCGGGAAAAACCACTTTTTTCAACTGTCTGACCGGCATCTACGCCCCTACCAGCGGCGATCTGCTGCTGACCCCGCCCGATCAACCGCCGCGCCGGCTCAATGGCCTCAAACCTAACCGGATCACCGAGCAGGGACTGGCCCGCACCTTTCAGAACATTCGCCTTTTCCACAACATGACGGTGTTGGAAAATGTGATGATCGGCCGCCACTGCCGCACCCGGGCCAAAATTCTGGGCGCGATCTTCCGCACCCCGGCCACGATTCGCGAAGAAAAGGCCATCGTTGGCATGAGCCTTGCCTTGCTTGAACGGATCGGGCTGGCGGATCAGGCCAACGAGTTTGCCAAGAATCTGCCCTACGGAGCGCAGCGAAGGCTGGAGATTGCCCGGGCCCTGGCCACCGAACCGTTGCTGCTGCTGCTCGACGAACCGGCGGCCGGGATGAACCCCCAGGAAACCTTGGAGTTGGACGAGTTAATCACCTCGATGAAGAACGACGGCCTGGCCATTCTCCTGATTGAGCACGACATGAAGCTGGTGATGAGCCTGTCCGACCATATTTTTGTTATGGACTACGGCCGCAAGATCGCCGAGGGCACGCCCGAGCAGGTGCGGCACAACCCGGCGGTGATCAAGGCCTATCTCGGCGAGGAGACGGACCATGCTTGAGCTGCGCGGCATTGACGTCTTTTACGACAAGATCCAGGCCCTGCACGAGGTCAGCCTGGCCATCCAACCAGGCGAGATTGTCGCCCTGATCGGGGCCAACGGCGCGGGCAAGTCCACCACCCTGATGGCTATCTCCGGGATTGCGCCGCCGCGCCGGGGCGAAGTGCTTTTTGAGGGGCAACCGATCACCAGGCTGACGCCGGACGCCATCGTCAAACTGGGAATCTGCCAGGTTCCCGAGGGGCGACACATCTTTCCGGATCTGACCGTGGCCGAAAACCTCGACATGGGGGCCTTCCTCCGGCGGGACGCCAAGGCAATCGCCGCTGACCGGGACATGCTCTACGAGCTCTTTCCGATCCTGGCGAAACGGCGCAACCAGCCGGGCGGCAACCTCTCCGGCGGCGAACAGCAGATGCTGGCCATCTCGCGCGCCCTGATGGCCCGGCCCCGGCTGCTGCTGCTGGACGAGCCCTCCATGGGCCTGGCGCCGCTGATCACCCGGCAAATTTTTGCAATAATTCAAAAAATCAACCAAGAACAAAACACGACCATTTTCCTGGTGGAACAGAACGCCAATCTCGCCCTGCAGACTGCGGATCGGGGCTATGTTCTGGAAAACGGCCGCGTCGTCATGCAGGACCGGGCAGCAACGCTGCTCAGCAATACCGCCATACAAAAAGCCTATCTCGGCATTTGAGTGCAGGCCGCATTGTGCGGCCCAAGCCGGGAACATTACAGGAAGGACATGAAGAAAACGAAGGTTGGAGTGATTGGAGTTGGCTATCTGGGACGGTTTCACGCCCACAAATATGCGGCCATGGACGATGTGGAACTGGTGGGCGTGGCCGACGCCGATCCCGAGCGGGCGCAACTGGTGGCCGGCGAGTGCGCCTGCCGCGCCTTTGCCGATTACCGCGAGTTGCTCGCCCAGGTGGAGGCGGTGTCGATTGCCGTGCCGACCAGTCTCCACCACGAGGTGGCCAAGGTCTGCCTGCAGCAAGGGGTCGACGTGATGGTGGAAAAACCGATCACCACCACCTTAAGCGAAGCCGACGACCTGATCAATCTGGCCCGGGAGCAAAAGCGCATCCTCCAGGTCGGCCATCTGGAACGGTTCAACCCGGCGGTGCTGGCCATGCAGCCGCTGCTGACCCATCCGCTGTTCATCGAGGCCCATCGGATTGCGGTGTTCAAGGATCGGGGCACGGACGTGGACGTGGTGCTCGATCTGATGATCCACGACATCGACATCATCCTGTCGATCGTCAACTCGCCGATTGTCTCCATCCTCACTGCCGGCTCGCCGGTGGTCACCCAGCTGACCGACATCGCCAACGCCCGCCTGATCTTTGCCAACGGCTGCACCGCCAACATCACGGTCAGCCGCATCTCCATGGAAAACATGCGACGGATGCGCATCTTCCAGCCTGGGCAGTATCTGTCGATTGATTTCGGCAAAAAAGAGATCATGGCTGTGAAGTTGCGAGCAAACCAAGCCGGCGGCGGGCCCACCCCCGAGATCACCAAATCCGCTTTTCAGGACCAGGACGCCCTGGAGTTGGAACTGCGCGATTTCGTCCGCCACGTCCGCGAACGGACCCGGCCTGCGGTTGCCGGCGAAGAGGGCCGACGCGCCCTGGACGTGGCCTTGCAGGTGGTTGAGCAGATTCACAGCAACCGAAAGCGGATCGAGCAGATTCTGATTGAAGAAGGTCACTCCGACCTGCTGGCCCTGCTCGGCCGGCACTGATCGGCTCAGCGGGCGCAGGCGATGGACGAGCAAGCAAAAATGGGCCGCGAGGTGATGATTGTGGCCGGCGAGGCCTCGGGGGATCTGCACGGCGCGAATCTGGTGCGGGCCATGCAGAGGCAAGAGCCGGATTTGCGTTTCTGCGGCATGGGCGGCCAGGCGCTGCGGGAGGCCGGGGTGGAGTTGCTCTGCGACGCCGCCAAGCTGGCGGTGGTCGGCCTGGTCGAGGTGCTGAGCCACCTGGGCGACATCCTCCGCGCCCGGCGCGCCCTGATTGAACGGATGCGCGATCATCGCCCTGCCCTGCTGATCCTCATCGACTATCCGGATTTCAACCTGCTGTTGGCCAAACAGGCCAAGAAACTTGGCATCCCGGTGTTCTACTATATCAGCCCGCAGATCTGGGCCTGGCGCAGCAGCCGGGTCCACGCCATCAAGCGCCTGACCGACCGGGTGGCGGTGATCCTACCCTTTGAGCAGGCCTTTTACGCCCAATATGGCTATCAGGTCGACTTTGTCGGCCATCCGCTGATGGACTCGGTCAAGCCGGGCCTGAGCCCCGCCGCCTTCCGCGACCAGCACCGGATTGAACCGTCCCGGAAGCTGGTGGGGCTGCTGCCCGGCAGCCGGAGAAAGGAGGTGGCCGCCCTGCTGCCCGATTTCCTGGCCGCCGCCGAACTGCTGGCCAAGGATCAGCCCCAGGCCTACACCTTTCTCATCCCCCAGGCCCCGACCATCAGCCGCGCCCTGCTGGAAGCGCACGGCTTGGCCGCCTGGCGGGATCGTTTCGATTACCGCATCATCACCGAAGACCGCTACGCGATGATGGCCGCCTGCGACGCCGCCGTGGCCGCTTCGGGCACGGTGCTGCTGGAACTAGCGATCCTGGGCGTACCGACCGTGGCCGCCTACCGGGTGTCGCCCCACACCTATTTTCTCGGCCGGCTGCTGATCCGCAGCGTGCAATTTTTTTCCCTGGTCAACCTGATCGGCGAACGGGAAATTATCCCGGAATTGCTGCAAAAAGAGGTCACACCCGAGCGGATAGCGCAACAACTTCAGACAATGCTTGAAGTTGCCGAAACGCGGGCGTCAATGCTGGCGGGACTGCAGGAAGTAAAAACACGGCTGGGCGCGCCCGGCGCCTCGGAGCGGGCGGCGGCCGTGGCCCTGGACATCCTCAACCGGGAAACGGCCAATGGATGAACTCGAGCCCATCCCCCTGCCCATCGACGGCGTGCTTGACCTTCACGCCTTTCGCCCCGGAGAAGTCAAAACCCTGATTCCAGATTACCTGGAAGAATGCCGCAAGCACGGCATCCTCCACGTTCGCATTGTGCACGGCAAGGGAACCGGCGCGCTGCGGCGGACCGTGCACGCCCTGCTGGATCGGTTGGAGATGGTGGCCGGATATCGCCTCGGCGACGAGGCAAGCGGTTCCTGGGGGGCTACGCTGGTGGTTCTTCGGGCGGGGGAGCGGCCTGCATCGGCTCAATGAGGCCGTGGCTGGCGGCCAGGGTACGCACCTGGAGCATAAAGGTGGAGGGCAGCGGCAGGGGCCGTTCTTCCTGGAGAATGCCCAGGGCCTTGGCCATGAGCAGGGATGGGATGGAATGGACGCCCTCGTGGTTGTCGCAGATGGTTTTCATCCGCAGGGCGTCGGTGAGCAGGGGCAGCAGCACCTGGCAACGCTCGGCGATTTCGCGCAGTTCCCGCTCCACCAGTTCCCGATTGCTCACCGCAAAAACAGTCACCGCATCGTCAACGGGTTGCGTGCCAAAGAGGTTGTTGATCACCGCCCCGGCCAAATGGGTGTGATGGGGCTCGGCCTGATCAACGTAGCGGTCGTGCACGCTCTGCCGCAGTTCCTTGAACAGCAGCATCTGCACGGTGATTATCGCCTCCCGCATCACCGGCAGCAGTTTGTTATCCACCAGAGGTTTGTTCTCGTTCAATCCTTCGCTTGTCATAACACCACTCGTATGGCCGGGTTCCCGGCAAATAACTGATACAACCGCAACCGTTCGGCCTCGTCGTTGACTGTGATCTCCAGGTTGAGACTGAGATAGCGGCCGCCGGAACTGACGTTGCCCTCGGTGATCACGCAGGCGGCAACATCGATCGAGGCGTGGATGGCCTCCAGGATGGCGGCCCGGTCCTCGCCGATCAACCGATACTGCCACCGGCAGGGGTACTGAATTTCCGGCTTGCAGCCGCTGTGTTCTTGCATAATCGCTCCTTGTGCGGCCTTATACCGCAGCCGGGCCGCTCTTGCCAACAGGAAATAGCGCTCCTCATTTCAGGCCGCCGATGGTATGATGGCGGCAGCAAAACAACCCCTTGTTTTCATGGAGTAAACCTATGGAGCATCGCATTCTGCTGGTCAACCATTGCCTGAACATTGACCAGCTTCCCGATGATTTTACGAAACAATGTACGTTCGAGGCCGTCGCCGACGGCAAGAGCGGCCTGGCCAAACTGGCAGACGGCGCGTGGTGCGCCGTGCTGGCTGCGGCTGCGCTGCCCGACATGCGCGGCCTTGATTTCCTGACCCAGGCGGCCGCATGCTCCGACGCCGTGCCCCTGCTGCTGGTCCCGGACGCCGATCTGGCCGCAAGCCTGATTGAGGCCAACAAGCGCTCGGTGTTCCGGGTGACGCCGGAAAGCGCGCCCGTAGCCGCCCTGGTTGCCGTCTTCCGCGACGCGGTCCGCCAGTTCGCCCTGATTGGGCAGGAGCGCGAGCAGCGTCTGCGCATCGAACAACTGACCCTCACCGACCCGCTCACCGGCTGCCTGAGCCGGCTCCACCTCGAGGAACACCTGAAAAAAGAGCTGAGCCGGTCCAGCCGCTACGGCCACTATCTCTCGGTCATTCTCTGCGACGTCGACGGCTTGAAGGGGGTCAACGAATCCATGGGTCGCCGGGTCGGCGATCAGGTGTTGGCCGGCTTTGCCCGCACCGCCAGGCAACTTATCCGTCAGGATATTGACACTATCACCCGCTGGGGCGAAGACGAATTCCTGCTGGTGCTGCCGGAAACGCCGATCCGCGGTGCCGGCCGGGTCGCCGCCCGTTTGCGCGAACAGTTCGCCGCCCTGGATTGCGTCCCGGACGGCCATCAGGTAAGTTGCACCGCCAGTTTCGGGGTCGCCGGTTTTGCCCCGGACGGCGCGGGGCGCAATGCGCTGCTCGACGACCTGCTGTTGATTGCCGGTCGTTGTTTGCTCCAAGCTAAAGCAGCAGGCGGCAATCAGGTCCTCTGCTGTCCCTAATCTCCAAGGAGTCTCAATGATCATCCTCTCGTCGTCCAAAGGACAGGATTTTACCCCTGTCGACTGCTCTCTGCCCACCACCCGGCCTGCATTTCTCGACCAGGCGCGCCAGTTGATCACCCTGCTGCGCCAGTACGATCTCGAAAGCCTCAAGCTGCTTATGGGCGCAAGCCAGGCCCTGACCGAGCGCACCCACGCCCAGATCCACGCCTTTGCGGGCAAGGAGGTCAAACCGGCCATCCTCGCCTACAGCGGCGAGGCCTATCGCAGCCTGGACGCGGGCGGCTTGACCTCGGACGATCTGGAATACGCCCAGCAACGGTTGCGCATCCTCTCCGGACTCTACGGGATGCTGCGCCCCTTTGACCTGATCCGGCCCCATCGGCTGGAGATGGGCTGTGCCCTGGCCAACGATCAGGGGAAAAACCTTTATGCCTTCTGGTCCAAGCGGATCACCGACGGCCTGAACAAAGCCTTGGCCCAGGAAGCGCAGCCCCTGTTGATCAACCTCGCCTCGCACGAATACGCCAAAACGGTAGAAAAAAACCGGATCAAAGGCCGCTGGCTCGACATCCAGTTCAAGGAAGAAACCGCCGACGGTCTGAAAAACATGGCCGTCCACGCCAAACGGGCGCGGGGCCTGATGGCCGCCTACCTGATCCGCAACCGGATAGAGCGGGCCGAGGACATCAAGCAATTCAACGGCGGCGGGTATGTTTACCAACCGGAACTGTCAACGGACCGACACTTTGCCTTCACCCGGCCCCTGGACTGAGTTTTTTTCCGTTGCCCGATTGCACGCAACCGGACGCTGGAGCGTCCAGGGCGTCGTTCCCACGCTGGAGCGTGGGAACGATCCTATGGCGTTGCTCGTCTGTTGTTCGGTCGTAGGGGCGCACGGCATGCGCCCTCTGATGGTGTTTTTCCCGTCTTTCCCTTGGGCGCACGCCGTGCGCCCCTACGCAACTATCCATAATTTGGGATCGATCAAACGAGATTTCTCCCTGCGCTCGAAATTGTGTTTTGGGATGTATTGCGTAGGGGGTGGGCAGGTTGTTGGCCCACAGCGACAGGTTTCGAGAATCACGTTTTCCCTGAGTACGGGCGGCGGCAACAGATAGCCGCATAGTTCAACACAATAAGAATATTTTAGCTAGTTAACAAATACAGTTAACTCATCACGGCATCCCGCCAGAAAAATCGCATGCACAACGCCAGGCTCCGCCGTTTCCTGTTGCCGGATTTAAACCGGAAGTTTGTCCTCCGGGTTGTGCTCGTCGCCTTGGCGACCCTGCTCATTTTCACCCAGGCGCTCATCCCCCTGCGGATCGAGGGCCAGAGCATGGAGCCGACCTACCGCGACGGCGGCTTCAACCTCTGTTGGCGGTGGCGCTATTTACTCTCCGCTCCGCAACGCGGCGATGTGGTCGCAATCCGTTTTACCGGCCGCCGGGTGATGCTGCTCAAGCGCGTTGTCGCCCTGGCTGGTGAAACCGTAGCCTTCCGCGACGGCGTGCTGCTGATCAACGATAACCCAATCAAAGAACCCTATGTGCGGACGCCTTCGGACTGGAACCTGCCGCCGCGCGTCGTTGCACCGGGCAAGGTCTATGTGATGGGCGACAACCGGGGCGTGCCCATGGAGCGACACCATTTTGGCCAGGTGGAACAGGAACGGATTATGGGAGGCGTGCTGTGGTAAATGTGAAAACTGTGGCGGTTGCGGTGATGTTGGCCCTCGCGCTCGGCTTCATCGCCTTCCGCTTTTGGCCCAGCGATGAGCGGGCGATCCGCAAGCAGTTGGCCCTAATCGAGGAAGCCGGCTCCAAAGAGCCCACGGAAAAACCCATCCAGGCCCTGGTCAAGGCCAAGCAGTTGGCCGGTTTGTTTCACGATCCCTGCCGGCTGGAGGTCGAGGCTGTGGACTCTGCTGGCGAGTATCCCCGCAAACAGATCATGGACCGGATCACCCTGGTCCGCGCGTCCTACACCCGGGCGAGCGTCAGCCTGCACGACGTGGTCGTCGACATCCCCCAGGACGCAACCGCCGTGGTCCACTGCACCATTCGCGTCCAGGGCGAAGGCACGAGCCAACCCGTGGCCGATGTGCAGGAACTGCGCGCCGATCTGCGTAAAATCGAGGGAGAATGGCTGTTCACCGCCATCCGGCTGGTTGAGGTACTGGAACGCTGACCTGCCTTATCCGGCCGCCAGCAGCACCAGAGCCATGGAGCCAAAGGAAAGCAGGGTCGACGTCACAATCACCGCCGAGGCCAGCTCGGTGTCGGAATGGAGTTGGGACGAAAGAATGTAGATGGCGGTTGAGGTGGGTTGGGCGAAAAAGAGCATGCTCACCTTCCAGGCCAGCCCGGTGACGCCAAAAAGCCAAAGCAACGCCAGCCCCAGAGCCGGCAGCACCGCCAGTTTAAATGCGGCCGAGGCCAGGGCCAGGGTCATATTGTTGCGGAGATTGGCGCAGGTCAGGCTGCCGCCGATGGAAAACAGGGCCAGCGGCAGGGTGACTTGGGACATCAGCTTGAGGGTGTTGTCAACCGGGGTGGGAAAGGCGCCGATCAGCCGGGAATAGGCAATGCCGGCAACGCAGGCGATGATCAGCGGATTGGCCAGCAGATGTTTGAGGGTCAGGCGCAAACGGCTGCCCCGGGCGCCGCTATCGTCGTTGCCGTTGCCGCCGTACCAGATGAGAATCGAGACGCAGAGCACATTGACCATTGGGATGATCAGGCCGATGAGGATGCCGTACAACTGGGCTCCGGCCTCGCCAAAGGCGTTGATGATCACCGCCATGCCGATGTAGGTGTTGAAGCGATAGCAGCCCTGATTGAACGAGCCGGCCTGAAAAGGCGCTACCGGCCACAGACGGATGAACAGCAGGCTAAGGCTGCAGACCGCCAGCACCGCCAGGGCCGAAGCCGGGAGATAGCGCCAGTTACCGTTAAACTGCAGCGGCGCCGAGCCGATCTTCCAGAACAGCATCAGCGGGAAAAATACAAAGTAGACCAGCCGGTCCGAGGTGCGAAGAAAAGCCTCGTCAGTCATTTGCCGGCGCTTGACCGCCCAGCCAAAGAGGATCAGCGCCAAGACCGGAAAGAGCGCATTGAGCAGGATCATGGATGCACCAAGAAAACCCGCCTTGGCGGGGCGTTGCATGGATCTGGAACAGCCGCCTCAAGCCTGGGCCGTCACCCCGGCCAGCCCGTCCCCGCAGCCGCAATGTTCAGGCGGCGAGCGTCTTGATTACTCCGCCCGCACAGCCCAGGTGCGACCTGCCGTGCCTTCGGCGATTCGTTCGGCCAACTGCTTTTGCAGGGCAGCCGAGGTTGCGGCGTCTACCTCGCTTGCTTCCGAATAGGCCATCACTTCCAGAGGCCGGGAGTCGCCCGCCTGCGACTGGATGGCAATATCGGCGCAGATCTCCACGTCCGGGTAGTTTTGCTCAAGATAACCGACAATGATCTGCCCCTTCAGTTCGGCAAGGTTGTCGGCGCTTTGCTCAACGTCGTAGCCCTGTTCGGCAAACAAGCCGCCTGCCATGATCATGTCCGTCACAATAATTTTGCTGATCGCCATCGTGTTCTCTCCTTGTGTGCGCTTTGTGCGCCCATCCTGATTCCCATGGAATGCAACCTGTGTATACCACAGGGGTTGCGCTCGGCCAAGCCCGAAGGGCTGCGGCAGGCGCTGTTGCAATCAAATCCGCGCCCATCGGTCTGGCGGCGTCCGGTCCCCCAAAAACCTCGTTATCCCGCCGCAATCGTCTCGCCGTTTTCAGCCGCCAGCGCCTCGGCGGCGGCGGAGATCTGCAGTCGGCGAAGACAAAAAATCGCTGCGCAAACCACTACCAGCAGGCTGTAGAGAAAGACCTTCCAGCCAAAATGTTCATAGAGCACACCGGGGGCAAAGGAGCCGATGGTGCCGCCGAGGTAGTAAAAGGAGATGTACACGCCGTTGGCAATCCCCTTTTTGCTCTTGGCCAGGGTGTTGACGTAGCCGGACAGCAGCGAATGAGCCATGAACATGCCGGTGCAGAAAACAAACATGGCCAGGAACATGGCCCGGTGATCTGGAATCATGAAACCGCAGATGCCGACGATGTATAAAAACAGCCCGGCCAGGGCCACCCGGGTTTCCGAACCGAACAGGCTGATCATCCGCCGCACGTTGAGCGACACCAGAATGCCCATCACATAGCCGAAATACATGAAGCCGATGCCGGTTTCACGGAAGGCCGGGTTGATTGCCTTGAGCTCAAAGGGCAGGAAGTTGAGCAGCCCGGCAAAGACAAAAAAGACCGAAAAAATGGTGCAATAAAGCCAGAAAAACTGCGGCTGGCGCACCAGTTCCGCCACCTCGCCCAGTTTGGGGCGGCTGTATTCCAGGTTGGCGTCCTTTTCCAGGGTGCGCAGGAGGAAAAATCCCCAGATCAGCAGCAGGCCAAGCAGGAAAAAGAAAAAGCGCCAGCCAAAGAGATCGGTGAACAGGCCGGAGAGGAAACGGCCGAGAAAACCGCCGAGGATGGTGGCGGCGATGTAGCGGGCAATGGCGCCCTGGATGTCCTCGCGCGGCGCGGTGAACGAGATGTAGCTGACCAGCGAGGTGAGGATGGCCGGGATGGCCATGCCCTGGAAACCGCGAATAATCAGCAGTAGCAGGTAGTTGTCGGTGAAGCTGAACACCAGCTCCAGCACGCCGAGCAGGAGGATGGCGGTGCGCACGATCAGGCGGGCGGAGAGCGACTCCAGCAACACGCCATAGAACATCGGCGCAAAGCCAAGCGGCAGCATCATCAGGGTGGTGAACAGGATGGCCTGGAGCGAAGTCAGCGAGAATTCGTGCTGAAAAACCGGCTGGATCGGCTGGGCCGCATACAGCGAGCAGAAGGTGATGACGGTGCAGAAGTAGATCTTGGTCAGGGTTCCGGGGCTGCGGAGCGAGGCGAGAACAGACAAAATGCAGTCTCCTTTCGGTGGGATTCCCGATTATCGGGCAGACATGGACGGGCAACGGCATACGCGACGGACGGCATTGCTCTGCACGACGGTCCGCTCAGGGACGGATCACCCAATCCAGGGAAATTCTGCGAAACACGCGCAGCAACCAGAAGCTGATCACCAGCGCCGCCGTCAAGCGAACGCCTATTATAATCCAATAATTAGAATATTCCTATAAAAACAAACAAAATCAGTCTGATATAGCCTTATCCGTGTACTGTTTTTGTTTCCAGGTTGTTTCCAAAAATCTTTTTGGAAACAGGATTTCCCTGTTTCCTTTTGCAAGTTAAAACGGTTGACTTGGTTATCAAGAATGATAACATTGCCTCATGAAATGGAACATAACATTTTTCAGCGAGAAGGTTGAAGCTGAAACCCTTGCTTTCCCGCCGGGTATTTTGGCGAACTTTCTCCATATTGCTGAAATGATAGCCGAATATGGGCCATTGCTTGGCGCGCCTTACACGAAACCCCTCGGGGAAGGCCTGTTTGAAATTCGCGCGAAGGGGAAAGAGGGTATAGGGCGGTCTTTCTTTTGCACCCTGAAAGGCAAGGAAGTTGTGATTTTGCATTCCTTTATCAAAAAATCGCAAAAAATCCCGAAGAAGGAAATGAAAATAGCCCGCAGCAGATTGAAAGAGGTGAAAGAATGAGACCATCGCTGAAAGATTTCAAAGAAAAGGCCCTGGCTAATTCCGAAGTTGCTCAGGAATATAACCGGCTCTCGGCGGCGTATGATCTGAGAAAGCAGCTGATCAAAATTCGGAAGGAAGCCGGCTTGACCCAGGAAGAAATTGCCGAAATCCTGCACACCAGGAAAAGCAACATTTCCCGCCTGGAGAATGTGCATTCAAAAATATCCCCTACCCTTTCCACCATTGAGGCCTACGCCAACGCCGCCGGATACAAAATAGAGGTAAAATTTATTCCCCAGGCCCGTCAATGAAACTCGTGCTCTGCGCCCTACTTCTTTTTGACTGATCGATTCTTCTTCATTTCTTTCTGATTAAGTTCATCGAGTTGGTTGAACCCCATGAGCTTTTTTTGAGTAAGTCCATTTTGCGTTATTAAACACAAATCATCACGGATGCTTTGCAAGCATCCGGCAATGGTGATTTTATGACACTTATCAAACAATTCACAAACAAGGCATTCAGAAGACTCTTCACCGTAAAGCAAGCCTTCGCCTTGTCGCCCGAAACATTCCTTTGCTTCCCACTCACTTTTCATAACAACGTTCAATCCATTTAAAGATCGGGCGCTGAGCCCGCGTTCACCTTGGGTTGCCGGCCTCCTGCTCCCAAGGCCGCCGCGCCGCAAGCTTATAAAAATTTCAACCCCCTACACTGTCCCCGTTTTTTCCCGATAAGGATTTATTTCAGGTTAAAGTTTTCTTTTTTCCAATCCATTTCTTCATTATGACACCTGAAACCGGCCAAAATACCAACAAGCTCAACAAAAAAACTGACTCCATAAATGCAAAAATATCCTGGTTGGTATCCCGTATCCACAGCTCACGCACTTGAGCATCCGAACGATCAAGATAAGCCCGGCCATCGGATACAATCTTAACCACCGTAGACTCCACCTTTATATTTATACGAGGGACCCATATTCGATAAACCTCGACCTGTTTATCTTGCAATTTTTCCATTAAATAATTGCAATCAAAACGCCCGGCTGTCTGGAGGAACGTGCCGTCATAATAGGAGAATGTGTTGCAGTGAATTATTGTTTCGCCAACCGCTGACCGGTAATTCGTCCGCCCTTTGAGCACCTCAAAGCGGTACACTCCTTTCAGCACTGGTTCACGGGGAAAGCTGGACCCCATTGGCGGAGCGAAAAGCTCGGCTTGATGAAGCGCAAGTAAGTAAGCTCCGAGCGTCACCAGTAAGGTCGGCAAGAGAAAAATCACCCAGCGTATTATTGTCATTCTTAGCACCTTTGCCTTGCTGACACTTATGTGGAACAGCCACATTAAATACCATGAAAACGTAACCTGCAAAAATAGCGATACTGTATATCATCTCTCAGCTTGTTCATCCTAACGGGACGATAAGCCGCCGCAGATGGATAATATTGAAAACCGCTGCCCTCTTTCGGTCGGCTTGATTGGAACTTGTTGGGCGGATATTTCCGCAAAAGGAGGTGATGATATGACCAATATTATTTGCAAACCGACAGGAGAAGGGAAAGATAAAGGAAGTTCGATTTGATTTATAAGGCGCACTTCTCTTGGTTTTGGGAGTGCTCCCAACGCAGAAATAACCAGCCAGCCGATACGCTACCAGCTTTTAGAACGCGGATAGCTCTGGTCTTGTTTATTGACTTGTTATGTTTTTATATTAATTGAACCAGGTTATTTTATTTTTTTTAAAATATATCCTAAAAATAAAATCAATATTCCAAAGATTGCAATATGCGCATGAAGATAAGCGCCTTTGCCACCTTCAACAATAGACCTTTTTAAAAAAATTGGTATTTGAAAGAAATAAATAAGTACATATCCCATACTTCCATAAAAGGTTAAAATAAAACCAAGCTGAACTAATCGACCTAATTTACCAAAATAATTCTGTGAAATAACAATTGGAATTAATAGGATCACCCAGCTAGATATTAACCCGACAAGATCTTTGCTCATCTCATTATTTCAAATATAACGGTGAAATAACCTGCCGGCCGAGGAATTGCCAACCTTTTAAGAACGCGGCTATTCTCAGTCAGGTTTATTGACTTGTTGGAAAAATATTTTTGTTTTTATTGTTTACTTTTATCAAGTCTATCCAACCTGTCTTTAATGCATTGGTTAAGTGTTTCGTAATTTGGTTTCAATCCAGACGCATCTAGCTTGAATGGCCTTTTTCTTTTTGATGAATAAATTAATAAAAAAACAAAAGGGCTACTGTGACCATAATCAATGTTAACTCCGTTTATATTTTCGAATGCAAATTTTTTTTTATTAAAAATCCCGTTGTAAACAATGTTTTCATTTGAAATTTTGAACCTGAATGAAGGGCTAAGAAGACATCGTAAACAATGTGCAAGGTAGTAGGACCCAGATATTTCAAATAGAATAATTAAAATTCCAAATAAAATTCCATCTGTGTATTTTCCGCAAATCATATCTTTTAGTCCAGATGCGAAAATTAACATTATCAATGCAAAAGCGATGCTCATTACAAAGTAACCGAATCTACCATACAAGGATGTGGTAAATATTTTTAAATTTTCCATTTAATGTCGATTTCCAACGGTAAAATTACCGGCTGGCCGAGAGTTTGCAGATTTCAGAACGCGGATATTTCCAGTCCGGTTTATTGATTTGTTATGCGGTCGATAAATTCTAGTCCAGGTCTTTCAATAAATGATTTTTTATCACTGGTATGCTCGTAGATAGCCAGGCGGCCGACCCTCAATCCACTATTCAGAAATTCCATGAGAATTTCTCGTGCAAGTTTTTCGTCAGTGATACCGTAAATATTGCATGATAAGGAATCATGGGAGTCACAAGTATAATATCGCCAATAGTTACCTTCACAATCGTGCACTGAACTGCAAATTCCGGCATTAACAAGTATTGAAGTTATTCTATTTTTGATAAAATTAATCTCTTCTCTCTCAAGATTACCTTTTACGTTTCCTCCCCAACACAAGCTCGCTCCAATGAATAACAATATTGGCAAGGAAAGTATGGAGATTCTCAGTTTGAAATAGGTGTGTTTCGAAACAATATTCAAAACAGTTTTCAAGATTGAGGACTCCTCATTTTGCAGCATAACAACGTCCGGCTCACCGGACCCGCGCTCTTTGAGGGTTCCGCGTGGAGCCGGTGGTTATGCTATATTTTTTTTTTGAAATAATAAAATCATCAATCCAAGAATATGCTTCTATGTCTGGAGCAATAATATTTGAACTCCATGAAAAATCTTTTAACTTGAGCGCGTAGTGAAGATTTTGTGCAACAATTGTATTGTCGAAATATAACGATAGGTCGTTTCTTTGGATCTGAAACCTTATTTCATGCCAACCTTTTTCTCTAGATTTTATGTAATCCCAGCCATTTCCCTTCCAGTATGAATATTTTTGATCATTCCATGAAATTGTGACGTATTTTTCGTATGTTTCTGTGGCAAAAAAA
>NZ_JAVBXR010000059.1 GCF_030824455.1 Desulfobulbus sp.
TTGCTGGCCCTCACCCGCAGCGAGGCCAAGAGCGTCGACGCCAACTCGCCGCCGGTGCCGCTTGCTGATCTGGTGCTGGAAATCGCCGAGGACGTTGATTTTGAAACCTGCAACCAGGGCAAGGGGGTGGTCGTCGGCAACCTGGAGCCGGCCACGGTCTTGGGGTCTCGCGAGTTGTTGCGTCAGGCGATTGAAAACATCGTCCGCAACGGCGCCTATTACACCCGACCGGGCAGCCGGGTGGAGATCAGTCTGATCGCCGCCGCCGGGGCATCCGGAAACCCGGAAGCCGTGATCCGGGTGCGCGATTACGGCCCCGGCGTGCCCGAGGACAAGCTGCCCAACCTCACCGAGCCCTTTTTCCGGGTGGCCGAAGCCAGAGACCGCAACAGCGGCGGGGCCGGCCTGGGGCTGGCCATAGCCCATCAGGCGGTGAAGCAGCACGGCGGCTCGCTCAGCTTTGCCAACGCCCCGAATCGAGACGGCCTGATTGTCGAAATCCGGCTGCCGCTGCTGCGCGGCCCAGAGGCCGACCAACCAGCCTAATTCCGTTTCTCAATCAAGCAAAGCATGACGCTCAAAGCAAAACCTCGCCGCCGAAGGTGTGTCATCTCGACCAAAGGGAGAGATCTCCGGGCCTTGCGAATTTTCTCCGCGCTGGCCTCGTCGAAAGAACAAGCAGACGCGTTTTTTTGAAATAGAAACGGAATAACTCCGCTACCCGCAAAACCGGACAATCCGCAACTTTTTCTTGACGGCTCAACGACTCTATGCTATTTACCCATTCTCGAAATGACGTGGTGTTTGCATGAAGTCACCGTCATTTCATCGTAGAGCTGCATTCCTCGGTAGCTCAGTTGGTAGAGCAGGCGGCTGTTAACCGCCTTGTCGGGGGTTCGAGTCCCTCCCGGGGAGCCAATATAGAGTCCAGCAACATTCCGCTGGCGTCCACACAACCCGCAAACCTTTAAGGTTTGCGGGTTTTTTGTTGTCCAACGCATGCACTGCATACGCCTGGCAAATTAATCCGGAAAAACGAACATATTTTTCGAGTTAATTCGAAAATCAGGAAAAACGCTCGAAAATGCGTACAAAAGCAACATCAAACATTGATGCAAAAAAATAATACCAATAAAATCAATATTATATATTTATTCGAGCAACTGGACCGTTTCCTGCATTCAAGTAATAAAAGATAAATCAATCGTTCCACGAGCTCATTGCTTCATCGGGAGAATCATCATGAAAAAATTATTAGCAACAGGATTGGCGGCTGGTTTCATTTTCTGCGCACTTGGAGAGTCTACTGCCTGCTCATACACCCCCTCTTTTGTTGCTTCGGCAATTTGGATTGATGGCGGCGTGAAGCATGAGTACAGCCTCTACAGGTTTGTCGATGGCTTCACCATGGACAAAGACTGGCTCGACACCAAGGACTGGGTCGCAAGCACGCTCTCTTCAGAGTACGCTCTTGCCACCATTACCTCAGGAGATGAAAATAATTTCATCAACGCCTCTTTCTTCACGACGACTTCCACAAAAGTCAAATTTTCTGGCGAGGTTTGGCTTGGCGGGTATCAGGATCCAGCAGGAGCCGAACCAGATGAGGGATGGGCATGGGTTACCGGGGAAGTTTGGTCCTATACAGACTGGGGCAGTGGAGAGCCAAACGATTCGGGAGGATATGAAGAATATCTAGGGACGAATTGGAAATCTCATTGGAACGATGAGGGAAACCTGGGCAACATCGCTGGTTTCCTCGTAGAAAAGACGTCGCCTATCCCCGAACCCGCCACCATGCTGCTCTTCGGGACTGGCATTGCCGGCCTGGCCACCGTTATCCGAAGAAAAAGAAACTGATTTTTTCCGTAAAATCGAATTGAAAGGCAGGGCCTCACGGCTCTGCTTTTTTTTGCGCTCAGCCAGTGACCACTATTTGGCGGTCCAGTTGCCTCAAGCACGGTGGCAAATTGTTGCAAATTCAAATTTTCCGCCGTTTGGTTCAGCCACATTGGACTTGCCGCCGCACAACAAAACGAGATGCGGCAGATGGTGAACTTTTCCTGTAAATTTGGGGGACTATCTATCAGTACCCTAATAAGCTCATGACGCAGATGTTTTCTGGCTTTGAGCTTCCAGGAGTCATCCATGACTCAAAAAACTGGCGGCTCTTTATAATCCTGGCACCGTCAAACTCTGGGAGCCCCCGGCAAAGCCGATGGTTTACTCAATCGAAATTGTTAAACAAATACCGTCCCCCCTACATTTATTCCTAAAACACGGAATTTACTGCGGCCTCACACTCCGGCCAAGACAAAGAACTACAAAAGCCTTATCATTACAATAGGTTTGCCACTCGCGCAACTATTCGAAAACTGGTACTTTTTTTGCTTTCAACTGTGAAGATATACATCTCTAGTTAAAGTTATTCGGGTTTCAAAACTATTCCCTAGCGAAAGCCAGACACAAAAAAGGAGAGAGAACATGAAGAAACTAATCTCAGGATTGGCAACAGGTTTATTTATTCTCGGGATGTCGGCGGCGTCAAACGCCACGACCATGACCACACACATGACCGCAGACGATGCCTTTCAGCTTTACATAAGCACTGACGACAGCACATTGGGAACATTGGTAGGATCACACGCCTGGTGGTATGACACCCAAACCTTTAACCTTACACTCACTAATGGGGTGACAAATTACATTCACATTGTGGCCTGGGATCTATACGGCGGCCCGACAGCCTTGCTTGGCGACTTTACTGTTTCGGACAGCAACTTCAAGTTTGCCAACAACTCCCAAGACCTTGTAACCAATACTGTTGACTGGAAAGTGTATACTGATGGGTTTGGTGGAACATTAGGCACACTTGTAAGTTATGGAGTGAACAACAGTAGTCCAACCTGGGGCACCATGAGTGGCATCTCCTCTGATGCCAACTGGATTTGGGACGCTTCTCACGAGCAAAGATATTTTTCCACAGCTATCTATGTCAATAGCACTGCTGTTCCCGAACCAACAACCATGCTGCTCTTCGGGACTGGCATTGCTGGCCTGGCCACCGTTGCGAGAAGAAAAAGAAACTGATTTATCCCGGAAAATCGAACTGCAAGGCAGAGCCTCACGGCTCTGCCTTTTTTTGTGTACAATGAAGACCGGTTGGACTGCCACCCCAACGTTATCTCCTTTTAACCTCTTGTGCTGAGTTTGAGCGGCGGGCTCAATGCCCCGATGCTATCCCGTTCGCGAAGAGTAACCGTTGGCCTTTCTTATCTCATGGCTGCGATACCTGCAGGACGTAGCAGGGAATCTCAGTGACGCTAACGAGTTTTGCACGGTCGTTAAGGATTTTCGAAAGCCCAGGAACCGTCGATTGGAACTCGTAACTTTGCAGTTGGTCAACACCGACATTCACACTCTTCAGGAGTTCGGCAGTCTGATCCACGCGGTAAATGTAAGAAAGATTTGGGTCGACTGCGGAGCGGATTTTCCTCTCCCACTTGGCGCGATTCATAGCAGACCGCTTGTACGCAAAGTGGACCTTTATGGTCCCACCGGTTGCCTCCTTCATTTCCCAATTGTCGCTCCCAGAACCCGGCTCCATATTCTCGACTTTTAGGGAGAACTCTCGGTGCATGTCAGCCTTCGTTGCATTCTTGTAATGCCCTGGAATTCTATCAGAATCTGTTGTATAGACGCGCACAACAAACACAGACTCTTCTCCGGTCTGAGCGTGTTTAGCAGGAACGGTGAGCACAACGTACCGAGCCATTCCACCGGATGGAGATGGCTTGCCCTCTGGGTTTTCGCACAGCAAGGCCTGGACGAAGATTACGGTTAGATTTGAGCCCTTGGATGGGCCGGCAGGTAGCGAACTCACACGCCAAGGCTCGGGAAGCCAACTTTGTAAATCACTCTCCTGAACTTGAAATGCAAGGTAGAGTCGACTCTCGACACTTGATTCAACCATGGTCTCCGCAGGAACATTGGCTGCAGAGAGAACGACAAACAGAACCAATGAAAAACAAGTCTTGAAACAATTGAATTTGCGCATTGGACCCTCCTTGTTCTGCTGTTGATATGACCAAGCAACTCAAAAAGCCGTTGGCGATATATAATTACAAATTATACATCAGTTTTGAAATCCTGTAACAAATAGAAGCTATGTCACACAACGGTAGATTAATTTAGCAGGCACTCTTTAAATCCTGCCGTTGTTGGGTTGCCCGCACCTGCGCATACACCGCCTGCAGCAGATGCCCGGCCGCCAGTTCCCGAAAGGCGTCGTCGTTCATCAGCTTGACGAAAATTTCCTCGTTTCCCGCCATGCGTTCCACAAAAAGCGTTTCCAGCTGTTTCCTGAAAACAGGGGCGAAATTTTCGATGGTGTTGGCCATCACCGCCTGCCGCAACTGCTCGTTGGCCACCGCCGTCTCGCGCACCTGATCAAAAAAAAGCTGATCCGCCGGGGTAAACTCGGTGCCGAACCGCTCGTTGAGCCTGTCCACCAGGGTGGAGAGCTGCACGTCTTCATCCGGACTTCCGGTTCCCACTTCCCTTGGCCCGTAGACAGGCTCGGCCTCGCCCGTTTTCAGGTCGATCGCCCCTTCGCTGATTTTTTGCAGGCGGTAATACTTCAGCTCCACCTCATCATCCACCTGCACCCGCCTGGCGTCGCCAAGATGCGGCAACTTGGTCAAAAGAAACCGGGCGTAGCTGTACAACTTCTCATGCCCGGAATCCTGATAGGGGATAATTTGCGAGACAAACCCGTACAGATTCCTGAAACTGACCAACTGCCCCTTGGCCACATCCTGATCCTCTTCGCTCAGGGCCTTGAATCGTTCGACCGCCAGATCAAGCAGGGCGTTAAGTTGTTTATGCTCGCCGCCGGTGGGATGCAGCCGGTTGCGGAACCAGATTTCACACCACTGGTCGACTTCCTCGGCGCTGTAGATTCTCCACTCCCCCAGGGCATGGGCCAAATTGTTGAGCAATTGCGGATCGGTGTCGTCGCCCTTGGGGGTGACCTCGTAATAGGGCTTGAACGCGGCGTATATCTCCGTCGGCTCATTGACGAAATCGAGCACAAAGGTGTCGGCCTTGCCGCGCGTGGTGCGGTTCAATCGCGACAGGGTCTGCACCGCCTGCACCCCGGCAAGGCGCTTGTCCACGTACATGCTGTGCAGCAGGGGTTGATCAAAACCAGTCTGGTACTTTTCCGCCACCAGCAACACCTGATACTCATCGGAGCCAAATCGCTTCGGCAGTTCCGTTTCTTTGACGCCGTTGTTCATGCCGACCTCGGTGAACGTGACGTCGGCGAATTCCTTGAGCGTGATTTCGCCGGAAAAGGCCACCAGCGACTTGACGTCGTGGTAGCCCTTTTTCTCAATGTACCGATCAAATCCCAGCTTGTAGCGCACGGCGTGCTCGCGGGAGCCGGTCACCACCATGGCCTTGGCCCGACCGCCAATTTTGTGGCGGGTGTGGGTGCGGAAGTGCTCGACAATCACCTCCACCTTCTGGGCGATCTCGTAATCGTGAAATTCGACAAACCGCGCCAAGGCCCGCGCGGCCTTGCGGCGCGGCACCTCCGGATCCTGCTCCACCTTCTGGATCAGTCTGTAATAGCGTTTGTAGCTGGTGTAGTGGGCCAGCACATCGTGAATGAAACCTTCCTCGATGGCCTGCCGCATGCTGTAGTGATGAAAAGGGGCCTTGCCGTCCGGCCCCGGCTCGTTGAACACCGCCAGGGTCTTGAATTTGGGGGTGGCGGTGAAGGCAAAAAAACTCAAATTGGGCTGCTTGGCCCGCTTGAGCTGCTCGCGCAGCAATTCTTTTTGCGCGGCTTCGCTGAGCCGCTCCTCTTCCAGGTCGAGCCATTGCGCGGCCACAGCCGCTTCGATGCCGTCCTTGTTGAGGATCTTGCGCAATTCCATGGCGGTTTCGCCGCTTTGCGAGCTGTGCGCCTCATCGACAATCACCGCGAACCGCTTGCCTGCGGTGGAGATCGCCAGCCCCTGGCCGTTGGCCTCCAGGGTGCGAATGGCCTGGGTGATGAACGGGAATTTCTGAATGGTGGAAATGATGATCGGCGCGCCGCCGGCCAAGGCCTTGGCCAGTTGCTGGGTGTCCTGATCGATTTTCTCCACCACCCCGAGTTTGTGCTCAAACTGGAAGATGGTGTCCTGCAGCTGCTGATCCAAAACACGCCGGTCGGTAATCACCACCACCGAATGAAAAATCTTCTCATTGGCGGCGTCGTGCAGACAGGACAACCGATGGGCCAGCCAGGCAATCGAATTCGACTTGCCGGACCCTGCCGAATGCTGAATCAGATAATTATGCCCGGCGCCGTGGATGTGCGCATGCTCGGTCAGGGCGCGCACCACGTCCAACTGCTGATGACGCGGGAAAATCATGGTTTCCTTGCGGTGGCGCTTGATTCCCTTCTCAGTCGCCACGGTTTGCTCGACCACTTCCAGGTGGATGAAGCGCGCCAGGATGTCCATCAGGCTGTCCCGAACCAGCACCCGACGCCAGAGATAAGCGGTGCGCACCTCGCCCTCAACCGGCGGGTTGCCGGCGCCGCCGTTGTGGCCCCGATTGAAGGGGAGAAACTGGGTGTCCTTGCCCTCCAACCTGGTGGTCATGAACACCAGCTCGGTGTCCACCGCAAAATGGACCAGACAACGGCGCTTGAAGGCAAACAACAGCTCCTTGGGGTCGCGTTCAAACCGGTACTGATCTTTGCCGTTCTCGACGTTCCAGCGAGTGGCCGACAGCGGATTCTTCAGCTCCAGGGTCGCCACCGGCAGGCCGTTCACCGCCAGGACCATGTCGGGAATAGCGCCGCTTTTGGTCCTGACCTGGCGGACAACGGTCAGGCGGTTGTCGGCGTACCGCTCGGTCGCGGCGGGATCAAGCCCGGTATTGGGCGAGAAATAGGCCAGACGCACCGTCTTGCCGACGCACTTGAATCCGGTCCGCAACACGGCCAGCGCGCCCTTGGCGGCCAGCTCCTTGACCAGACTGTCCACCAGCATGGCCGCCGCCTTGCCCGCATCCAACTGCAGCAAGCGGTCCCAGATCTTGGGCTGGGTGCGCAGCACAAAAGCAACCACCTCGGCCGGAAACAGGGCGATTTCAGGATCGTAGCCGTTCGGGTCGCCCGCTGCGTAGCCGCCGGAGGCAATCAGCGCCTGTTCGATCTCGCGCTCAAAGTCGATCTCCCGGTGCATGGCCTACTCCTCCTCGGTCTCATCCGGTCTGGACAAGGCCTGCTCAATGGCTTCGATGCTCGGCAGGCTGGTTTGCAGCTCGGCGGGCAGGGACTCAATCAGTTGATACTCGGCCACGCCCATTGCCTTGTTTGTATCGCGCAGGGCATATTCCGCCACCACCTTGTTTTTGCTCTTGCACAGCAGCAGGCCGATGGTCGGGCCGTCCTGCTCGGCCTTGAGCTGGCTGTCCACCGCCGACAGATAAAACCCCAGTTGCCCCACATGCCCAGGATTAAAGGCGCAGGCCTTGAGTTCAATCACCACGTAACAGCGCAGTTTCAGATGATAAAACAGCAGGTCGATGAAAAAATCGTCGCCGCCCACCTCGATGTGCACCTGTCGGCCGACAAAGGCAAAGCCAGCGCCCAGTTCAAGCAAGAATTGCGAAATATGCTGAACCAACGCATCTTCCAACGCCCGCTCGTTGGCCTCGCGCCCAATCGACAAAAAGTCAAAAATATACGGGTCCTTAAGGGTATTGTGGGCCAAATCGGAACCAGGGGCGGGCAGTCGCTCGGCAAAGTTGGTGACCGCCCTGCCCTCGCGTTCCAACAGGCGGGTTTCAATCTGCATCAGCAGGATATTGCGCGACCAACCGTGCTCAAGCGCCCGATGCGCATAGGCCAGGCGCTGCGCGGCAGTTTTCAGCTTGGTCAGCAGCACCAGATTGTGCCCCCAGGGCAATTGTCCAACAGCCTGTTGGACAATTGCCGCATCCGGCCAAGCCTCGGCAACGGCCCGCATATACATCAAATTAGCCCGTGAAAACCCTTTCATCTCCGGGAAGGCGTTGCGCAGGTCCTGGCCAGCCGCTCGATCACCTTGGCGCCCCACAGCCCTCGTTGCGCTGCCGGGCCAGGATGTCGCGACCAATCTGCCAATAGAGCAGCACCAGTTCACGGTTGACCGCCAGGACGGCGCGTTACTGGGCAATATGGATGCGGCTTTTCAGTTCGGCCAGCCAGGGCGCGTAATCAGGCGGCAGGGGAACAATCTCAGGCATGGGCGGCCTCCTGCCCGGTTGTCGGGAGGGCGAACTGGCGGACGTCGATCTTGCCGGTGACGGCGTTAGTGATGAGGGAGGAACGGTATTCTTTGAGCTTGTTAATAACTCCTTGCACTCGCGATTCAATTGCCGAAGTATTGTTAAAAACGCCGTGTAAGTATTCAGCAATACGATCTTGTTCCGATTTGGGGGGCAATGGAATAGGAAGGTCCTTCAGCGTATCTTGCCCAATATTTTGCATTGAACCACTCGCACCCGTGGCATTTCTCTCATACTGGAATCTCGCAATTGATGACCGGAGAAAACGCACAAGATAGTCCGGATTGACTGATTCGTTCGGCGTTATTCTGTATAATTTGTCACAAAGTAATAATTTTGCCCGCACGTCCCTTACAAGTGCAGCGCTACCAAGCAACTCCTTTGTATTTGCACGGCTAACCAGAATATCGCCATCTCTAACTTGATATTGCGTTCTAGGCTCTAAATCGTCGGGTAACGCCTTGTTTTCATTCTCATCAAAGGCTTCGCCATTGACACAACCAACCTTCAGCACTCCCCATTGTTCAATAGCTGCTTGTTGATTATTGCATTGAGGAGACCATCCTTGCTCAATCCCAAGGGCCAAAAACCTTAATCTCGTCATGACCCAATGCGCGGGAATTTCCCCCAACCATGCCACTCCCGAATCCTTCATCAGCGCCGACGGGTCAAGCCCCTTGGTCACGGCGTGGCTGAGCAGGGCGATGCGCTTTTCGGCAAGTCTGGCGAGCAAGGCTTCTTTTTTGGCGATCAACGCATCGATTTGCCCTGTTTTGTAGTCGAGGAAGCGGACGATTGTTTCTTGTTCGTCAGCGGAGGGCAGAGGGATTTCCGTATTAAGCAAGTAGCCAAGCTCAATACTCTCAACAGTGCAGCCTGGCTTACTCCACAGCGGCAGTAATTGAGATTGATTCCCTTCAATAATCCAGTACAAAAAGCTGGATGTCAGTGCTCCTTTCGGAATAAGCGCCTTCATATCCTGGTTCAACGCCACTTGCACGGCATTGCGAGCAACCGGGATGGAGTGGCGAAGAATTCCAGATCGAACTACCACAAGCACAGCGCCCACATTGATTAACGAAGTCGCACTACTTACAACCCCGAGTTCTGTCAGGTAGTCCTCGGTGGATTTAATACTCGCACATTTCATATCCTTGGGAGACACCCAAGGTATATCCCCACCCCAGAACTCAGGCGTCCCGGTGCTCGGGGTCCCTCCGCCAACACAAGAAACTAAAAATTTCAGTTTTTTAAGACCCCAGCTTTCCGGAATTTTGCCTAGCCATTGCGAACCAGAGTCCTTGAACCGAGTTTTGGTAAGAGCGCAATCCATCACACCACCTCGCTCAGCATCCGCATGATCTCTTGTTCCAACTGGCTGATCTCGGCCCCGATCACCTCCAGCGGACGCGGCGGCTGATAGACGTAGAAGTGGCGGTTCAGGGGAATCTCGTAGCCGACCTTGGTTTTCGCATAGTCGATCCAGGCATCCGGCACATGCGGCAGGACCTCGGCCGTGAGGTAGGCGTCGCAGTGGTCCTTGACCAGGGCCAGCAACTGGTCGTGGCCGGTTTCGTTGTCGTAGCCGAGCGGCAGGGGCAGGCTGAGGTTGTCCGGCAAAGCCACGATCTCGGTGTCGCGCAGGTCGGCATCGGGCTCGGGCCGGCCTTTGGCGTCCCGGCAGATCTCGGCCTCCGGGTCGCGCTCGGCCAGGGCGGCAAGGATGGCCTTTTTCACCGGGCCGCCGATCTTGAGGCCCGCTCCTTTGAGCGCCCGATCAAGTGCCTGTTCAAACTGCGGCCGGCTGCGATAGAGCGCGGCGCTGTCCATGTCCTGCAGGGCCGCTCGGATCGCCTGTTGCAGGGCTTCGCCCTCGGCGATTTCGGCCCGGCTGGCGGCCGCGTCCTTGCGCTTTTTGCTGCTGGCCAGGTTGGCAAAGCCGCTTTGCTCGTCCAGCAGGGCAATGCGCTCAAGGCTTACCTGAAAATTCAGCCGCAGCGGCCGCTCGACCGTGATTTTGAGAAAGCCGAATTCCCGGTTGTCGAACAGCTTGCTGCACACCCGCTGTTCCGGCTGGCCCGCGACCAGCACCTCGCTTGCGCCGTCGTGGTTGTGCTCGGCGTAAAGGCGGACCAGTTCCCTGATGTGGTCGTCGGACAACTCGTTGCGCTTGTTGCCAAGGCTCTTGCTCATTTTCCTGAAGTGGCGCGTGCCGTCGATCAGTTGCACCTTGCCCCGCCGATGCGCGGGCTTCTTGTTGGTGACAATCCAGATGTAGGTGAAGATGCCGGTGTTGTAGAACATCTGATCCGGCAGGGCGACCACGGCGTCGAGCAGGTCCTGCTCAATGATCCAGCGACGGACATTGCTTTCGCCGCTGCCCGCGTCGCCGGTGAACAGGGGCGAGCCGTTGAAGACGATGGCGATCTTGGAGCCGTCGCCGCCGCTGTTGTGGCCCAAGGGGTCAATTTTGGGCGGACGGTGCATCTTGGAGATCATGTGCTGCAAAAAGAGCAGCGAGCCGTCGTTGATGCGCGGCAGGCCCGCGCCGAAGCGGCCCGAGAATCCAAGGGTCTTGTATTCCTCGCGAACAAAGTCCTCTTCCGGCTTCCATTCCACCCCAAAGGGCGGGTTGGCCAGCATGTAGTGGAACTGTTTGTGGGGATGGCCGTCGTGGGTCACAAAGCCGTTGTTTTTGTTCTTGGCGTCTTTGATGCCCAGGGTGTCGCCGTAGATGAGGTTGTCGATGGGCGCGTCCTTGATCAGCAGGTCGGCGCAGCAGATGGCGTAGGCCTCGGGATTGTACTCCTGGCCGAACAGCTCGATGTGGGCGTCCGGGTTGAGGCCGGAGGCGACGCCGTCGCCGCAGATATACTTCTCGGATTCGGAGAGCATGCCGCCGGTGCCTGCGGTGGGGTCGTAGACGCTGCGGTAAATGCCTTTGGCGTAGATGCCCTCCTCGCCGGTGAACAGCAGCTGGACCATCAGCCGGATGACCTCGCGGGGGGTGAAGTGGTCGCCGGCCTCCTCGTTGGCCTGTTCGTTGAATTTGCGCACCAGTTCCTCAAACAGCGAGCCCATCTGCAGGTTGCTGATGGCGGCGGGAGAGAGGTCGATTTCCGCCGAGCAGAACTCCTTGATAATCAAAAACAGCCGGTTGGCTTCGTCCAGCTTGGCAATTTCGCCTTCAAATTCAAACTTGTCGAAGATGTCGCGGGCGCGCGGCGAAAAACCGTGGATGTAGGCAATCAGGTTGCCGGCGATGTTGGGCGCGTCGCCCAGCAGCTTTTCAAAGGTAAAGCCGCTGGCGTTGAAGAGCGGTTGTTTGCGGTCCTTGGCGGCAATGCGCGCCAGGGCCTTTTCCAGGGCCGGGCCGGTGACGCCTTTGGCTTCCAGGTGCGCCTTTTCGATGAGCACCTCCTGCTTGTTCTCCGCCAGCACCAGATCGAGCCGGCGCAGCACGATCAGCGGCAGCATCACCCGTCGATACTGGGGCGGACGGTAGGGGCCGCGCAGTTTGTTGGCGATGTTCCATATAAAACCGACCAAATTTTGGTGTGGGGTGTTCGACATGTTGGTCCTTGTCAGTAAAAGCGCGGCTGTCGCAAACCGAGAGCTTTGTGCTCAATACTATGATTCTTTTTTGCGCCCCAACCCGTAGCCTGGATGGAGTGCAACGTAATCCGGGATCACTTCACACCAAACCCCGGATTACGCAGGCTGCATCCGGCCAAGGTCAAAGCCGCCGGGCGGAAAAACCGTCGACATCTTAAAAGATATTCGCCCACTTAGGTAAACAAAATTTACAAGCCGCCCCACCCTGCGGCAACCCGGTTGCCAGCTCGTCACCCCAGACAAACGAGGCTGGAGCCGAGCGGCAATGAAGCATGGACAAATCGCGCCAACTGAAGTATATACCGCGCAGAATCACTGAACATGGGTCGGTTTCCGGCCCATTTTTTTTTGCAGACCCGGCAGCTTCAGGGTCCACAGATCGGCAACCGACGGAATCAGAAAACGTGAGCAGTCAACACCTCAAAGAAATACAGAAGCGCCGCACCTTCGGCATTATCAGCCATCCCGACGCCGGCAAGACCACCCTCACCGAAAAGCTGCTGCTGTTCGGCGGCGCCATTCAGATGGCGGGGGCGGTCAAATCGCGCAAAACCGCAGTCCACGCCACCAGCGACTGGATGGCGATTGAAAAGGAGCGCGGCATCTCGGTGACCACCTCGGTGATGAAGTTCAATTACCGCGACTACGAGATCAACCTGCTCGACACCCCCGGCCATCAGGACTTCTCCGAAGACACCTACCGGGTGCTGACCGCCGTGGACTCCGCCCTGATGGTGATCGACAGCGCCAAGGGCGTCGAAACCCAGACCACCAAGCTGATGGAGGTCTGTCGGATGCGCAACACCCCGATCATCACCTTCATCAACAAGCTCGACCGCGAGGGTATGGAGCCGTTGGACCTCCTGGCCGACATCGAGGAAAAGTTGCAGATCGAATGCGTGCCGCTTAGCTGGCCGATCGGCATGGGCAAGGGCTTCAAGGGCGTCTACGACCTGCACCGCAAGCAGATCACCCTGTTCACCCCCAGCCAGGACACCCGGCCCGAGGACTGCATCGTGGTCAACGACCTGAACGATCCCCAGCTGGACAGCCTGGTGGGCAAATACGCCGCCGACAAGCTGCGCGAGGACATCGAACTGCTGCAGGGCGCGGCCAACCCCTTTGACCATGAACAGTATCTCAAGGCTGGCCAGACCCCGGTCTTTTTCGGCAGTGCGATCAACAACTTCGGGGTGCGCGAGATGCTCGACGCCTTTGTTGAGCTCTCGCCGGCTCCAGGCCCACGCGCCGCCGTCACCCGCATGGTGCATCCCGAGGAAGAGGCCTTCAGCGGCTTCACCTTCAAGATCCAGGCGAATATGGACCCGGCCCACCGCGACCGGATCGCCTTTTTCCGCATCTGTTCCGGCAAGTTCACCCGGGGGATGAAGGTCATGCACCACCGGTTGGGCAAAGAGGTGAACCTGAGCAACGCCACGGTGTTCATGGCCCAGGAGCGCTCGCACGTCGACGAGGCCTATCCCGGCGACATCATCGGCATCCACAACCACGGCACGATCAAGATCGGCGACACCTTCAGCGACAAGGAAGAGCTCAAGTTCACCGGCATCCCCAACTTCGCGCCCGAACATTTCCGGCGGGTGGTGCTGCGCAACCCGCTGAAGATGAAGCAATTGCAGAAAGGATTGCTGCAGATGGCCGAGGAGGGCGCAGTGCAGGTGTTCCGGCCGATTGTCGGCAACGACTACATCCTGGGCGCGGTGGGCGTGCTCCAGTTTGAGGTGACCATGACCCGGCTCAAGGACGAGTACGGGGTCGACGCCACCTACGAGCCGCTGAGCTACACCCTGGCCCGCTGGGTGACCTGCGACAACAAGCAGCAGATGCGCGATTTTGAAAAGAAAGCCCAGTTCAACCTGGCCCTGGACGCCGAAGGGCATCTCTCCTACCTGGCCGAGGGCAGTTGGCGTTTGGCCCACACCCAGGAACTCTTTCCCGAGGTGGTGTTCCACAAGACCCGGGAATCGGTGTGAGCGCAACAAGCGGCTTCGCAGCCGTGAAGTTTCTGTCTTGTTCCCAAGCCCGCGAATCTTGACTGCTCTTCAGTTGAGACCTTTGTCATGCTCCTGATCTATCCCCCCGTGGCCAAGGCGGGCGAACCGCCTACGGGCGTCGCCTACCTTGCCGGCAGCCTGCGCCGCCACGGCGTTGCATGCACCCTCCTGGACGCCAACCTGGAGGGTTTGCTGTTTCTGCGCAAGCAAGCCCGTGATCCGCACGACACCTGGTCGAGCCGGGCCCTGCGCAATGGCGGCGCCAACCTTGCCGGTCTACGCACGCCCGATCTGTACCGCAACGCCGACCGGTATCAACGGGCGGTGCGCGATTTGAATCGGGTGGTGGAACTGGCCGTCCGCCCCCGGCCCGAGCTTGCGGTCAGCCTGGTCAACTACCAGGACAACAGCGCCAACCCGCTGGACAGCCGCGATCTGCTCCGGTCGGCGGAAGACCATCGCGACAATCTCTTCTACCCCTATTTCCGCGAGCGGCTGCCCGAACTGCTGGAGGCGAACAACCCCCGTTTTGTCGGCGTCTCGCTTTCCTTCCTCAGCCAGGCGCTGTGCGCCTTTGCCCTGCTCGGCTTCCTCAAACGCCATTTTCCGCACCTGCAGCTGATCCTGGGCGGCGGCCTGATCACCTCGTGGATGAGCAGTCCGCAGTGGAACAACCCCTTTGCCGGCCTGGTTGAGCACTGCATTGCCGGACCGGGAGAAGGCCCGCTGCTGAGACTCATGGGCGTTGACCAACCGCTTGAAGAGCTGCCGCCGGATTATTCGGATCTGCCGATGGCCGACTACCTGTCGCCCGGCCCGATCCTGCCCTACTCGGCCTCGCGCGGCTGCTACTGGAACCGATGCAATTTCTGCCCGGAAACAGCGGAGCAGAGCCCCTACCACCCGGTCGCCCCGACCACGGTCCTTGCCCACCTGCGGGGATTGACCGCCCAAATCCGGCCAGCCTTGATCCATCTGCTCGACAACGCCGTCAGCCCGGCGCTGATGCAGGCGTTCTGCGACCAGCCGCCCGGCGCGCCCTGGTACGGCTTTGTCCGCTTCCACGAACAACTGGCCGACCCGGATTTCTGCCGGCAATTGCGCGCTTCCGGCTGCGTACTGCTCAAGCTCGGCCTCGAATCCGGCAGCCAGGCCGTGCTCGACGCCATGTGCAAGGGTGTCCGCTTGGACTTGATCGAGCGGGTGCTGGCCGCCCTGCAACAGGCCGGCATCGCCACCTATGTCTATCTGCTGTTCGGCACCCCCACTGAATCGCTGGTTGAAGCCCGCATGACCCTCGATTTTACCCTCCGTCATCACCAGGCCATCACCTTTCTCAATCTGGCGATTTTCAATATGCCGCGCGCCAGCTTCGACGCCGGCCAATTGCCGGGAGCCGAATTCTCCGAGGGCGACCTGTCGCTCTACCGCGATTTTGTCCATCCGCGCGGGTGGGACCGCAAAGCGATCCGCACCTTTCTTGACCGCGAATTCAAGCGCCACCCCACCATTGGCGCCATCATTCGCCGCGATCCGCCCCTGTTCACCTCCAACCACGCCGCGTTTTTCAGCGAAGCTTTTCCCTGGGCGGATGCCGCTGCCAGCCCAAAAGAAGGAAGCAAGCCCCACTTTGGGGCGGAAAAAAACAGCGGTTCATGATAGGCTTGGCTCAATGGATGCGCATGGACGCATCTTCTTGTTCCCCCCATGCGGAGCGGAGGCCTCGATGAAACTGCAAATAGTTCTTGAACCCAGCGAAGAAGGCGGCTTCACCGTCTATGCGCCAAGCCTGCCCGGTTGCTTCAGCGAAGGCGACAGTCAGGAAGAGGCGCTTGAAAATATAAAAGAAGCCATTGCTTTGTACCTGGAACCTATTGAAGACGACACGCTCTTGGGCCCGAACGCGCAGATTCTTGAAATTGCCGTATGACCAAGACGCCCAGCCTGTCCTACGTTAAAATCATCCACGCCCTGCAGCGTGACGGTTGGGTCGTGGTCAGACAGAAAGGAAGCCATATACGACTGCAGAAACACACCCGCACCGAAACGCTGAAGCTAACTATCCCGGCGCATGCGCCCATAAAACGATCCACCTTGGCCCACATCCTCAAACAGGCTGGCCTTTCGGTTGAAGATTTCCTTGGATTGCTATAGATTCCGCCCTTTCCGTCGCCCAAGGACATTTTCGCCGTTGCGCGTTGCCCGGATGAGGCCCAGCGTAATCGGGAAAAACAAGGCCTGACAGCAGCAGCCCCCCCGGATTTTCGGGGCACGCTCTCCGGTTGCGCAATGCAAGCGCGCCCCAACATCCGACTCCACGCCGTTTTGGAACGGCTTTGCTCTCTCGAAAAAAAGGAATATTCCATGGCTTCTCTCGTCACCCAGCTCCACCGTCAGCTTGACCCCGACTTTGCCTACTGTTTCAACATCGAATCCAGCCGGCCGCTGGAACCGCAGGAGATGGAACGCTTGCGCCTGATCCTGGCCGACGGCTTCCTGCTCGACACGGTCACCTTTGAGCCGACGCTTGTCGGCCAGCGGGTGGTCGAGGTCGGGCCCCGGCTCAATTTCGCCACCGCCTGGTCCTCCAACCTGGTATCGATCTGCCGGGCCGTGGGCCTGGATTGCGTCAGCCGGGTGGAGCGCTCCCGCCGTTACCTGGTTCCCGAGGGCAAGGACATGGACGCCTTTGTCGCCGACAAGCACGACCGGATGACCGAATGCGTCTATGCCGCGCCGCTGACCACCTTTGAAACCGGCATTGTGCCCGAGCCGGTTTACGAGGTCGATCTGATCGGCAAAGGCCCGGACGGCCTGCTCGACATTCCCGGCATCTCCATGGACCAGTGGGACCGGGAGCTGTATCACCGCTATTTTGTTGAGCGCTGCCATCGCAACCCGACCATTGTCGAGATCATGGACCTCAATAACGCCAACTCCGAGCACTCGCGCCACGGCTTTTTCCGGGGCAAGCAGGTGATCGACGGCCAGGAATGCGACAAAACTCTGTTTCAGGTGGTTACCGACACCCTGAAAGCCCATCCCAAGGGCAGCAAGGTGGCCTTCAAGGACAACTCCAGCGTCATCGAGGGCCATACCCTCACCACCCTGCTGCCCGAACAGCCCGGCGCGCCCTCGGCCCTGCGCGAAACCACGGTCTGCTACCATCCGCTGCTCACCGCCGAGACCCACAACTTCCCCACCGGCGTGGCCCCCTTTCCCGGCGCCGAAACCGGGACCGGCGGCCGCATCCGCGACGTCCAAGGCACCGGCCGGGGCGGCTTTGTCATGGCCGGAACCGCTGGCTACTGCGTGGCCAACCTCCACATCCCGGACTACCCGCTGGAGTGGGAAAACAGCTACGCCTGCCCGGACAGCCTGGCGCCGGCGCTGGAAATCGAAATCGAAGCCAGCAACGGCGCCTCCGACTACGGCAACAAATTCGGCGAACCGCTGATCCAGGGCTTCACCCGCTCCTTTGACCTGCGCCTGGAAAACGGCGAGCGCTGGGGCTTTCTCAAGCCTATCATGTTCACCGGCGGCATCGGCCAGATCGACGACCGCCACACCGACAAGAAAGACGCCCTCAAGGGGATGATCATTGTCCAGGTCGGCGGCCCGGCCTACCGGGTAGGCTTTGGTGGCGGCGCGGCTTCCTCGATGATGCAGGGCGAAAACGAAGCCAAGCTCGACTTCAACGCGGTCCAGCGCGGCGACGCCGAGATGGAGCAGAAGATGAACCGGGTGATCCGGGCCTGCAACGAGATGGGCGATCTGAGCCTGATCGACGTTATCCACGATCAGGGCGCCGGCGGCCCGGCCAACGTGCTCAAGGAGCTGGTCGAACATGCGGGCGGACGGGTCGAGATCCGCAATATCCGGGTCGGCGATCCGACCATGTCGGTGCTGGAAATCTACGTGGCTGAATACCAGGAGCGGGTCGGGCTGCTGATCAGCCCGGAGAACATCGCCCGCTTCCAGGCTATCTGCGAGCGGGAAAAGGTGGCCTGCGAGGTGCTGGGCGAGGTCACCGGCGACCTGCGCTTCGTTGTCCAGGACAATCAGGACAACTCCACCCCGGTCAACATCGAGATACCTGAGCTGCTCGGCAATATTCCGCAGAAAACCTTTGTCGACAGCCGCACGGTTCCAGCCCTGTCCGCCTTTGTCCCGCCGGCCGGACTCGGGGTGCGCGACGCCCTGGAACGGGTGCTGCGGCTGGTGTCGGTCGGCTCCAAACGCTTCCTCACCAACAAGGTCGACCGGGCGGTCACCGGTCTGATCGCCCAGCAGCAGTGCTGCGGCCCCCTGCAGCTGACCGTGGCCGACGTGGCGGTGGTGGCCCAGAGTCATTTCGGCTTGACCGGCATTGCCTCGGCCATTGGCGAGCAGCCGATCAAGATGCTGGTGGACCCGGCAGCCGGGGCGCGAATGGCGGTGGGCGAATGCCTGACCAACCTGGTCTGGGCCAAGATCGACGACCTCGAGCAGGTTAAGTGCTCGGCTAACTGGATGTGGGCCCCGAAACTGGCGGGCGAGGGCGCGGCCCTGCGCGATGCGGCCGAGGCCATGGCGGATGCGATGATTGCTGTGGGCATGGCGGTGGACGGCGGCAAGGACAGCCTGTCCATGGCCGCCAAGGTGGAGGACGAGGTGGTGAAATCGCCGCGTCAGCTGGTGATCTCGGCCTATGCGGCCATGTCCGACATCCGCAAGAAAGTCACCCCGGACATCAAGGCGCCGGGCTCGGTGCTGCTGTTGATTGATCTGGCGGCCGGCAAGAACCGTTTGGGCGGCAGCGCCTTGGCCCAGACTCTGGGCCAGATTGGTTCGGAGGTCCCGGACATGGACGACCCGGCCCTGGTCAAACAGGCCTTTCTCGCCGTCCAGGAACTGATCGACAAGGGTCTGATCCTGGCCGGACACGACCGCAGCGACGGCGGCCTGATTACCACTGTGCTGGAGATGGCCTTTAGCGGCAACTGCGGCCTCAATCTGGCCCTGAATGGATCAGCAACCGTGCTGGAAACGCTCTTTTCCGAGGAATTGGGCCTGGTGGTCGAATGCCAGTGGAGTCATCTGGCTGAGGTGAAAAAACGGTTCGAGCAGGCCGGCACGCCCTGTGCGGTGCTCGGCTCAAGCACGGTCAAGAAGGCCGTGACCATCCAGTACAACGGCGAATTGGCGATGGACGATTCCATGGTCCTGCTGCGCCAGTGGTGGGAGGAAACCAGTTATCAGCTGGAGCGGCTGCAGGTCAACCCCGACTGCGCCGACGCCGAGAAGTGCAACACCATGGACCGCAAAGGCCCGGAATATCGCCTCAGCTTCAAGCCCGAGGCCACGGAGCCTGCCGTCCTGCAGCAAACCAACAAACCCAAAGTGGCCATCCTCCGCGACGAGGGTTCCAACTCCGACCGGGAGATGAGTTCCGCCTTTTACAACGCCGGATTCGAGCCCTGGGACGTGACCATGACCGACCTGCTCAGCGGCCGGATTGACCTGTCCGGGTTCCGGGGGCTGGCGGCGGTGGGTGGATTCTCCTATGCCGACGTGCCGGAGAGCGCCAAGGGCTGGGCCGCCACCATCCGCTTCAACGAGCGGCTCCAGGCCCAGTTCCAGGATTTTTACAACCGGCCGGACACCTTCACCCTGGGCGTCTGCAACGGTTGCCAGTTATTCGGCCTGCTCGGCTGGGCGCCCTGGCACGGCATTGAAGCGGAGCGTCAGCCGCGTTTCATCCACAACCTCAGCGGCCGCTTCGAGTCCCGCTGGTCCACGGTCAAAATTCTGCCGAGCAAAGCGATCATGCTCCAGGGCATGGAGGATCTGGTGTTCGGCATCCACGTCGACCACGGCGAAGGCTTCCTCCATTTTCCCGACGAGGCCATCCGCGAGCGGGTCTGGGCCGAGCAGATGGCTACCGTGGTCTATGTCGACGACGAGGGCCAGCCCACCGAGGCTTATCCCTTCAACCCCAACGGCTCGCCCGGCGGCCTGACCGGCCTCTGCTCGCCCGACGGCCGCCACCTGGCGATGATGCCCCATCCGGAACGGACCTTCCTCACCTGGCAGGCCCACTGGCTGCCTGAGGAGATGAAGCACCTACCGGTCAGCCCCTGGCTCAAGATGTTCCAGAATGCTTACGCCTGGTGCATGAAGTAACAAGCAACCGCCCCGCAGGATAACCCTGCGGGGCGGTGGTTGATCTTCGCCTACGCATCGGGCCTTGTACAAACCTCCCCATTTCTTTCACCAACTCACAGCAGGTCGATTGCCTGAACATCGGAAAACAACCATGTCCCCAGCACATCCAACAACAGCCCCCTCAGCCTTCTTTCTCCACGGCCTTGAATCCTCTAGCCGGGGGACCAAGGGTCAATGGTTCAACCAGCACTTCCCTGCGGTGCGGATGCAGGATTACCACGGCGACCTGGAGCAGCGGCTGGCCCAGTTGGAGGCGCAGGTTGCCGGGATCGACCACCTCATCCTGGCGGGATCGAGCTTTGGCGGGCTGATGGCCGCCTGTTTCGCCGTCCGCCATCCCGAGCGGATCCATCGCTTGATTCTGCTGGCCCCGGCGCTCAACTTCGTCGATTACCACCCGCCGACCGCGCCCATTGCCGTGCCCTCGCTGCTGGTCATGGGCAGGCAGGACACGGTCTGCCCGCCCGACCTGGTGCTGCCCCAGGCCCAAGCCACCTTCAGCAACCTTACGGTGCAAATCGAGGACGACGATCACATGCTCCATCGCGCCTTCCCCGCCCTCGACTGGCCCGCGCTGCTTACCTGAGCGGCTGCAGCGGCTGGGGTTCCGGCTTCGCGTCGGGCTGCGCGCCCCGTTGCCGCGCCAGCAACTGGCTGGCTTCCACCAGCCGATACAACTCGGCCCGGTAGCCCTCGGCGTCAGTCCCACGGCCAGCTCGCGCCATTTCCAGACATTGCTCCCAGGTGAAACTCCCCAGATGCTCCGAATGGGTGAGCAGCATGCCGTAGCCGGCCACAGCGGCGGCAAAGCGGAAATCCGTCGTGGTTTGTTCGTCGGCAACCGCACGCACCGGCAGGCTGATCTGGCGAGAGCTGTTCTCGCCCAGGGGCTTGTAGCGCAGCTTGACGGCCATAATCTCCGCCGAACCCTTGGCGGCGCCGGCTTGCGGAGCCTGATATTTGAGCGGGTCCAACTGAGGAATCGAGGCGTGTCCGGCTGGGATCAGCTCGTAGAGAGCGGTAACCCGATGGCCGACGCCGATCTCGCCGGCGTCCTTGGCGTCGTCGCGGAAATCCTCGTCGGCCAGGGCACGGTTCTCATAGCCGATCAAGCGGTAGGCCCCGACCCGCGCCGGGTTGAACTCCACCTGAATTTTGACGTCGCCCGCCAGCGCAAAAAGGGTGCCGCTCAGTTCCTTGACCATCACCTTCTTGGCTTCGAGCAGAGAATCAATGTAGGCGTAGTTGCCGTTGCCCTTGTCGGCGAGAATTTCCATGGTATCATCGTGGTAATTGCCCATGCCAAGTCCCAGCACGGTCAGGTAGACTCCGCCCTTGCGCTCCTCTTCGATCAGCCGGGTGAGTTCGTCGCGGCTGGTGACGCCAACGTTGAAGTCGCCGTCCGAGGCGAGGATGACCCGGTTGTTGCCGCCGGCCTTGAAGCTCTGCCGGGCCAGTTGATAGGCGGTGCGGATGCCGCCGGAGGCGTGGGTGGAGCCGCCGGCCTGCAGTCGATCGATGGCGGCCAGGATTTCCTGTTGACGATTGCCGGCGGTGGGCGGCAGGACCACGCTGTCGCCGCCGGCGTAGACCACCATGGCCACCCGGTCGCGCCCGCCCAACTGCCGGACCAGCAGCGGCAGGGCCTGTTTGAGCAGCGGCAGCTTGTTGGCGTCCTGCATCGAGCCGGAGACGTCGACCAGAAAGACCAGGTTGGAGGGCGGCAGCTGCTCCTTGTCCAGATCGCGGGCCTTGAGGCCGATGCGCGCCAACTGGTAGCCCTGGTGAAAGGGGCTGGGGCCGATCTCGGCGCTGAGGCTGATGGGATCCGCGCCCTTGGGAGCCGGGTAGTCGTAGGTGAAATAGTTGATCATCTCCTCGATGCGCACCGCGCCCACCGGCGGCAGGTTGCCGCCGTTCACAAAGCGGCGCACGTTGGCGTAGCTGGCGGTGTCGACGTCGATGCTGAAAGTAGACAGGGCATCGCGGCCGGCGTTGACGAACCCGTTTTCCCGACTGGCGTTGTAGGATTCGCGGTTCCAGGCCGCCGGCGGCGCGCTGGCCGGCATGGCCTCGTAGACTGCGCTTCGGGCAAGAACGCCGGCGGGCTTCATCCGCGCCGCTCCGGCAAGCGATTCGGCAGGCGGCGGCGGTTGGGGCGTTCTTTCCCGCGCCTTGTCCACGGTTTGACCGGCCTGATCAACCACAACCGCGTGGTTGGTGGTTTGTTCCGCGACAAGGGCCGCGTCGGCGCGGCTTTCCTTTTTTTCCGCCTCGGGGGTCGAGGACGAGCAGCCGGCCAGGATCGACAGAAAAAGCAGGACAAGCAGAACGATGAATTTCATAACGGTGCTCCTTAGGTGCGAAGGTTGCGGGGACGCCGCCGTTCCGGAAGCGGATGTTGCCCCTGTTGTCTCTTTGGACGGCGCCTGGGGCGGAATGTGTCGCTCACTCATTAAAAAAATGTACAAGCGCCGACAAATCAATGCAAGCTGTTGCCCCATGACCTCGACAAACCCCTGGCAGAAACAGGCCCTTACCCACTGGAACATGATCAACCGCATGGCGGGCCGCCGCTTTCAGCAGACGGAGCTGGCCGAAGAGGCGGCGCTGTTTGTCATGGAGGGGCTGGCCCGGGACGACTGGCGACGGCTGCAGGCCTTCACCGGCCAGTCGAGCCTAGCCGCCTACATTGGCGCCCTGACCTTGCGTTTGCTGGAGGATTTTGCCCGGGTCCGCTTTGGTCGGGTCAAGGCCCCGCTGTGGATTCGTCGCCTTGGCGGCATCTGGATGCGGCTGTTTCGCCTGCTCTGCCTGGAGCGTTTTACCCCGGACGAGGCCGTGGCGATCATCACCGTTCAACAGTCCGGCAACGCCGCCACAACCGAAGAGGCCGCCTATCGCATCCTCGGCGAAATCCCCGCCTGTGGCGAACAGCGGGCCGCGCGGAGCGAATTTTGCGAAGAAACAACACCCTCCTCGCCCGAGGACGACGAGGGTTCGGCGCAGGAACGCCAGTTGGAAGCAACCGAACGGAGGCAGATGTTCGCGGTCCTGGGCCGGATCATCTTTGCCGACGCCAACCGGGAGGTTGATCCGGGGCTGTTCGAGCGGATTGCGGCGCTGGACATCGTTTTGGAGCCGCGCGAACGGCTGCTGCTGCAGTTGTGCTATCGGGACGGGGTGGCGGTGGCCGAGGCGGGCCGGATGCTCGGCCTCAACCGGCATCAGGTCCATGGCCGTTTGCGGCGGCTGCTGGAGCGGTTGCGTCAGGATCTGGCCCAGGCCGGCCTGGAAGAGGAATTGCGGCTGCTGTTATGATCGCGCAACGACACAAACGCCGGCGGAGACCGTCTGCAAGGCAAAGGGGGAACGTCTGCTGCGGGAGTCTGTCCGGGTTTGCGGGTTCCGCCCCACACGATGCGCTGCGGCGACCAAGGAGGGATGATGATCGATAAAAGCAAGATGGAACAGCAGCGGGAGGCGGACCGACGATTGGCCCTGTTGTCCCTGGTCAGCGAGCAGCCGGAACCCTGCGGCGCCTGTCTGGAGCCGGAAGAGCTGTCGGCGTTGATCGAGGGTCGGCTTACCCCGGAGCAGATCGAACCCTGCCTGACCCATCTTGCCGGTTGCGAGCGCTGCTACGCCCTCTGGCTGAGACTGGATCGGGAATGGCGCGGCCAGACCGGCCGGAGCAACCGCAACACCTTGCGCCGCCTGATCAGCCGACCGCGCGTCCTGGCCGCCGCCGGATCGCTCCTGGCGGCTGCGGCGAGCATTGCCGTCTTCCTCAACATCACGGCCGATCACGGCGTCCTGCCCCACCTGCCGGAGAAAGCGGCCCAGGAACAGGCACTGAGTATGCCGGCGCTAAAAACGACGGCACAGGTCGCCCCTGAACAGGAGGCCCCAGCCCCGCCAGCGGCGAGCAGCCTTCAATCGGCAGACGAGCAGGTGGGGAATCTGGCCGACAGAGAAACCGTTGCGCCCAGGGTTGACAAAGCCAAGCACAGATCCCGCAGCACCGCTTCCCAAACCCCGGACCAAGAACTGGAACAAGGGCTGGATGCGGCCGCGCCGGCGCAGCGCAAAGCAACGGCGCCAGCCATAACGGCGCAGCACGAAAAAAAGGCTGAACAATCCCCGCCGACCGCCGCCAAACGCATAACGCCTATAACGCCAAAAACCCCGGTTGCCCCAGCAGGCGCAGCACCCAACCAAGTCGCGCCGCTTATCGCCGACCAGCAGGCCGTCCAAAGCGAGGAATCAGCCGCAACCCTTGCCGGCGGAGCCGTGCCGTCATCGGCCCCGCAACCCGCCCAGCGGGCCGCAGCAGCCCCGCCCGCAGCAGAAAAAGCCGAAGCAACGCCGCTCACCTATGCCGCCTGGCAAACCGCCCTGCGCCAAGGCTGTCAGGGCCAACCCGGCCCCCAATTTTTTGAGACGATCAGAAATGAAGGGACGCAACTGCTTCGACAATCCGCCACCTTGCCCAAGCAGGAACGGCGGCGGATTGAGCGCGTCCTCGCCCTGATCGGCGGGAGCCAAACCCCAGCCCAACAATGCCGAACCATGCTCGACCTCCTGGGCCCGGAAGCGCCCAATCCCAAGCCATAGCGGGCTTCCTGCTCAGATCGGCGGGGCGATGGTGACCACAATGCGCATGTCGGTGGTCGCCTTGACCCCGTGCGGTTCGCGGATGTCAGCGATCAGCATATCGCCGGTCTTGGCGGCCATGGTTGCGTCGTTATCGGCCAGGAACTCGCCCTCGCCTTCGATCACCAGAATGGACAGTTGACCGTCCAGGTCGTGGCTGTGGATGGGAAACAGGGCCCCGGCCTTGAGGTTGAAGTTGAGGATCTTGAAATGTTCCGAATCGTGCAACACGATGGCCTTCATGCCCAGGGGGTTAAACTCCCGCGTTCCAGCCAGTTCGATTTTCTTCATGCCAAGCCTCCGCTCTGTTGTTTTTCTCTGTTCCTCGCTCTTCTTTTCTTGAGTAATGCCTTTATTGGGTGAATGCAACCCCGGCAGCCCTGCTCATTTTCCCGATCAGCCCGATGATTGCGCATCCCGCTCTCCCACCCGGCCTTTATTGGTCCGCTTCCACCCCGGCGGCCTTTCTAATTTTGCCGATCAAAACCCCCAGTTCAATCGGCTGGGGGATATAGTCAAAGGCCCCCCGCTCAATGCCCTGCATCCCGGCAATGGCCATGCCTTTGCCGATCAGCAACAGCACTTCAATGGCCGGGTTAAAGGCCTTGATCATGCTCAACAGCTCCAACCCGCCGCTGTCTTTGTCCTGCAACCCGAGCACCACCACCTTGGGGTCGAAATCGACCAGGGCGTCCAGCGCCTCTTCCTTGCCGTGGGCCGCACTGGCGGCAAACCCCCACGAATGGAGTCGTTCCGTCAGGATCGAGGCGAACTCAGGTTCCCGGTCGATGATCAGCACCTTGATGGGTTGCGGCATGGATTAGTGAGGTGCGCTTGCTCGCACGATTGGCAAAGGTTCAGGTTCTCGTTGCTGGAACGATGTGGCGGACACGGTCGGTGACAAAAAAATACGCTACTCCATTTCCATTTCAAAAGTGAAGCACGCCGCCTTGTCAATTTCGACGAGCACGGCAAGGATAAATCTCGTTATGGCTTGATATTTCTCACTTTGTTCGAAATGCCCGTTAAAGGGAATTGTCAAGCCGTAACCTGAAAAGCCTTTGAATAATCGAAGGTTTTCTGATGCACGATGAGTGTGTGCATAATGCTCAACAATTTTTTGGCCATTA
>NZ_JAVBXR010000024.1 GCF_030824455.1 Desulfobulbus sp.
GCCGGGCGGTGGGGTGCGGAACCGGATGAAGGGGCAAACTGTTTGAGCGCAGCGAGTTTTTGCCCCGCCGGTTTCGCGGCTCGGCGACCGGGGTAGTCTCAGCGGCCGGGCTGCCCTTTCTTTTGATTCTTTTTCTTTGGGCACGCAAAGAAAAGAATGCTGCTCCCGCAGGGAGGCTATGGTTGGTTGATAGAAGAGAAAGTTCGAAATGGATTTGGGTTGAGACGGAGAATGTGGAAATAACTCTGCCTGTTTTTCGTGATGCCGACAACCTTATGGAGCACGTCAATGTAATCTGCCAGCCGGACTGGCGCCGTTCCGCAATATTCACGGTGAAAAAATAGGCGCCGTCATCAACCCTCACGGGCCGGTATCGCATTGCATCTCTTCGGTCCCATGACACAATGTTGGGGTTCGTTCCTCATCCCAACCTTGTATCAACTAAAATATGTTGGGGAGCCTCTTTGAGGAAATCTAGAATTTGGGAAAAAGATTCTATCCCTTTCGTTAGTTTAAATTGTTGAGAGCACATTATTAATGATTCAATATACATTTTTCTGGCATATTCGAGAGAAACACCATAAATGCTTTCAAGTGTTTCTTCTGAAAGGTTGGAATAAGCTGCGCTTCCTCCATGTGTGTATGAGCTGAGGAACGAATAAATTTCCAAATATTCCTGTTCGTACAACGGCCCAAATTTTTCTGCGCGTTCTTTTATAGATAGACCTGTCCAGTTGTCAGGCCAATTGACTTTTCCTTTTTTAGTCATTCCCCAAAGAGATTTTACTTTTTTCTCAATCGATTCATGTCTACCTGTGTATTCAACAAAACTTTTGCGTCTTGCTGAGTCAAGTAAAGAATTATGTATTAACTCCGGATGCTTAATTTGAAGATCTACAATTCTTTTAGCTTTTTTGTAACGATCTATTTCTGGAAATGCATGGAATTGATCTATCTGGATTTGTTGTATGTTGGGTGATGAAAGGAGTTTTATGTCGAGTAATAGCTCAAATACTGTACGGGATATAATTGCTACTGCGTTAAAATCCAGTTTTTTATTTAGGCGTAAAAGTGAATTCGCTAGAAAGTGAATGCGATAAAAGACACCAATGGTAGCCTCTTCTTGTTTTGAAAGATTGATTTGTCCCTGTAATGTTGGAATAATCCGTTTCTCTATAAAATTTACAGCATCCTGGATGCCATCATGATACGAACTTATAAGTTCATGTGTGGTGAAATCAGGGATTTCGGGCAGCTTCGTATTCATTTATTTCGATGCATAACAGTTCAATAAGTGGAATTTTTTCCGCCATATCATTCCTTGTGGGGGCAAGATTTCCGCGTATTGTTTTTTATTGAAAATACTCCACATATTGCGATCATAGGAAACGATATATGGAAAGTTAAAAGAAAAATACGGCGGACGTAAAATGGGGACGGATTTATTTGCGATCATTCCCCTGTATTCGGGGGTAACCCTCGATTATTCTCACCAACTCCGACCACCCAGGCCATCTTTCCCGCATCGGCGGCTCAGTCCTTCTATCGTTTTTTCCCCGCCTGCAACCACCCCGCAATGCGATCAAAGGCCTCGTTGATCTCCGCCTCCTCGCCGCCAAAGGAGAGGCGGAGATGCCCCTCGCCTCCCAATCCGTAGCAGCCGCCCGGAATGGCTATCACCCCGGCTCCGTGCAACAACTGGGTCGCCACCTGGTGTGACGGCGCATCCGAGAACAGATAGCGGGCCATGACGTAAAAAGCCCCCCTGGGATCGACATACGAAAAAAAATCCCGCAAATCATCCAGGCGTCGGCAGCAGAGCTCGCGCCGCCTGCGCAACTGGCGCCGGCACTCGGCCAGCCAGGCCGGATCAGCGTCCAGGGCCGCCAGGGCCGCGTGCTGCGAGGGCGTGGGCGCGCAGATGGTGGCCGCGTCGTGGACTTTCATGATCTGGGCCATCAACCCCTGCGCCGCCGTCACCCAACCGATCCGCCAGCCGGTGAGCGCATATTTCTTGGACAGCGACGAGACGCAGACCACATGGTTGCGGCACTGCGGCAGAGCAAGCGGCGACAGCGGCGTTCGGCCGTCGTAGACGAGATAATCGTAGGTTTCGTCGACCACCACCACAAAATTCCGTTCCATGGCCAGATCGCAGAGGGCCAGAACCTCGGCGTTGGTAAAGACGTTGCCGGTGGGATTGCCGGGGTTGCACAGCATCAGCGCCCGGGTTTTCGGGGTGACGGCGCGGCGCACCGCCTCCAGGTCCAGGCCCCAGTCGGCTGTCAGCGGCGCATACACCGGCACGCCGCCGGCCAGATGAATCTGCTCGATGTAGGAGGCGTAGGTCGGCGAGGGCAGGATCACCTCGTCGCCCTGGTCCACCAGGGTCAGCAGGGTGGCCAGCAACCCCTCCATGGCGCCGACGGTGAGGCAGATCTCGCTTTCCGGGTCGATCTCCACTCCCCTTTCTTCGCGCAGGGCGCGGGCAATGCGGCGGCGCAGTTCCGGCAACCCGGTCTGCAGGGTGTATTTGCCGCTGGCCGGGTGGTTGCGCAGGGTGCGGATGACCTCGTCAACCACTGCAGGCTGGGTCGCAAAAGAGGGCACGCCCTGGCCAAGGCTGACGCAGCCGCCGATCCGGGCCGCCTCCTGGGCCATGGCCTTGGTGGCGGAGACCGCAATGGCCTGGACCCGGCGGCTGATTGGCGGGAAATTGGCGTCGTTCATGGGAAGATCTTGCCGGGATTGAGAATCAGGTTGGGATCGAAGAGCTGTTTGATTCCCTGCTGCAGGCGGATGCTGGCCGGGGAAAGCTCCAGGGGCAGAAATTCCTTTTTGGCCAGTCCGATGCCGTGCTCGCCGCTGATGGTTCCGCCCAGTTCCAGCACCATCTCCAGCAGGGCCTTGACCCCTTGCTCGGCGCGCGGTTGCCGCGCCAGATACTGGGTGGTGATGTTGAGGTGGATGTTGCCGTCGCCGGCGTGACCAAAGGCAAAGATTTCGATTGCGTAGCGGGCTTCAAAGTCGGGCAGGGCGTCGACCAGCCGGGCAATGGCGCTGAGCGGCACGGCCACGTCCTCGGGGATGTAGAGCACGGCGTGGTCGTGGATGCGCAGGCTCACCTGGCGGCGCACCTCCCAGATCCGTTGCCGATCCTGCTCGTTCGGCGCTCTAAGAACGTGGATTGCGCCTTCGTTGGTTGCCAGGGAAATCACGGTCTCCATCTCGGGCGCGATCTGCTCGGCCGGGCCGTCGAGTTCCATCAACAGCAGCGAGGGCTTGCCTGTCGGCAACTCAAAAGGCAGCAACTCGCCGACCAGGGCCAGGCAGCGGTGGTCGAGAAATTCGATGGCGCTGGGCAGGTGGCCTTCAGCCATGATCCGGGCCACGGCACGCATGGCCGCGCCCATGGAGGCAAAGGCGCAGAGCGCGCCGACCGTGGCCGGCGGCCGGGGGATGAGCTTCAAGGTCAGGGCGGTGATCACCGCCAGCGTCCCCTCGCAGCCGACCAGCAGGTTGGTCAGATCGTAGCCGACCACGCCCTTGCGGGTGCGGACCCCGGTGTTGATCAGGGTTCCGTCGGGCAGGACCGCTTCCAGGCCGAGGATGTAGTCGCGGGTGGTGCCGTACTTGACGCAGGCCGGGCCGCCGGCGTCGGTGGCGGCGTTGCCGCCGATGGTGCTCAGGTCCATGCCGGCCGGATCGGGCGGATAGAAGAGGTTGTGGGCGGCTGCGGCCTCGCGCACCTGGCTGCTGATCGCTCCGGCCTCGACCTCCATGGTGAAGTTGGCGGCGTCAATGGCGCGAACGGCACAGAGCTCGCGGGTGGACAACACCACCCCGCCCAGATGGGGCAGGCAACCGCCGGCAAGCCCTGAACCGCCGCCGCGCGGGGTTACCGGAAAGTTATACTGGTTGGCCATCTTGAGTGTCGTTTGCACGTCGTCAACGGTTTGGGCGCGCACCACCAGCTCGGGCCGGTGGGACAGGGTCGAGGCGTCGACGGCGCAGGCTTTGAGCCCGGCGGGATCGGCGACAACGGCCCCAGGGCTGAGACGGCGCTGGAGCAGGGCAATGATTTCGTCGGTAAGCGGGTTGTAGGGAAACATGGAAAGAAAAACTGAAAAGAGGGTGTGTGGGGAAATGCAGTCAGTTACTGATGACCGAAACCTGGAATGTAGAGGCGTTGCTCGATTTTTTTGAGGAAGAAAATCGCCAGGCTCACCAGGGCCAGGTAGTAGAGGCCGATGATGGCAAAAACCTCGGTAAAACGGAAGTATTCGGTGGCAATGGTCTTGCCTTCGCCGGTCAGCTCCATGCAGGTGACCACATAGGCCAGGGACGAATATTTGATGAGATAGACGATCTCGTTGCCGCAGCCGTGGATGGCCCGCCGCACCGCCTGGGGCACGATGATGCAGCGCACGGTCTGCCAGGGGGTGAAGCCCAGGGCCTGGGCCCCGAAATACTGGCCGCGTTTGATCGACAGCAGCGCCCCGCGCACGTATTCCGACTGGTAGGCGCCGCTGCAGAGCATGAAACCGGTGACTGCGGCCGCGTAGGGGCTGAGATAGACGCCGACGTTGGGCAGGCCGAAATAGAGCACGAACAACTGCACCACCAGCGGCGTGCCGCGAAAGAGCGCCGCGTAGCCGTCGCCCAGGAGGCGTACCCAGCGGTCGCCAAACACCCGCAGCGCCCCGGCGCTGATGCCGATCAACACTCCGCCCAGGGCCGAGGGGATAATCAAGGCCAGGCTCATGAGCAGGCCCTGGTTGAGGGCCGCCAGCAGTTCCTGGTAAAAAGGGGAGAGCGTCAACATCAACAACCGCCGTCGGCCAGATCGTTGAGTCGGTCGCAGAAACCCTGGCTCTTGCTGGGGTTGCCCGAGGTCAGCAATTGGGCCGGCGAGCCCTGCTCGACGATAACGCCGTTTTCCATGAACAAAATTTCATCGGCCAGGGTGGAGATCAGGCTGATCTGGTGGGTGGCCATGATCATGGTCATGCCCTTGGCGGCCAGGGCGCGGATCACCGCGATCACCTCGCCGATCAATTCCGGATCGAGCGCTGAGGTCGGTTCGTCGAGCAACAGGGCCTTGGGATCCATGGCCAGGGCCCGGGCAATGGCCACCCGCTGTTTCTGGCCGCCGGACAACTGGGCCGGGTAGAGCTCGGCCTTGTCGCCCAGTCCCACCTGTTCCAACTCCAGTCGGGCGCGCTCCGCAGCCTCGCGTTTGCCTAACTTTTTCACCTTGCGCAGGGCAATGGTAATGTTGTCCTGGGCGCTGAGGTGGTCAAAGAGGTTGAAATCCTGAAAGATCATCCCCACCTGCTGACGCAGCCGGCAGAGATCGGCCTTGCTGGCGAGATCGATCCGCTCCTCGCCGAGATGAATTTCGCCGGCGTCCGGGCGCACCAGACAGTTGATGCACTGCAGCAGGGTCGATTTGCCGCCGCCCGAGGGGCCAATCAGCACCTTGATTTCCCCCTTGCGCAGGCTCAGGCTGACGCCTTTGAGGATGCAGGTCTCGCCGAAGCATTTGCTGATGTTGTCGACCCGGAGGATCGGGGTGGTGTCTGTGATCATTGGATGCCGTGGGTGTAGCCGGGGATGCGGAGGCGGCGCTCCAGTGCGCGCAGCGCCGCGACGCCCAGCCAGGTAAGGAAGAAATAGAGCAGGCCGGCGGTGATGTAGAGCGGCAGATGCTGATAGGTGCGCGAGGCCACAAACTGGGTGCGGGCCATGATCTCCGGCGCGCCGATGACAAAGGCCAGGGCCGAATCCTTGAGGATGATCGAGTACTCGTTCGACCAGGCTGGAATCGAAACGCGCAGCGCCTGCGGCAGGATGATTGAGCGGATGGTCTGGAGTTCGCTCATCCCCAGGGCGCTGGCCGCCTTGAACTGACCGCGCGGCAGCGACAGGATCGCGCCCTTGAAGATGTTGGCCTGATAGGCCCCGGTGGTCATGCCCAGCACCAGGGCCACCGAAAAGAAGGCGTTGAAAGGCAGGCCCAGGTAGGTGAACAGGCCGAAGTAGAACAGAAAAAGCAACACCAGCACCGGCACGCCGCGAAAGAACCAGACATAGCAACTCAGCAGCAGCCGGACCGGTCGGCCGCCGTACACCAAACCGACCGCGATGCAAACGCCGAGCAGCAAACCCAGCAGCATGGCCGCGACCACGATCCCGGCGGTGTTGATGGTTCCCAGCAGCAGATAGGGCAGGGAGTCGGCAATAACGGTCAGGCTTGTCGGCATGTCGCGGAGTTGAAAAAGGCAAGGCTCGCGGCCCTAGTGGGGGCCGTGGGCGTCTGGGTGGAGGGCGGCGCAGGAAGCAGGCAGGCTGTTTCCTGACAGAAAAAAGGCGGGCGGAGTTAAGAACCCCGCCCGCCGAGCAGTGATCGGGCGGTTACTTCTCCAGCTCGTATTTCTTGATCAGCGCTTGCCAGTCCGGGGAGGCCATCAGTTTTTTGAGGCTGGCGTTGACCTTGTCGAGCAGTGCTTGGTCGTCCTTGCGCACTGCGTAGCCGAATTCCTCGGTGTCCATGCCAAAGGTGCCGAGCACTTGCACGTCCTTCTTGGCGGCGGCGTCCTTGGCCGGGGCGTCGTCCATGGCGGCGGCGTCGATGCGGCCGTTGAGCACGTCCTCCACCGCCAGCGGCGAGGAGTTGTAGTAGCGCAACTCAAAGTTCCAGCCCTTGGCGGTTGCCTGCTCTTTGAGCCATTTGGCTTCGGAGGTGCCCTGCTGAACGCCAAGGATTTTTTTGCCGCTCAGGACGTTTTCCACGGTCAGGGGCGAGCCCTTTTTGACCACCATCACCTGTTTGATCACCCAGTAGGGGTTGGTAAAGTTGACCTGTTTGGCGCGATCCGGGGTGATGCTCATGCCCGAGGCGATAATGTCGATCTTTTTGGTGACCAGGCTGGTGATGATGCCGTCCCATTCGATTGGTTGATGGCTGACCTCAACCCCCATGTCCTTGGCGATCCAGTTCATGGCCTCGACGTCAAAGCCGCTGGGCGCGCCGGTTTTGTCGACAAAGGCAAAGGGCGGGAAATTGGCGTCAATGCCGTTGGTCAGCTTGGTGGCCGCCACGGCGTGGCTGCCGATCAGGAACAGGGCGCTGACGAGGAGCAGCAGGCTTTTGCGGATCATGGCGTCTTCCTTTTTGAGTGTTTGATTGCCTGGATGTCCTCCAGGAGCGTGCGTCGAGCGGCGTAGAAAGCCTTCTCGGCGCGGGTAGGCCTCACCGCCGTTTGTATAGTGAAAATCGCCAGGGGTGTCAATGGGATTTGCGGACAGGAGGCAGAGGCCGCAAGGCGGCTGGGGCAGGCAGCAGGCCTTGTGTTTTTGCTGCGGGAGACGGTGCGAAATCTCGGTTTTTTACGCCAGCAGGGCGGCAACCGCCTTGCCTAGATCTTTCAGGCTATAGGGTTTTTGCAGGTATCCGGAGACGCCCAGGCGCAGGGCCTCCTGCACCTCGTCGCTTTCGGAAAAACCGCTGACGATCAGGGCCTTCTGGCCGGGATGGAGGCGAATGATCCGCTCGTAGGTCTTGCGGCCGTTGATGCCGACGCCCATGAGCATGTCTAGCAGCACCAGATCCGCCCGATGTTCCTGGAGGTGTTCGACCGCCGCCTCGCCTGAAGCGACTGCGATGGTTTGGTATCCCAAGGATTCGAGCATCTGGCCGGCGACGTCGCGTTGCAGCGGTTCGTCGTCGACAATCAGGATGGTTTCTCCGTGACCCCGGGGGACCGCCTCTTCCGTTTCAATTTCGGCCGGGAGCGGCGATTCGGTCGCTGCCGCCGGGAACCGGAGGGTAAACGCCGTGCCCTGGTCGCTGCTGGCCACGGTGACGCCGCCATGGTGATCCTGGATGGTGTTCCAGACCACGGCCAGCCCCAGGCCGGTGCCGCTTCGGCCCATTACTTTTTTGGTGTAAAAGGGCTCGAAGATGTGCTCGATGTCGGCCTGGGCAATGCCCGATCCCGAATCAGCGATTTCCAGCACAACATAGCATCCCGGTTCAATGCTAAGCTGCCGGGCCTCTGCCGGTTCCAAGGTTTCGTTGCGGGTCCGGATGGTGATTCGTCCGCTGTGGGCAATAGCTTCGGTGGCGTTGGTGGTGAGGTTCATCAGGCTTTTTTTGAGATGGACCGGCGAGCAGGACAGGGGCCAGAGATCAGCCGCAAACTCGGTGGCAACCGCGACGCCGGGGTGCCGGGCGAGCAGGGCCTCGTGTTCCGGCGAGGCCAGATATTCGCCGGCCAACTGACTGAGCGAGCAGGTCCGTCGCTCGCTGCTGACGCCCCGAGCCACCGTCAGCAGGTCGGCCACCACCGCCGCCGCCCGTTGCCCCGATTCCTGAATGGCCAGCACCGGCTTACGCAGCTTGCTGTCAGGCGGCAGTTGCATCAGCATCAGATCCGGATAGCTGACGATCCCGGAGAGGATGTTGTTGAGATCGTGGGCCACGCCGCCGGCCAACAGGCCAATGGCCTCCATCTTGCGGGCTCGCTGCAGCTGGGTTTCCATGGTTGCCCGCGACAGCTCGGCGTCTTTGAGTTGGGTGATGTCGTCATAGACAAAAACCACCTCGCCGGTGGGAATTTTGTAGAGATGGCCCTGGCTCCAGCGGTGACGATCCTCATGGTGGTAGAGGACAGGCGGCAGCGTGATCGGCTCGCCGGTCAACCACACCTGGCGCATCTTGTCCAGCAACCCGGTGGGCGCGACGCCGGGACTGCTTGCAACCAAACTGCTGCCGAGGAGTTCGCTGCGAGGACGGCCCTCAATGCGTTCCGCCGCCCGGTTGAGGTCGCTGACGATGAAATCGCGGCCGTCGTCAACCGCCCGCAACACGCCCACACCGCTGCTGGTGTGATCAAACAGGCTGCGGTAGATCGATTCGCGCAGCGCGCTTTCCTCCTCGGCCGCCTTCAGGTCGGTCAGGTCGATGTGCAGGCTGTACATCTCCTGCTGGCCCTGGGGGCTGGTCACCGTAAAATAGGAGACAAACACCGCGACCTCCGCGCCGTTCGCGCCTCTGAACCGGGCCTCGCCGCCGGCAAGGGCGACGCCGTTTTCGATCCATTGCCGCAGTTGTCCCTCAAGCGCGTCCCGTCGGGAATTGTCGGCAACCAGGTCTTCAACGGGCTGGCCCAACGCTTCAACCCCGGCCCGGCCATAGAGGCGTTCGCAGGCGTGATTCCAGAAAAAGACCCGTCGCTCGCGGTCAAAGCCGATGATGCCGACATTGGGCAGCTCGTTGGCGATGCAGCGGAAGCGCTGTTCGCTCTCGCCCAGCTGCACGGTGCGCTGTTCGATTTTCCGCTCCAGATTGTCGACCAGTTCCTGGATGCGGCCGCTCATCAGGTTGAAGGTCCTGCCCAGTTGGCCGAGTTCGTCAGCCGGCGATTCGGCGGCGGCGGCGCTGAGCCGTCCCTGCTGGATCTGGGCGGCGCAGGTGGTGAGCGCCGCAATCCGTTCGGTGATGGCGCGGGAGACGAAGCGGCTGACCAGCACGCCAACGACGATTGCAAGGAGTGCGGAAACCGTCAGAAACAGGGCGGCGGCCTGGAGCGAGTGGAAAATTCTGTCTTGGGCGGTGCGCACTTCGATCCCCGCCTGCCTGATCAGCGCTTGAGCAATGGGTTGCGCGCCGCTGGACTGCAGGTTGAAATCATTAAATTTATTTCGTATGGCCAGGTCAACGGCCAGGATTTCCTCGCCCGTGCTTTTTAACCGCGCGGCCAGTTCGCGGATGTTTTGCGCTTCCAGGGCAGGCAGTTTTGGCGAGCCGTCGAGTTGGTTGTGCAGATTGGCCAGGGCATTGAAAGCCGACTGCATGATGTGCCGCTGGCGGGTGGTGCGATATTCCTGGTAGTGGTGCAGAACGTCCATGCTCAGGGCGTTGAAGGGGGCGAATGGGGCGGATTTGGAGTGCAACGTGGCCAGCAACTGAGAAAATTGCGCTTCCAATCCCCGTTCTGGATCGGCAAGACGGGTGATCAGATCGATGGATTCCAGGGAGGTGTCGGCGAAGCGTTTGGCCGAGGCAAGGTAGACGTTGAGGTCGACGTCATGGCGGCGAAGGTTTTTGCCGACATCGGATTGGGCAATCAATTTTTTCAATTCGGCGCTGGCGGCAACAGCTTCGGCGATCAGGCGAACCGAAGGCTGAGCGAACTGGACATGCGCCTCGGCAAGACCGATCCGATTCTGTTGGAGGAAGAAATCGCCGTGCAGCCGGCGCGCCTTTTCCAGCAGCCGGTCCATGTTGAGCACGGTGCGTTCAATCGCGCCGCTGGCGCTGATCGTCTTCCTCGCCTGATTGGCCAGGTGGAGGGAAAAGAGCCAGGCGGCCATGGTCAGGACCAGGAGGGCCAGCAAAGCGCCGAGTCCCAGACGGAGCTTGCCGGCGATGCCCAGGGGCCTCCGCTGGGGAAACATCCGCTTCATTGCCGGGCCTGCGGCGTTCCGGGGATGGAGGCTGCGCCCCGTTGCAGGGGCGCATAGGTGAATTGCACGTTTTTCTGCAATCCTTCCACTCCTTCCTCTGGAATGGTCAGGCGGAGCACGTTGAACGCCGGATTCGCGCAATCGCCGAATTGATCGCAGTTGAGGACGCCGGTGACGCCCTCGACGTTGGCGCTGGCATAGAGTGCACGGCGCAGGGCTTCCCGGCCGATCAACGTCCCGCCGTCGCCCAGGCGAACTGCGGTCTGCTCAATGGCTCGGAACAGGAGTTCGGCGGCGTCAAAACTGCTTTGGTAGTAACTGGTGGCGGGCAAACTCTGGAAGGCCGCGAGGTAGGCCTTCGCCAACTCAAAGCTGCGGGGCGTTGTCGCGGGACTCGGGCCGACAAAGTACATTCCCCGGGCGAGGTCGCCCATGGCGGCAATGAACGAATTTTCGATCAGCGCCCCGTCGCTCATCAGCACGATGTTGGCGAACTGCTCGTTCTTTCGCGCCTGCGACAGGATATGATTGCCCTCGGGCTGGAAGAGCGGAAAAAAGAGGAGTTCGGCCTGCGAATTGGCCACGGCGGCCAGGACCGGTTGCATCTCGGTGTCCCCCTTGTCGATGGAGGCGTCGAGCGCCACGGAGCCGCCCAAGGCGGTAAAGGTGCGGGCAAAACCGTCGGTCAATCCCCTGGTGTAGATGTCGCCGTCGTTAATGGTCGCGGCCCTGCGGACGCCCAGTTTGGTGTAGGCGTAGGTGGCGGCGGCCGGCCCGGAGTGTTCTTCGTTGGAGGCGGTTCTGAAATAGCCGGGTTGCCAGTGGGGCGCGCGTTTGCCGCCAATGGCGGTGAGGAAGGGGGCGCTGTTGTTGCCGGAGATCATCGTCAGGCCGGCGTCCGACATGACCTGGGCGGCGGTTGCGGCGGCGTTGGAGCAGGTGGTGCCGAAGATGGCCACGGTCTGCGGATCGGCGACGATCTTGAGCGCGGCGTTGGCGCCGCCCTCGCTGGTGCAGCCGCAATCCTCGGTCTGGAGGGCGACGGGATGGCCGGCCACAGTGTGTTGACGGCCCTTTAGGGACAGCTCCAATCCTCGGATCTGTTCAACGCCCAACGGCGCCACCTTGCCGGAAAGCGCCTGCAGCACGCCAAGTTGCATCGGTTCTCCGGGGCCGACAACAACACACCCCAAGGGATCGGTGCAGACCGGCGCTGTTTGCTCCTGGCCGCAGGAGGAGAGATGGAGCAAAAAGAGCAGGCCAAGAAGAATGTATCCATAGCGCGCCGTGGGCATGACGGACTCCTTGCGGGGATGGCGTTCACTTCCGGGTGGTTGGAGGCGAAGAGGAGAACGGGGAATTGTCCTCGGTGGGAGTATAAGGCAAAATGGACCGAAACGACAAAGAATATTTGCGCGTTCGAGGAGGACGGAGGGGGAGGGTTCAGCCCAGCCGGCGCTGTTCGAGCTCGTCCCAGCGGTCGTAGAGCTGTTCGGTTTTGGTCTGCAGCTCCTGTTGTTCCTGCCAGCACTGCTGCAGTTGGGTTGAGTTGGCCATCACCTCGGGGGCGCTCATCAGTTGGGCCAGTTCTTCCAGGCGGGATTCGGCGGCGAGGATCAACTCTTCCATCTGGTCGTACTCGCGCTGATCCATATAGGAGAGCTTGCCGGGTTTGGCCTTGACCGCCGGCTTTTCCTTGGCGGCGGCGACTGCCTTGGGCGCCTCTTTGCGGTCCCGGTCCTGCATCATGGCCAGCCACTGCTCGTGGTCGGCGAAATATTCGGTCTGCCCCTGGCCGTCAAAGCCGAGCACCAAGTTGCAGACCCGGTCGAGCAGGAACCGGTCGTGGGTGACCAGCACCAGTGCCCCGGGGAATTCGCACAGGCTTTCCTCAAGCACGTCCAGTGAAGGGATGTCGAGGTCGTTGGTGGGTTCGTCGAGCAGGAGGATGTCTGCGGGCTGGCGCATCAGCCGGGCGATGAGGATGCGGGCCTGTTCGCCGCCGGAAAGGCGGTTGACCGGGGTTTCCAACTGATCGGCGCGGAACAGGAACCGCTTGGCCCAGGTGACCACGTGCAGGCTCTGGCCCTGGTACATAACGCTGTCGCCGTCCGGGGCCAGGGCGCGGCGCAGGGTGACTTCGGTGTCCAGTTGCTCGCGGCGCTGGTCAAAGTTGACGATGCGCACGTTTTCGGCGGTGACCACGGTTCCCTGGTCAGGCTTCGGGCCGTCGGCGTCGGCGGCCGCCGCCAGGATTTGCATCAGGGTCGATTTGCCGCTGCCGTTGCGGCCCAGCAAGCCCAGGCGCATGCCCGGCGTCAGGGTGAGGTCCAGGCCGGAGAAGAGCGGCGGACCGTCGAACCCCTTGGTCAACCCCGTACCGGTCAGCAATTTTTTGGTCTTGCGCAGGGTGCTCTCAAAGGCAATCCCCACCTGGCCGGCCGAGCGGTTTTTGGTGCGCACCTGGCCCAACTCCTCCTGAAGTCGCCCCGCCTCCTCGATCCGGTAGCGGGCCTTGGTGCTTCGGGCCTTGGGACCGCGCCGCAGCCATTCGGTCTCGCGCCGCATCTTGTTGGTCAACCGTTCTTCCAGGTTTTGCCGCTGGAGGAGGTAGTCGGATTTTTTTTCGAGGAAATCGGCGTAGGTCCCGCGTACCTGGAAGGAGCCTTCGGGATAGACCGGGGCCAGTTCGATCACCCGGTTGACCGTGTTTTCGAGAAAGCGGCGGTCGTGGCTGACCAGGAGAAAGGCGGCCGGGCTCTCGGGCAAATTGGCCCCCAGCAACCGCTCCAGCCAGAGGATGCCCTCAATGTCCAGATGATTGGTGGGCTCGTCCATGATCAGGATTTCAGGCCGGGTGACCAGGGCGCGGCATACGGCCAGCCGTTTGCGCCAACCGCCGGAGAGCAGGCGCACCGGCTGTTCGGGGTCGGCGAACTGGGCCCGGCTGAGTAGGGCGTGCACCCGGTTGTACTGTTCGGCCTCGTCGATGTCCAACCCCTTGATCGCCGCATAGAGGTTGTCGATGCAGTTGGCCGTTTCATTGAACAGATCGTCCTGGGCCACGTAGCTGGTGCGCGTCAGTTTCTGGGTGTAGACCGTGCCGCTGTCCGCCTGGGCAAGACCGCAGAAGATTTTAAGCAGGGTCGACTTGCCCGAACCGTTGGGTCCGATCAGGCCGACCTTGTCGCCTTCGCAGATCATCAGGGTGACGTCGGAAAACAGGGTTTGGGCGCCAAAGGCCTTGGACAGGCCCTGGCAACTAAGAAGCGCGCACATGGGAAGAAAAAACCGTTACCGCTGAGTGGTTACGCTTGTCGATGATCGATCAAGCGGCGTCGCCGTTGAGGTTGATGTCGTCGGCCCGGGGGTAAGAGCCGAGCACCTCGTAGTAGGCGCAGATTTGCTTGAGGATGTTGCAGGCCTCGTAGATTACCGGATCTTCGATGTGGCCGATCATGTCAAGGAAGAAAAGGTATTTCCATTGCTTGTCCTTGGTCGGCCGGGATTCGATCTTGGCCAGGTCGATGTTCTTGGCCGAGAGGATGGTGAGAATCTCGTTGAGCGCGCCGGGACGGTTGATCAAACCGATCAGGATCGAGGTTTTGTCGCAGCCGCTCTTTTTGGGCGACTTGCGGCCAATGACCAGGAAACGGGTGGTGTTGCCCTGGTAGTCCTCAATGCCGGGCACCACCACCTGCAAACCGTAGGTGTTGATGGCCAGCGAACTGGCAATAGCGCCGATGTTGGGGTTGTTGGCCGCCATCTGGGCGGCGGTGCCGGTGGAAAAAACGTCCAGGGTGGGGATTTTAGGCAGGTTTTTCCGCAGCCAGTTGCGGCACTGGGCCAGGGGTTGGGAGTGGGAGGCCACGGTCTGGATGTCCTCGATGTTGCCCGAGCGACAGACCAGGTTGTGGGTGATGGCCAGTTGGATCTCGCCGCTAATTTTGACCTTGTACTTCATAAAGGCGTCGAGCGAATAGGTGACCGCGCCTTCGATGGAGTTCTCCACCGGCACGATGCCGTACTGCACCCGTTCTTTTTCCACTTCCTCAAAGACCTCGGCGATCGACTCCATGGGCAGATATTCGGCGGTCTGGCCGAAATATTTGACCCCGGCAAGATGGGAAAAGGTCGCCTCAGGACCGAGATAGGCGACGGTTGCCTTGCGTTGCGACAACCGACAGGTGGTGATGATCTCGTGGAAGATCGAGCGCAACGCCTTGTACGGAAAGACGTCGTTGTTGTATTGCCGCAGCCGTTGGTAGATCTCCAGTTCGCGCTGCGGGTCCCATTTGGCGCGGTTGGTCTCGCTCTTGAGTTGGCCGATGGTCTTGGCGCAACCAAGGCGCTCCTTCAGCAATTCGAGGATGGTGTCGTCGATCTGGTCAATACGTTCCCGCACCTGCGGAATATTTAATTTTTCGTCCATGGCGCCTGCGTGGTCAGAGAAAATCGGTGCACAAACTGGGGGCGAATTGAAAGGAAGGGCAGGGGCGTTGGTCGCGCTGTGGTGCGCCGCCCTGACCCGAATCCCTGCATCCGCCGAAAAGTAAAGTCGGCAACTATAGCATTGTTGCCCATGAATGGGAATACCTAAGGTGGGGCCAGCGCTTGGCGGGGATTTTTGGCTTGGTTGTCGGCGTCTTTTTCTCAGATGAGAATTATTCGCTTGCAATGGCGCTTGGGATCGGTTAAAGTAAGAAGCCTTACAACATTTAGCATTTTCTTTTTTGATATCCAACGCTATCAATTTCGTATCCTTCGATACCTGAAAAGTTTTTGCTTGCAGCCCCCTTTGTGGAAGGATGAGCATGAAACTTTTCATCGGTAGTTTGCCTTATAATATAACCGAACCCGAGCTGTCCGCACTCTGTAGCCCCTTTGGTGATGTGGTCAGCGCTAAGCTCATTGTCGATCAGTTCACCGGGCAGTCCAAGGGCTTTGGATTTGTCGAGATGTCCAGCCGGTCCGAAGGTCACAAAGTGATGGACGGGCTGAACGGCAAGGAATACAACCATCGAACGCTTGTCTGTAATGAAGCCAAGCCGCCGGCCAAAAAAGGCCAGAGGCGTCGATAACGCATCAACCCGCACAATTTTTTTATCAGTTACGTGCCTCTCAAGCATCCAACAAATCTGTTCGAATCCATCGAGTCGCTGCTTGTCGCTTGTCTGCCGTATCCCCTCCGTCTGTTTTCTGCCGCTGTCGGCAGATTCACACCCCAAATTTTCGCAATTATCCGACCCGTCTGTTGCCTGCCGCCGCGTGCGGCAATCCTGCGCCTTAAACCGCGTTTGGCGACCCTGTCCTTGATTGCAGGAGCATGAATGAGTTTTAACGATTTCCATTTCAACGATCACATCACCCAAGCAATTCAACAGTGCGGTTTCACCGCGCCCACCCCTATACAGCAGCAGGCCATTCCTTCGGTCCTTGAGCGGCGCGATCTGCTCGGCCTAGCGCAAACCGGCACCGGCAAGACCGCCGCATTTATCCTGCCGACCGTGCAGCATCTCATGCAAACCTCCGGCAAGCAGGTCAGGGCTCTGATCATTGCCCCGACCAGAGAACTGGCCGAACAAATTAACGCCTTCACCCTGCAGATCATTCGCAATACGCCGCTGCGCACCGTCGCGGTGTACGGCGGGGTCGGCAAGCAGGGACAGGTCGCAAAGATTCGCAACGGCGTCGATATCGTGGTGGCCTGTCCGGGCCGGCTGCTGGATCTCCTCAACGACAAGGCAATCAATCTGAGTCAGGTTGAGACGCTGATTCTTGACGAGGCCGACCACATGTTTGACAAGGGGTTTCTCCCCGACATCCGCCGCATTTTGCGCCAGTTGCCCAAAGAGCGGCAATCGCTGGTGTTTTCGGCAACCATGCCCGGCGAAATCAGGCATCTTGCCGAGGACATTCTCAAAAATCCGGTGACCGTGCAGATTAACCTCACCCGGTCGGTGGACAGCATCTCTCATCGTCTCTATTCGATTGATCAGGGACAAAAGACGGATTTGCTTTTGCACCTGCTCAAGGATGAGGAAATGGCCACCACCCTGGTGTTCACTCGCACCAAGTACAAGGCTAAAAATTTGGCCCAGCGACTGGCGCAATCAGGGTTCAAGGCCACCTCGCTGCAGGGCAACCTGTCGCAGAGCAAACGGCAGCAGGCCCTGGACGGCTTTAAAAGCGGCGCGTACACCATCCTGGTCGCCACCGACATTGCCGCCCGCGGCATTGACGTCACCGGCATATCGCATGTAGTCAACTACGACATGCCCGACACCGCCGAGGCTTATATCCACCGGACCGGTCGCACCGGCAGGGCTGCCTGCACCGGCGAGGCTCTGACTTTTGCCACCAATGAAGACATTCGGATGATTCGTCTCATTGAAAATTCGTTGAACAACAGGATGCGTCGGCAAACCGTTGCTGATCTGCCTGTTGTCCGCAATGCGCCGACAGGCGAGCGTTCGGAGGTCAGGCGTGAACGACCGGCCGGCGCTCCCCGCAGCAACAAGGGACCCAAGGGGACGTCAACGCCCCGTTCGTCCCGGAGCAACCGTACTGCAGCATCGTCTCAGGTGTTTGGCCTTGCCGGCCGCTCTAAATGACGATTGACGCACAATTTGCTGAATGATCCCAAGGATGATTCAGTGGAGTACCCATGGTCCCAAGGCGGGGCCAACCACCAAACCGTGCGCCCCGCGCACAACGAAAGAGGAGTAGTGACAATGGCTGAAGGAACTGTAAAATGGTTTAATGATTCTAAGGGTTTTGGTTTTATCGCTCAGGATGGCGGCAAGGATGTTTTTGTACATCATTCCGCAATCCAGGCTGACGGCTTCAAATCACTCCAGGAAGGTGAACGCGTCAGCTTCAATGTGGTAGATGGCGCCAAAGGCCCGGCAGCCGCCAATGTCGTTAAAATTCGATAAGTAAATCTGTTGTTATAGAGAACCCCGCCTTGTGCGGGGTTCATTGTTTTGGCATTGCCTGTCAACCACAGCTGTCAACGGGGGAGTGTTTTGGTCAAACGCACGAATTACAAACAGGAAAAACGGATCAAGGAACTGGAAAAACAAAAAAAGAAAGACGCCAAAAAAGAGCGGAAAATCAATAAAGATAGAAACGCTCAAGAAGGCGACGAGTTTGTGCTGGATGACATCGTGCAAGACGAAGTCACGCAGGGCGAGACCTTGCCGTAACTGGCTTATTTCCTGCTTTCCCCTCCTCTGAGCATCGCGCTTGGTTTGTCCGACAAACCAAGAGGCCGCATCTCTTTTTCCCCACCGATCAAAGCACCTCTTCCGTCGCCCCGCTGACAACAGCGGGACGAGGCGGCAGGCCTCCACGCTCCCCATTGGTTGTGGTGGCTGGTGCATCGCTTTACAGATAAGAAAAAAATCAAACGTTGAGTTGGAACAGCGACGGCGCAAGAGAAGGCTTTGCCCGACGTTCAGGCTTCCAGTTGGCCGGCGGCGCGGACGAAAAAAAGCCGCCACGCATCCGAGGTGTTGAGGATCGCGGCGCCGATGGTTTTGCCGGCCCATTCGGTGGTTTCCCAGCGCGGCTCGATGTGCAGCACCGGGATGGCGGGGTTGTCGTTGGAGAAGACGGTTAAGGGCACTTGGCTGCGATACAGCTGTTCCGGCAGTTTGCACAGACAGATGCCGCTGGGTGAGATGTTGTCAATCTGGGCGGTGGCAAAAAGACATCCGTCGGTGACGTGCACGGAGGTGTTGGCAAGTTGAATGCGGGGCTGGCGCCGTTTGTCCCTGCTTTTTGCAGCTGGATGGCTCGGCTCGCTGTCGGCGGACGCCGGGACGGAACGGGAAAAAAGTGCGCCGGCGGAGTTGGCCCAATGCCGCTGCACCGCCCGCAATAGCCGTTTGAAAGGCGGTTGGGGCGCAACGATTGGCAATGGTCTTTTGGGGGGAGAAGAAGGCATGACATTCCCTTGTCTGCAGTGACGGGAGATTGTCCCCCGGTCACCTTGAATCCGATCTTGCTGTATTATAGAGGCAGATCGACCAATCGCAAAGAAAAGATACGGTCAGGCCCGAGGCAAAAGAGGCGGCAGTTTCTCTTGTAAATGGAATAAGCGGATGTGACTCAACGCGCGGAGCCGTTTTTCTACCAATAAACGGCTCCGCAGCAAAGGCTTAGGCGGGCCGGATTTCGATGGTCGGACGCAGGAAGTCTTTCACCTCGCCAATCGGAACCTCTTTGCGGTGGAAGATGCCGGCGGCCAGGGCCGCCTCGGCCTTGGTTCGGGTGAAGACCTCGCGGAAATGTTCGGCGCAGCCGGCGCCGCTGGATGCAATCACCGGGATGGTGACTGCGGATTTGACCGCGTTGATCAATTCCAGGTCAAAGCCGGAGTTGGTGCCGTCGCGGTCGATGCAGTTCAGCAGGATTTCTCCTGCCCCCAACTGCTCGCATACCTGGGCCAGGGTGACGGCGTCGACCTCGCGGCCTTCGCGGCCGCCCTTGATGGTGCATTGATACCAGCAATAGCGCTCGCCGTTGGGTCCGGGAAAAGCGGTTTCGATCACTTTGTGGGGCGCCGCGTCGGGACCGGAGACGTACACCCTGCGCGGATCAATGGAGATCACCACCGCCTGGTTGCCGTAGACCCGGGCGATCTGCTCGATGGAACTCAGGCCAGTGGCTTTGCCGGTTTTGATCACCTCTTCGACGATCAGCACAGCGTCCGAACCGATGGACACCTTGTCCGCGCCGGAGCGGAAATACTGCGAGGCCACCTCAAGCGCGCTGTAAAAACGGCCGTTTCGGTCGGTGAAGTCGCGGATGCCGCCGCCGATGGTCAGGGGGACAAAGACGTTTTTCGACGTCTGCTGCAGGACTTCGAGCATGGGCATGTCCTGGAGCGGGAAGTCGCGGAAGGCGGTGATGTTGAGAAAGGTGATCTCGTCGGCGCCCTGCTCGTAGTAGTCGCGCGCCAGTTCCACCGGCTTGCCCAGGTTGCGGACGGCCCCTTCTTCGCGGACGTCGTACTGGTCGCCCTTGGTGACCACCAAGTCGCCCCGGTCGTTGGCGCGCACGTCCAGACAGGCGATGACCCGCTTGGCCAGCACTGTGGTCTGCGGACAGGCGGCGGGCCGCACGGCCTCGCGGTCGGCGGCAAGGAAATTCTCCAGCAGCTTGAGCCCGGCGCGACCGCTCTTTTCCGGATGGAATTGGGTGGCGATCATGTTGCCCCGCTGGATGGAGCTGACGAACTCGTAGCCGTAATCGGTGGTGGTCAGGATGTCGTCGGTGGTGGTCGGGGCGACATGGTAGGAGTGGACAAAATAGAATTTTTCGTTGCCCTGCAGCCCGTTGAACAGCGGCGAAGCCTGACGCGCTTTCAGCCCGTTCCAGCCAATGTGGGGGATGGCAAGCTCGGTGGTGAAACGCTGCACCCGGCCGGGCAGGATGCCCAGGCCCGGTTCCTCGGGCGCTTCTTCGCTGGACTCAAACAGCGCCTGCAGGGCGACGCAGATGCCGAAAAAAGGCTTGCCCGAGTGGAGGTAGCGAACAAGCGGTTCGCGCAGCTGCTTTTCGCGCAGGGTGCGCATCAGGGCGCCAAAGTTGCCGACTCCGGGGAACACCAGACGTTCAGCGCGGTCAATGTCCGCGCCGCTGTTGACCAGCGTCACGGTTTCGCCCAGGCGTTCAATGGCGTTCACAACCGAGCGGACATTGCCGGCGCCGTAATCAAGAAGAGTAATCATGGTTTTTTCTGCTCAGAGGCTTGCAAGGAAAGAAGAGAAACTGTACAAGGTCAGGCGTGCCGGCGCTCAACGGTTGATCTTCCGTGTCCCCGCGCTTGCCCGTGAATGCTGAGATTGTAATATTCAATCGGCCGGAAAAAATGATTTGTAGAGCAGTTTCCGGTTCAAGTCAAGATCAATTCAAGCTCAATCGCCAGACGCGCTGACATGCAAGCCATCCTTCTTGCCGCCGGGTACGGAACCCGTTTGCGGCCGTATTCCGCCATTCGGCCCAAGCCGCTGTTTCCTGTACGCAATCAGCCCCTGCTGCATCGATTGCTGGAGCAGCTGCGGGCCTGCGACTGCCGGCCGGTGGTGGTCAACGCCCATCATCTGGCCGAGCAGATCGAGGCGGCGCTCGCCCTCTGGCCCGAGGCGCTGGTGCAGGTCGAGCCCGAGATTCTCGGCACCGGCGGCAGCCTGCGCAAGGCCCTGGACCGCATGGACAACGATCCGGTGCTGGTGATGAACGGCGACCTCTACCATGGAATCGACCTGGAACAGGTGTATCACCGTCATCTGGGCTCAAAAAACGACGTCACCCTGGTCCTACACGATTATCCACGCTTCAACAACGTCGGCGTTGTCGGCGACCGGGTGCGCGGCTTCGGCGTCGATGCGGGCGCGGCCGGCGAGCAGCTGGCCTTCACCGGCATCCACGTGGTCGACCCGGAGGTGATCGAGCGGATACCGGCGGGCAGGTTCCATCACATCATTGATCTTTACCGGGAACTGGCCGCAGAGGGGCGGATCGGCTACTGCCGGGTGGACGGCCTGCCCTGGCGGGACATCGGCACGCCGGCGGATTATCTCGACCTCCACCGCGAGCTGCTTGGCCAGGAGGGAGGCTGGGTGATTGACCCCGCCGCCCGGATCGGATCGAACGTGGTTTTGGAGGATTGGGGCTGCATCGGCGCAGGCGCGGTGATCGGCGACGGCGCGCGTCTCTGTCGCAGCGTGGTCTGGGACGGGGCGGAGGTCGCCGACGGCTGCGTTTTTGTCGACGCGATTGTCACCGGCAATGCCGAGATCGACGCCGCATCGTGCCAGAGCCGGGAGTCACGGCCATGAACGGTGGCCAGCTCATCACCCTTTCCGGGCTACTGCTCGGCAAATCCGCCGCATCCTGGAACGAGTCGACCGTGCAGACCCAGGCCCTGGTTCCAGACGGCTCTTCCCGCCGCTTTTGCCAGCTGCGGGGACCGGGCCAGCAGACCGTGATCGCCATTCTGCCGCCGGAGCAGGACCCGCGCGGTCAGGCCGAGGCCGTCGCCTTTTACCGCATCGGCACGCATCTGCGCAAGTCCGGCGCTCCGGCCCCGGAGATGTTCGCCTTTGATCCGGCCACCGGGCTGGCGCTGTGTGAGGATCTGGGCAACCAACGCCTCTACGAGCAGGCGGCTGAGCAGGGGATTGAGAGGTGTCTTCCGCTGTACGAACAGGCCGTGCGTGGCCTGGCCCGGATGCAGGTGCGGGCCGCCAAGGGGTTTGACCCTGGCTGGTGCTGGGACACGCCCCGTTACGATTGCCAGTTGATGCGGGAGCGGGAGTCGGGCTACTTCCTTCGCGCCTGCTGCGTTGATTTGCTCGACCTTGATTTTGACCGCGAAGCCGTGGAGGCCGAATGCGCGCAGCTGGCCGAAGCCGCCGCCCAGGCCCCGGCCGATTTTTTTCTCCACCGCGATTTCCAGAGCCGCAACATCATGGTGGACGCGCAGGGGGTGCGGTTCATCGATTTCCAGGGCGGTCGCCTCGGGCCCCTGGCCTATGACCTGGCCTCGTTGCTGCTTGACCCTTATGTGGCTCTGCCGCAGGCCATGCAGAACCATTTGCAGGCCGTGTATCTGGACGCTCTGCACCGGGAAATCCCCTACGATTCCGACCAGTTTCGCCGCGAATACGTCTTCCTGGCCCTGCAACGCAACCTGCAGGTTTTAGGCGCCTTCGCTTTTCTGAGCCAAATGCGACAAAAGCCTTTTTTTGCGCAGTTTCTTCGGCCCGCCCTGGCCTCGCTCGGCGCGCTTCTTGCCAAACCCGAGGCCGCCGGGTATGCTGCCCTCAACCATTTAACCGACCAATGCCGCCAGGAGCTTGAAAAACGATCATGACCATGGAAAACGCAACCCTGGTGGCCCTCATCGGCCGCCCCAACGTGGGTAAATCCACCCTGTTCAACCGCATGGTCAAGCGCCGCGACGCCCTGGTCGACCCGACTCCGGGCGTCACCCGCGACCGCCACTACGCCCGCGTCAGCTGGGAAGAACATCCCTTTATGCTGGTGGACACCGGCGGCATCGACGACGAGGACGACACCATCACCAACCACATCCGCCATCAGGCCTTGCTGGCCATTGAGGAGGCGGACATCATTTTTTTCCTCATGGACGGCCGCGAGGGGTTGACCCCCAGCGACATTGAGATTGTCGACCTGCTACGCCGCACCGAGAAAAAGGTGTTTTTCATCGTCAACAAGATCGACAGCCCGGACGTGGAAGACGCGCTGCTCTCTCCCTTCTGGGAACTCGGGGTGGACGAGCTGTGGGCGCTTTCCGGCGATCACGGTTTTGGCTTCAAAACCCTGATGGACAGCTTGCTGCCGTGCCTGCAGCAGAGCGATCTCCAGATTGAGCTGCCGGAAAACACCATGCGGATCGCCTTCCTCGGCCGGCCCAACGTGGGCAAGTCGTCGATGGTCAACACCATCATCGGTCAGGAGCGGATGGTGGTCTCCGAAATCGCCGGCACCACCCGCGATTCAGTCGACACCCTGGTCAGCCGCGACCAGTACACCTACCTGCTGATCGACACCGCCGGCATCCGCCGCAAGGGCAAGACCACCGACAAGCTGGAGAAATTCTCCATCCTCAAGGCCTTGAAGGCCCTGGGCCGCTGCGACATCGCCCTGGTGCTGATCGACGCCGAGGAGGGAATCACCGAGCAGGACACCAAGGTGATTGGCTACACCCAGGATCAGGGGCGGGCTTTGATGATTTTAATTAACAAATGGGATCTGATCAAAGACGATAAAAAGCGGCAGGAAAAGTTGCTGGAAGAGGTCGAGGAGGCGGTCAAATTCATCCCCTTTGCTCCGGTGCTCAAGGTTTCGGCCCTGACCGGGACCGGCGTCAAACGGCTTTTTCCGGAGATCGGCAAGGTGCACCGCCAGTTCCACCAGCGTTTCCCCACCGCCGCCCTCAACCGGTTGCTGGCCGACGCGGTGGCCAAACACGAGCCGCCCTACCACCACGGACGCCGCCTGAAATTTTTCTACACCGCTCAGTTGGGCACTGCGCCACCGCTGTTTGCGGTGGTGTCCAGCGCTCCCAAGGCCATTCATTTTTCCTATCAACGCTACCTGACCAATTGCTTCCGCGACGGTTTGGGCTTGGATCGGGTGCCGGTTCGCCTGCTGTTCCGCGAACGGAGCGGGCGCAAGAAGTAAGCGCACGCGGCGCCGTAATGACGGTCGTCGCGGCGTCGTCAGTCCTCACAGAACAGCGACACCGTGTACTGCAGATCAGTGATCATGGCCTGAAAGTCGAGGGGGCTGTTGCCGCTCTTGCACTGCTGTTCAATGGTCTGGGCGGTTTCCGCCAGCTCGCTCAGGCCGATGTTGAGCAGGGCGCCCTTGACCGCGTGGCTGGCGCGGCTGAGCTGTTCCATGTCGCCGTCGGCCGCCAGTTCGGCCAGCCGGTCCATGTGGGAGCGCAGGGTGTTGACGAAGACCGGAATCATCGTCTCGGTCTTCTCCTCGCTGAGCAGATAGGCGGTTTGGAGATGCTGTTTCATCAGATGCAGATATGCCGCTCGATCCATTGCCGTTTCACTCCTTGTTGCGAAATTTCCTCAATTTTCCCCAGCCCAGCATAGAGCATTTTCATTTTTGATTCAAGGACCGGACAAGGAACACACCGTGCTGCATCCCCTTGAGCATACAATCCGCCGCACCCTGCTGGACGAGTCGCTGCCGGTCCGGGGCCGCCGGGTGCTGGTCGGGGTGTCCGGCGGGGCCGATTCCATGGCCCTGCTCCATATCCTGGCGGCGCTGCGGAGCGAGTTTTCTTTGACCCTGGTTGCCGCCTATGTCGACCATGGCCTGCGGCCGTCGGAAACTCCGGCGGAGTGGGCCTGCGTGCAGGCGGCGGCGGATCGGTTGGGGGTTGATTGCGTCCGCGCGGCGGTGGATGTGCACGCTACCGCTGCCGCGCGCAAACGCTCACTGGAACATGCGGCCCGTGAATTGCGCTATCAGACCTTTGCCGGGTTGGCGCAGGAATGGGCGACCGATCTGCTGGCCGTGGCCCACACCGCCGACGATCAGGCGGAAGAGGTGCTGCTGCGGCTGTTGCGCGGCGGCGGCCGCAAGGCCCTTTCCGGGATGCGGCTGCAAGCGGGCGATCTGATCCGGCCGCTGCTTGGGGTCCGCAAGGCGGAGTTGCTCGCCTACCTGGGCGACCTGGGGGTTGGCTATTGTTTTGATTCCAGCAACGACGACGCCCGATTTCTCCGCAACCGCGTCCGCCGCCATCTCCTGCCGCTGTTGGAGGAACACTACGACCCGGGCGTCCGTCGGGCTCTGCTTAAGACGGCCGCCAATCTCGGTGAAGATGAGGATCTGCTGGAGCGCTTGCTCGACGAGCGATGGGCCGAAGTGGTTGCCCTGCAGCATCCGGAAGACCCCGCCCACCTGGTTTGCCGCCTGGGGCGCGCCGCCTTTTGCCGCCTGCATCCGGCCCTGCAGCGCCGCCTGATTGAAAAATTGCTGTGGACCCTGGGCGCAGCCGCCCAGTACGAGCAGATTGTCGCCGTGCTTGCGGCGGCCAGATCCGGCCGCAACGGCAGCGAACTGCACCTCAGCCAGGGGCTGCGGGTCGCTGTCGGCCGGGATTGCCTACAATTTTCCTATCCCCTGGGCAAGGGCCCCTGGCGCGGCCGCCTCCCGACCCGCTGACCTCGCGTTTGCTTCCCTCCCGTTCGACATTTACGTCGAGCCTTGGCCGCAGGATGTCGAATCATCCTTTCCCTTGGATCGCGCCGATTCTTCTAATGCACCGATTTATCGACCTCATTCGAATATGCTGTCTTGGCATGGTTGTTGATATGTAAGAAGCGAAGGATATGGATGGGTTCCCCGCGGGGAATCGTCGAACAACCCAAACCAATGAGGTGTACGCATGAAAACAATGAAACGAACCCTGTTTGCCGTTTGCTGTCTGATGATGGTTGCCGGAGCCGCCTGGGCCGTCGATTATTCCAAGATGTCCAACGATGAGCTGAGCGCGGCGCGCGGAACCCTGCAGCAGGCCACTCAGGAAGATTGGAACGCCTTTCACACCGAGTGGTGGAAACGGCTCAGCGCAATGACGCCGGAAGAACGGCAGAAATACATGGGTCCAGGCATGGGGCGC
>NZ_JAVBXR010000070.1 GCF_030824455.1 Desulfobulbus sp.
TCAAAGGCGCCAGGGTGAGAAGAGATTTTCGCATTTCGAGAGGCTATATGCCTTTGACACTTCGTCTCTTCTCCTCACCCCAGCTTATCTAATTTTTCGACTCTTGCCTTTATATGACGCACTCCCCAACCCGTAGCCTGGATGAAGTGCAACGAAATCCGGGAACACCTCAAATCAAACCCTGGATTCCGCAAGCTGCATCCAGGCTACGGTCGCCGGCCAGCTCTCGTTCTCTGGTTGCCATGCGCCTCATGGAACGTTTCGTGGGATCAGCCAAAACACCTTGTTTCACTTTTGAAATAGAAACGGCATTACTCCGAACGCAGGGCCTCCAACGGGTTGAGCCGGGCCGCCTGGCGGGCGGGCAGAATCGAGGCCAGCATGCCGATCGCCAGGGCCAGCAGTTCGGCGACCACGATGAAACTCCAGGGCGTGTGCACCGGCAGCAGTGGCACAAAGGTGTGGATCAGGGTGGCGCAGACAAAACCGGCGGCCAGCCCTGCCGCGCCGCCCAGGGCCGAGAGCAGGGCGCCTTCAAAGAGGAAGAAGAGCAGGATCTGCGTTTTGGTTGCGCCAATGGCGCGGAGCAGACCAATTTCGCCGGTTCGTTCGCGCACAGCAATGGTCATCACCGTGAAAATGCCGACACTCCCCACCAGCAGCGAAATGCCGCCCAGGGCGCCGACCGCCACGGTGAGCATGCCCAGCACCGAACCGAGCACATCGAGCATTTGCTGCTGGGTGGTGATGGTGAAATCCTCCTGGCCGTGGCGCGAAAGCAGCAACCGCTTGATCGCGGCCACCGTCTCGCCGGCCTCGGCGCCTTCGCGGTAGAGGATGTCGATTTCCATCAGGCCGTCGCGGTTGAACAAATCCAGGGCGCGCACCGCCGGAATGTAGACCGTGTCGTCCATGTCAAAGCCAAGGATCTGGCCCTTGGATTCCATGATCCCGATCACCCGCGCCGGCTGATTGCCGATTTGAATGCGTTCGCCCAGCGGATTGCGGTCGGGGAAGAGTTCCTGCCGCACCTTGTGGCCCAGGACCACAAAGGGCCGGGCGGTGCGGGCGTCGTCGGGCGGCAGAAAGCGGCCGTTTTGCACCTGCATGCGAAAGGCCCGGTCCATCTCCGGGCCGACCCCGTAGAGGGTGATCCGCCGGGTGCGGTTGCCGGCCTTGACCTCGACGTTGCCCTGCACCATGGGCACCGCGGCCACAATCCCCGGCAGTTGGCGCAGGGCCTCGGCGTCTTCCAGGGTCAGCAGCCGTTCCGAACCGATCACCCCCAGCGATGTGCCCATGGTGGAGACCTTGCCCGGATTGACGGCGATCAGGTTGGTGCCGAACTGGGTGAACTCGGCCAGGACAAAGCGCTGCAAGCCCTCGCCCATGGAGGTGAGCAGGATGACGGCGGCGATGCCCACCGCAATGCCCAGCCCGGTGAGAAAGGAATGGAGCCGTTTGGCCCGGATCGAGGTGGTGATGAACTGAATCTGATCGAGCAAGTCCATGGCGTCAGTGCCCGGCCAGGGCCCGGATTGGGTCGAGCCGCGCCGCCCGGCGGGCCGGGAGCAGGGAAAAGATGAAACCGGTGCCCAGCGCTGTGCCCAGGGCGGCGGCAATGGCCCAGGGCGGCGGTGTGGCGTTGAGCGCCGGGTAAAACTGCACCGCCAGCCACGAACCGGCAAAACCAAGCCCCAGGCCGATCAAGCCGCCGATGGAGGAGAGCAGCAGGGCCTCGGTCACCAGCATGGCCATGATCTGCAGCTGCCCGGCGCCCAGGGCCTTGCTCAACCCGATCTCGGCGGTGCGCTGGGCCACGGCCATGAGCATCACGTTCATGATCAGAATGCCCGCCACCACCAGGCTGATGCCGGCAATCCCGGCCACGGTCAGGGTCAGCACCTTGAGGATCTTGTCAAAGGTGGCCAGCACCGAATCCTGGGTGATGATGGTCACGTCTTCCTCGCCGTAGTGGCGCTTGGCAATGGTGGTTTTGATGTGGGTTTTCAACCGGTCGATCACGCCCAGGTCCTTGGCCTCGATCAGGATGCGGAACAATCCCTCGGTGTTGAGCAGCATTTGGGCAAAGGCCACCGGCACAATCACCAGCTCCTCGGTGTCCAGGCCCAGCGAACGGCCCTCGGAGCCAAGAACGCCGATCACCCGGCAGCGGAAGCCGCCAAGGCGCACCAATTCGCCCAGGGCGTTCTGCTGGCCGAACAGCTCGCGGTGGACCTTGGCGCCGATCACGCAGACCGGCCGGGCGATTTCCATGTCCTCCTCGGGCAGAAAGGCGCCGCGATCCATCTGCAGGTGGTGGATTTCGAGGATGGGGGCGGTCGAGCCGACCAGGGGCACCTGCCGCTCCTTGCCGCGCCAGGCGATGTTCATCTCGCCGATGTTGATCGGCGTCAGCCGCTGGACCGCGTCGCCGCGAGCCAGGGCGCGGGCGTCGGCCAGGGTCAGGTCGCGCGGGGTTTCACCCACCAGGGTGGCCGGGGTGTTGGAGGCGGTCTCGGCCCGACCGGGGATGACGATTACCAAATTGGTTCCGAGCGAGGAAAACTGATCCACGATATACAACCGGGCGCCGTTGCCGATGCCGGTGAGCAGCACCACCGCCGCCACGCCGATGGACATCGCCAGGAGCATCAGCAGGGTGCGGATGCGGTTGCTGCCCAGGGAGGCGAGGCCGTAGCCGATGGCGTCCAGGGGGCGCATGGTTCAGGCCCGGCGAACGTCGGCGGCGATCCGGCCGTCCACCACCCGGATCTGGCGTCGGGCCCGTTCGCCGACCTCCGGATCGTGGGTGACCACCACCAGGGTCAGGCCGCCCTGATTGAGGCCCTCCAGCAACTCGATGATGTCGGCCCCGGAATGGCGGTCCAGGTTGCCGGTGGGCTCGTCGGCGAGCAGCACCGCCGGCTTGTTGATCACCGCCCGGGCAATGGCCACTCGCTGTCGTTGGCCGCCGGAGAGTTCGTCCGGCCGGTGGTTGCTTCGATCGCTCAGGCCAAAGGCCTCGATCAGGGGGGTGCTGCGCAGGGTTCGTTCCCGGCGCGAAACTCCAGCCAGCAAGAGCGGCAGTTCGATGTTCTGTTGGGCCGTCAAGCGGGGGATGAGGTGGAAAAACTGAAAGATGAAGCCGATGGTGCGGCTGCGGACGGCGGCCAATTGGGCGTCGTTGAGGCTGGTGACGTCCTGGCCTTGCAGCAGGTAGGCGCCGCTGTCCGGGGTGTCGAGCAGCCCCAGGGTGTTGAGCAGGGTCGATTTGCCCGAACCGGACGGCCCCATGATCGACAGGTACTCGCCGGGCTGGATGGCGAGCGAAATCCGGTCCATGGCCCGCACCTCCTGGCCGCCCACGTGGAAAATTCGGCTGACCTCGCGCAGTTCGATCATTTTTTCGCGGCTGAATTTGCGGCGGTGTTGGCGGTCTGATCCACCGAGACCAGCACGCCCTCGCCCAGGCCCTGGCGGTCGATGGAGGTCACCACCACATCTCCTGGCTGCACGCCGGCGCTGACCTCGGTGAATTTCCAGTTGGCCAGGCCGGTGGCGACCGGTCGGCGTTGCAGGCGCTTGGTTTTCGCGTCCAGCAGATAGACCGAGCCGTCGCTGAGCAAGGCCTCCGAGGGAATGCGCACCACCGAAGGACGGGCGTTGAGGATGATCTCGACATCGGCGCTGTAGCCGGCGAGCAGGTTGGGCGGCGTCGAATGCTCGCTGAAATCGGCCTCGATTTCGACGGTGCGCGCCTGTTTGGCCACCTCCAGCACATAGGGCGAGATGCTTCGCACTTGGCCCGGAAAACTCTGTTTGGGAAAGGCGTCCAGGCTGATGCGCACCGTCATGCCCGGCCGGATCTGGGCCGCATCGATTTCGTCAATCGGCGCGGCCACATAGAGCGATTCCATGTTGATCAGGTCCACCGCCGGCAGGGTGGCGATGCCAGGAGGGGAGGGGGTGAGGTATTCGCCGACCTCGCCGTTGACCTCGGCAACAATGCCGTCAAAGGGCGCGGTGAGCACGGTGCGCTCCAGGGTGGCGGCGGCGGCGGTTACCCGGGCGGCGCTGACCGCGCGCCGGGCCACGGCAGCCTCGCAGGCCGCCCGTTTGGCCTGGGCGGCGGCAAGGGCCTCGTCATAGTTGGATTCCGAGGTGGAGCGGTTCTTGCGCAGATCGCTCTGCCGCCCGGCCTGGCGCTGGGCCAGATCGGCCATCAGGCAGGTCTCCCGGACTGCGGCCTCGGCGGCCACCGCCTCGCTTTTGGCCAGTTGCATCTCTGCCTGCAGGTCCTTGTTCCACAGGGTCAGCAGCACCTGCCCGGCCTTGACCGTATCGGCCTTGCGGACGTTGAGGGTGGCGATCTGGCCGCCAATGGCCGGGGTCAGGTTGGCCCGGTTGCGGGCGGTGACCGTGCCGGCGCGGGTGTTGGCCACCGTGGCCTCGACCACGCCGTTGTCCACGGTCTGCACCGTCACCTTGATCGGTTGCTCGCGGGTCAGATAGCGATAGCCGGCAAAGAGGGCAATGGCGAGAATAGGCGCAATGAGCAGGACAATTTTTTTCACAGGCGTTCCCGGTGGGTTGACGGCTTTTGGTGCGTGATCGTTTCTGGCGGCTTCAAGCGGAACGCAGCTCGCCGTGGTCATTTGATCTGTCGGCGTCGCCCAGAGACAGGCTCGGCCTTCCGAGTTACACCCGTCCCAGGGTGTCGCGGACCTTGGCGGCGAGATCCTTGATGGAAAAAGGCTTTTGAATGAAGCGCACCCCTTCGTCCAGTATCCCCCGATGGGCGATCACATTGGCCGTGTAGCCGGACATGAACAATATTTCGAGGTCTGGCAAGAGCGTGTGGAGTGCGTTGGCTAAATCGCGACCGTTCATTTCGGGCATGACCACGTCGGTTATCAACAAATTCACCTTGCCGGCATGCGTCTTGGCCAATTGGAGGGCCTCTCCCGGCGTGTTCGCGGTCAATACGGCGTAACCCAAGGTTTCAAGCATGGCGCCGTAGAGTTCCAGCATCGCCGCCTCATCCTCCACAATCAGAATGGTCTCGCCATGCCCTGGGGGGATGAGCGCCGGGTTGTTTGTTGGTTCATCCCCTGTGATTGCTCCCACATGACGCGGCAGATACACGCTGAATGTCGTTCCGGTTCCCAGCTCGCTGTAGACGTTCACAAACCCTTCGTTTTGTTTGACAATGCCGTAGACCGTCGACAACCCCAGGCCGGTTCCCTGGCCTTCTCCCTTGGTGGTAAAAAACGGCTCAAAAATATGACTGAGGGTTTCCTTGTTCATGCCGCAGCCGTCATCGCTCACCGACAGGACAACGAAATCCCCTGGGATGAAATCCGCATGTTCGGCGCAATAGGCGTCGTCAACCGTTGCCGTGCCTGTTTCAATGGTGATCTTGCCCACCCCGGTGACGGCGTCGCGAGCGTTGACGCACAGATTGGCAAGCACCTGATCCATTTGCGAAGGGTCCAGTTTGACCGGCCAGAGCCCAGGGCCTGGCAACCAGGCGAGGTTGATGTCCTCGCCGATGAGACGCCGCAGCATCTTGAGCATGCCTTCCACGGTTTCGTTGAGATCAAGCACCTTGGGCGCAATGGTTTGTTTGCGGGCAAAGGCCAGCAAGTGCCGGGTGATCTCGGCTGAACGCATGGCGGCGTTAAAAATTTCACGGAGCGCTTTGTGGAGCGGGTCGGACGGGGCGACTTTGCTTAAAGCCAGTTCAGCGTAACCAAGGATAACGCTGAGCATGTTGTTGAAATCGTGGGCCACGCCGCCTGCCAACCGGCCCACGGATTCGATCTTTTGGGCATGGTTCAACTGCGACTGCAATTTTTCTCGCTCCGCTTCCGCCCGCTTCCGTTCGGTGAGGTCCAGAATCACCCCGATCAGGCCGCTGATGGCGCCGTTTGAGTCGATGCACGACGCTTTGTGAAAAATGACTTCATGGACAACGCCGTTTGCGTCCTCAACCCTCGATTCGTAGACCTGAACCCTCGGTTCTTCAAACAATTCAATGTCTTTGGCATGGTAAATCTGGGCCAGTTCAGGCGTGGCGACGTCAAACACGCTTTTACCGAGCATTTGTTCCTTTGTTTGGCCAAATAAGTCCTCAAACGCCCTGTTGCACCCTAAATATCGTCCGGCCGTATCTTTGTAGAAGACAGGAATCGGGATGGTTTCAAGCAGTGAATCCTGGAAGGCTTTGCTCTTTGCCTGCAGCAGCTCTGTCTGGGTGTGTTGCAGCTCGTTCAATGCTTTTTGCAGCGCGTCGCCTTGCTGTTGCAAAACGGCTGTTTTCCGCTGAACAATCTGCTCCAGATTCAGGTTCTGGGCAAGCAACTCAAAAGGCGTGGCGCCTTTGATGAATTGCTGCTCGACCGCATCCATCAGGACGTCAATCGTCTTCTGTTGCGCTTGTACTTTGGCCTGAAGTTCTTTGATTGTTCCTGCGTCATCCTTGACAGTCATAGTCATCCTGCGATTGCAACCCCTGTAAAGGTCTGGTTGACGTGAGCTGAATTGAACTGTTCGCCATAGGTGCTAAAGCCAACCACCTTGTTGCGGGCAAACATTTGGCCGATGCTTTCATCGATGCCTTGCGCCTCCATTTCAAGCCGCCTGTGAATACAATCACAACCGATGATCACCGCTGGTTCGCCGATGTGTTGCTCGATCCGGGAAATATTATTTTCAAACTCCTCTTTGATGGAATATCCCTGGCCGATCGTGAGCACCAGACCGACGTCAATGGCGCAATAGAGCTTCAGAGAACCGTTGGGTCCAACCCCGGCGATTGATCGTACATAATAATCATCTCGAATGCGCAGCATAAGAGGATGCTGCGAGAAGACGGTCCCGTTGAGTTGGTCCACGGGCAGGCCGATTAATTGCGCATAGGCCTCCACGGCCGGCTCGCCGTTAATTTCTTTGACGAGCCGTTGATTGGGCTCGGCCTCGGTGATCACCATGCGGGTGGTCGTCGGGCGAAAATGCTGGTGTTTGAAGACATGGAACGGCAGGGAGGTAAGCAACAGGATGAAGATTGCCGCATCATTGAACAATGCACCCTGGTAATAGACAAAGGTCTGCTGAAACTTCAACATGTCGCCGGCTGAACCGCCGACAATCGGCACATCGCCCAACGCTCTGAACAACGCGGCGGTCAACAACTCCTCTTTCATCGACAACCCATCGACCAGCAGCAGCCCGAATGCCGGCAATTTGGCGCGATGAATCTTGGCTTGAACATCTTCCGCGATGTCTCCGACTTGCTCAACCAGAGAGGAGAGGGGGTGGATGAGGTAAGGCGCTGCAATCAGTTCGTCGCTGGCTAAAGAGACCCCGCATATGCCGCTGCGTTGAAATCCAACCGAAGAAAGTTGCCCGGCAGTGGTGCAACCCACCACCAGGCCGGGCAGGTGTTCTTGGATGGCCCGACCGAGTGTTTGCCGGTCGTACTCATCGGAGAAAAACACCAGGCAGATTTTGCTGTTCGGCTGCCAGATTTGCGCTGCGAGTTCCCGCACGGCCGCATTGACGTCGGTGTTGGTTGAGTGGCCCTGCCGCACGCTAAGCCGTGGCGTCGCAGTCGTGTCTTGAGGCGTCATTCTGTCTCTCCTCCTATTTGCGGGATAACGAAGGGTGCGTCAGTGGTCGGGAATTTATCAATTTTTAGTTGCGCCAAGTCCACGTGAAGCGAGGCCGAGCGCCCATGGGCGTTTTGACCTGCCCGAACACCGGCGGCGCCGTCGGGATGTGTTGGCTTGTTCCTCCTTGCGTTCGTTGTGGTTGAATCCTCGTGCAAACGTTGCGCATCCATCGATGCCTCCGCGCCCCGCAATGCGAGGGGAAAATCAGGTCAACGACTTCTCGACAATCTCCTTCACGTCGTCGGAAAGCGTCGGCTGGCCGCCGATGCGCTCCAGTTGTTCGCGCATCAGTTGCCGGCGGGACGGATCGTAACGGCGCCACTGGGTCAGCGGGGTGATCATCCGTGAGGCGATCTGCGGGTTGAGCGTGTCGATCAGCAGCACCTGGTCGCCGAGGAAGGCGTAACCGGCCCCGTCGGCGGCGTGAAACTGGCCGTGGTTGGTGGCGCAGAAGGTGGCGATCAGCGCGCGGACCTTGTTGGGGTTTTTGTAGGTGAAGCTCGGATGCGCGGTCAGGGCCTTGACTCGGTCCAGGGTGCCGGGCAGGGTGCAGCCGGCCTGAAGGATCAGCCATTTGTCGACCACCAGCGGGTCGTGTTGCCACTTGGCGTGGAAATCAGCCAGCAAGGTCGTGCCGGCCGCAAGGTCGGCATTGACCACGCAACTCAGGGCGCCGATTCCGTCGGTCATGTTGTCGGCGTCGCGGTACTGCTGCACGCCTTTTTGCAGCAGGGCGGGATCGGCCAGGCCGTTCAGATCCGGCGCCAGCAGGTAGGCCAGACAGCCGTTGCGCAGGGCGCGTTTGCCGGCGTCCACGGCGCTGTAGCGGTAAGGCCCGGTGACGCGCAGGTCGTGGTGGCGCTGGAGCAGCTCGTCCTGCAGGGCTTGGGCGATCAGGGCGCGGAACTGCTGCCGAACCGTGAACACCGCCACCGGATCGAGCACCTCCAACTGCTGGCCGATCCAGTTTTCCGAAGGCAGGGCCAGGGCCATGGCCAGGAAGGCCGGGTCGGAATCCTGATCCAGCAGTAGGTTGCGGAGGCCGTGCACCAGTTGGGGGTGGACGCTGATCGTCTCGTTGCGCCGGAAACGCTCGATCTGCTCCAGCAGGTGGTGCAACCCCAGTTTCTGGCCGGCGTCCCAGCGATTGAAGGGATCCGGGTCGTGGGCCATCATCAGGCTCAGTTCCTCGTCCGATTGCTCAAAGCGCACCTTGACTGGCGCGGAAAAGTTGCGAAGAAAAGAGACCGTTGGCCGGGCGTTGATGTTCGGCAATACAAACCGCTGTTGCTGCTCCGAGAGAATCAGCACCGCAGTGGCTGGGTCGGGCGCCCCCTCGATGGGAATGGTTGCGCCCTGGGCATCCAGCAATCCCACGGCCAGGGGCATGAAAAAGGGCAGCTTTTCCGCCGATTCCCGGGTGGGCGGGCAGGTTTGCTCCACCTCCAGGGTCAATTGCCGGGCTGCCTGATCATAGTCGGCGCGGACGGTCAGTTCCGGGGTTCCGGCCTGGCTGTACCAGCGTTTGAACTGGGTCAGATCTCCACCCCAGGCGGTCTCCATGGCGGCGACGAAATCGTCGCAGGTCACGGCCTGGCCGTCGTGGCGCTCAAAGTAGAGGTCCATGCCGCGGCGGAAAGTCTCCGCGTCGAGCAGGGTGTGGAGCATGCGGATCACCTCCGCGCCCTTGTTGTAGACCGTGAGGGTGTAGAAATTGTTGATCTCCACGAACGAAGGCGGCCGCACCGGGTGGGCCATGGGGCCGCCGTCCTCGCGGAATTGGAAGGAGCGGATGATGTTGGCGTCCTGAATCCGCTTGACCGGCCGGGAGATCATGTCCGAGGTGAATTCCTGGTCGCGGAACACGGTCAACCCTTCCTTGAGGCTGAGCTGGAACCAGTCGCGGCAGGTGATGCGGTTGCCGGTCCAGTTGTGGAAATACTCGTGGGCGATCACCGCTTCGATGCCTTCGTAGTCAATGTCGGTGGCGGTTTCGGGCAGGGCCAGCACATACTTGGAGTTGAACACATTGAGGCCCTTGTTCTCCATCGCCCCCATGTTGAAGTCGTCGACCGCCACAATCATGTAGGTGTCAAGGTCGTATTCGCGGCCAAAACGTTGTTCGTCCCACTGCATCGATTTCTGCAGGGCGCGCATGGCGTGGCCGCATTTCTCCCGGTTGCGTTCCTCCACATAGATGTGCAGGTCGATCTCGCGGCCTGAGCAGGTGGTAAAACGGTCGCTGATGCGCACCAGATTGCCGGCCACCAGGGCAAAGAGATAACAGGGCTTGGGAAAGGGGTCGTGCCAGGTGGCGTAGTGGCGGCCGCCTTCCAGGTCGCCGGCGTCGATCAGGTTGCCGTTGGAGAGCAGCACCGGGCAGGCGGCTTTGTCGCCGATTACCGTGGTGGTGAACACGCTCATCACATCCGGGTGATCAGGGAAACAGGTGATGGTGCGGAAGCCCTCGGGCTCGCATTGGCTGCAGTAGTTGCCCGAGGAAAGGTACAAGCCTTCGAGCGCGGTGTTGCCGGCCGGATTGATCAGGGTTTCGACCTCCACCGCAAAGGGCGCGTTCGGAACCTGGGGGATGGTCAGCAGGCCGTCGGCAAAGCGGTATTGCCCGGAGGCGAGCGCCACGCCGTCAAGCGCGACTCGCACCAATTCCAGCTTCTTGCTGTTGAGCTCCAGCGGCTGGCCTGGGGCGCTGTTGGGATTGGGCCGGCACTGCAAGACGGCCTGCACCCTGGTGGCCTGGGGATCGAGTTCGACCCGCAGGGCGACGCTGTCGACCAGATAAGCGGGTGGGGCATAGTCCTTGAGAAAGGTTTCTTTTTTCTGTGCTGTCACGGCGATAACCTATATGTTCTATATTAATCAAAAAGATCGGGTTCGAAAAAAAGGAACTGCACCTGGGGGAAGGCCGCTTTCAGGGCCTGTTCGCAGGCGTTGATGTTGGCGATCAGCTGTTGTTCCGATCCGGCGGGACGCATCCGGGCCTTGACCGCGACCATCACATCCTCGCCCAGTTGCAGGGTAAGCAGGTTGAGCACGCGCTCCACCTCGGGACGCCCGCTGAGCAGGTCCGCCATCGCCTGTTTGGTCGCCGGGTCAACGCCCTGACCCACCAGCAGGGATTTGGTTTCCAGGCCAATGAACAGGGCAACGGTCACCAGGAGCACGCCAATCACAATGGAACCCAGGGCGTCGTAGAACGGGTTGCCGGTGACGATGGTGAGGAGAACCGCCGCCGCCGCAAAGGCCAGGCCGAGCAGGGCGGCGATGTCCTCGCCGAAGACCACCAGCAGGGCGGAGTTGCGGGTCTCGCGGAACCAGCGGACAAAGGAGCGTCCACCGCGTTCCTTGTTGACCTCGCGCACGCAGCCCCAGAGCGACATGCTTTCGGCGGCCAGGGAAAAGAGCAGCACCGCCAGGGCGACAAAGGGTGCCTTGAGTGGTTCGGGATCGTGGAGTTTGTGGTAGCCTTCGTAGATGGAAAAAAGCCCGCCCATGCTGAACAGAATCAGGGCGACGATGAACGACCAAAAATAGATTTCCTTGCCGTGACCGAGCGGATAATCGAACGAGGGCGGCCGTTTGGCCTGGCGAATGCCAAGCAGCAGCAAACCTTGGTTGCCGGTGTCGGCCAGGGAGTGGACGGCCTCGGCCAACATGGCCCCGGAGCCGGTGAACAAGGCGGCGGCCAGTTTGGCGAGAAAAATGGCGAAGTTGGCCGCCAGGGCAAAGAGGATGCTTTTGAGCGAGTCAGCGCCGTGCGCCATGGAGAACTCCTGTCGGCTATGGAGAAAAAGGAACCGGGTCGGCTCCTGCTGGCTCCTGCCAGCGATGTGCAAGGCTATCGCAAAGGGTTGACGAAAGCAAGCACAAGCCGATTTTGTCGAGGTTTTCCGGGCTGAACAGCGGCAACGGCAATGGGAATGCAAGGGGAATGGTTCGCAATCCGTTGTCCGTATTCCCGCGCAGATTTATCCAGCAATTTTTTGCCTGACTCCGTACAATACCAAGCAGGCAACAATATGCGTTGCCGTGAACGTCGGCGCCGAGCATCAAAGGAGGCACTATGAAACGAAAACTGGTGATTGTGATGGTGGGGCTGCCGGCACGCGGCAAATCGACCATGGCGCGCAAACTGGGCCGCACCCTGGAACTGGACGGGATTAAGGTGCGCATCTTCAATAACGGCGAGTTGCGGCGCAAGCTCGACACCGACGAAGACGCCTCATCCTCTGAATTTTTTTCCCCGGCCAACGCCCGGGGCAAGGACCTGCGCGAGCGAATCTCGCGGCAGAACATCGAGGAGGCCCAGGCCTTTCTTCGCGACGGCGGCCAGGTGGCGATCATGGACGCCAGCAACGTCACCCGGGAACGAAGGCGGTCCATTGCCGCCGCCTTTCCCGACCAGGCGCTCTGTTACGTCGAGTGTCTCAACGCCGACGAGGAGGCCCTGGAGGCCAACCTTGAGCGCAAGGCCGGGCTCAAGGAGTTCCAGCGGCTGAGCCCGGAAAAGGCCCTGGAGAGTTTTCTCAAGCGCATCGCCTACTACGAGTCGATCTACGAGCCGCTGGACAGCGAAGCCAACCGCATCCTGGTGGATTCCTTTGATTCCTGCATCCTCCAGGAGCAGATCGCCGACGTCCTGCCCTACTACGACCGCATCCGCGACATCATCACCACCCGGGTGGTGCGCAACCTCTTTCTGGTGCGTCACGGCGAGACCCATTACAACCGTGAGGACCGCATCGGCGGCGATTCCGATCTCACCGACAAGGGGCTGGAGCAGGCCAACGCCCTGGCCGAGCACTTTGCCACCGTCCGCATTCCCATCATCTTCACCAGCAACTACAAGCGGACCCTGCAGACCGCCACCCCGATCGCCGAGCGCCAGGACCCCTGTTCGATCATTGCCCTGCCCGAGTTCAACGAGATCCACGGCGGGGTCTGCGACGGCATGACCTACGAGGAAATCCGTCAGAAAATGCCGCATGTGGCCAGGGCCCGGGGGCCGAACAAGTATCGCTACATCTACCCCGAAGGCGAGGGGTACAAGACCATGGAGGACCGGGTGCACCGGGGGCTGAAAAAGGTCTTTTTCCTCAACAACTACGACGAGAACATCATGATCGTCGGCCACCGGGCGGTCAACCGGATGATCCTCTCCAGCTTCCTTTCCCGTCAGGAGGAGGAAATCCCCTACATCTACATGCCCCAGGACCGCTACTACCACATCCAGATCGATCCGCACAAACGACTGTTTGAGCTGGTGCCCTACAAGAGCTCGCCGTCAACCGGCGGTCGTTGGTGAGCGTCCGCCGGTTTTCCTGAAGATTCCGGCGCGGGGGTGGGGCGAGTGCCGGGCCGCTTTGCGCGGCTACTGCAAGGTGGTGGTGTCGTCCTCGGAAAAGCCGTGCCGGACGCCGTGTTTCATCTCCTTTTCCAACAGCTGGGCCCGCGCCTCCTCCTCGGAGATGCCCAGCGACTGCGCCAGTTCGCTGATGTCGTAGCAGGGACTGCCGTCCGGGCCGTAGCGTTGCGGCTTGAGTTCAGGGAAGCTTGCGCCGGAGGCGTGGGAGCTTGCCTGGGTCAACAATTCCTGAATCTCGGGCGGGCCGTAGATCAGCAGCCATTCCACGGCTTCGGCCCATATTTGACTGTCCACGGTCGGGTGCTGGAGGATCTCTAGCGCCGATTCCAGGGTCCATTCCTGTTTGAAGGCGTTCATTGGTATTTCCTCTAACGCGAAGGGGCGGCCACGCTACGCCGGCTGCCGCTGCTTTGCTGGTTCTTTTTTGCGTTCGCGACGTTTCTTTTAGGCGTCGCCTTTCGCCTCCACTATAATACAGCCAATCGTCCCGGCAATCTATTCAGCAAAGGAGCAAGGCAATGGGTGTGGACAACGCGGTGTTACTGGAGGCCCTGGAGTGGTTTGACGAGAGCGGCAAGGAATTGCTGCACCGGCTGCCGGAGCAGGGCTCGGGAGAGATCAAGTTCGGGGCGCAGCTGACCGTGCGCGAAAGCCAGGCCGCAGTGCTGTTTTACAAGGGCAAGGCCTGCGACGCCTACGGCCCCGGCCGTCACACCCTCAAGACCGGCAACATCCCGATCCTGACCAAGCTGCTTTCCGCGCCCTGGGGCATGATCAGCCCGCTGCGCGCCGAGGTTTTTTTTGTTAACCTCAAGGTGTTCAGCGACCTCAAATGGGGCACCCGCGATCCGGTGGCCTTCCGCGACGCCGAGCTCGGTCTGGTCCGCCTCCGCGCCCACGGGGTGTTCAACATCCGCGTGGTCCAGCCGGTGCTCCTGATCAACACCCTGGCCGGAACCATGGGCCGCTACACCACCGAAATGGTCGAGGACTACCTGCGCCAGGTGATCGTTTCCCGATTCAACGACTACCTTGGCGAGCACCTCAAATCGCTGTTTGACCTGCCCGGCAACTTCGACGACGTGGCCGAGGGGCTGCAGAAACGGCTGGCCCAGGATTTCGCCCGCTTCGGTCTGGCCCTGGACGGACTCTATGTGACCTCGATCACCCCGCCCGCCGAGGTGCAGCAGGCGATTGACGACCGCTCGCGGATGAGCGTGATCAAGGACATGGACAACTTCGTGCGGATGAAGGCGGCCATGGCCATGGAAAAGGCGGCGGCGAGCGGCGGCGAGGCCGGGGCCGGCCTGGGCCTGGGTTTGGGGATGATGATGCCGGCGATGTTTGCCGGATTGCAGACCAACGGCAATCGGGCCGGCGGAGCCGGCAAGCCCGCCGAGGTGGAGTGTCAGGAGTGCGACAACATGATTCCGGCCAAGGCCCGTTTCTGCCCCTTTTGCGGCCACCAGCAACTGCTCAGTCAGCAGTGCGGCAACTGCGGCAAAAACCTGCCGCCGAACGCCGCCTTCTGTCCCAGGTGCGGCCGTCCGGCCGAGGAAGCTCCAACTGAAATCGTCTGCCCTCACTGCCATGCGGCCAATCTGCCCGGCGCGATGTTTTGCAATCAATGCGGCGAAAAACTGGTTTGAGCTGGTTTGAGCCGGCGCGGAGCCGTGTGGTCCGCGCTGTCCGTGTAATCAGCGCTGTGAGCGACTTGTGATGGATATTCGGGTCGAACAGGGCTGCCCCCAGTGCGGGGCCCAGGTGGTGCTCAACGAGACCGACCAGGTGCTGACCTGTTCGTTTTGTTCCACCAAAAATTATCTGCAGACCAGCGGCCCCTTCCGCTATGTGCTGCCCATGGCCGGGCGGGCCTCGTCGGCCGGATTGCTGCTGGCGCCCTATCTGCGGTTCAAGGGCACGATCTATCTGGTGACTGATCGCGGCATTGAACACCGGGTGATCGACACCACCCAAGTCGCCAATCCGGCGCCCGGCCTGCCGCCCTCGCTTGGTTTGCGGCCCCAGGCCATGCAGCTGAGCCGGATTGATCCCGAGGCTGGCAACCGGTTTCTGCTCCAGACCATCAAGGCCGGCGCCATCCTGGAAAAGGCGGCGGCAATCGGCAATCTCATCACCCAGGGCGGGGAAGCGCTCCGCCATCGCGCCTACATCGGCGAGAGCCTGAGCTACATCTACCTGCCCCTGGTGGCCAAGGAGCACGGCCTGTACGACGGGGTCACCGACGGTCGACTACTGAATCTGGATGCGCTTGACGGGCATCCCCTCCAGGGCAAACGCTTTGACGAGGCCTGGCAGGTGCGGTTTCTGGCCACTCTGTGTCCGCAATGCGGCGCCGGGTTGGACGGCGCCGGCGACTGCCGGGTGATGACCTGCGCCAACTGCCAGTCCGCCTGGGCCATTGGTCCCGAGGGCTTGTCCCAGATCGACTGGCGGCTGCAGCCGGGCAACGTCAACACCTCCCTGTATCTGCCGTTCTGGAAGATCACCGCGCATATCCCGGCGCTTTCGATCTACAGCTTTGCCGATTTCGTCGAGCGCGCCAATCACCCGTTTTTACCTCGGCCGCAATGGCGGGAGCGGGCCATGAGCCTGTGGATCCCGGCGGTCAAGCTGCGGCCCAAAATCTTTCTCCAGGCCGGACGGCAGGCAACGCTCAGTCAGTGGCTGGTGCAGCCGGAAGAGGGGCGGACGACGCCGAACCTGTTCCCGGTGACGCTGCCGGCCTCCGAGGCCCGGCAGGCGGTCAAACTGATGCTGGCTGCGGCCACCGCCAGCCCGAAACGCATTTTCCCTTACCTGCCCCAGGTGCAGCTGACCGAGGTGGTGACCCAGTTGGTCTACCTGCCCTGCGTCGACAAGGGACACGACTGGGTGCAACCCGAAACCGGCGTGACCATTGCCAAGAATATCCTGCGCTTCGGTCGCTCCCTCTAGCCTGTTCTCTGGTTTTGACAGCCATGCGGTCGCGTGGTATAGCTGGGACCGCATGAGCAAGTTGCTGGCTTTTTTCCGATCTCTTTTCCTGTTATTCCGATCCTATGAGCGAACACGAATATTTCATGAAGGCCGCCTTGGACGAGGCTCGACTGGCCCTGGCCGACGGCGAATTTCCAGTGGGCTGCGTGATCGCGGCCGAGGGGAACATCCTGGCCAGGGGACGGCGGCAGAACAGCCTGGAGGGGCGCCGCAACGAGATCGATCACGCCGAGATGCTCACCCTGCGGCGTCTGATCGCAGAGCAGCCAGGGCTCGATCTGGGCGCGGTCACGGTCTACTCGACCCTGGAACCCTGCCTGATGTGTTATTCCACCATGCTCCTTTCCGGGGTTCGTTCCTTTGTCTGGGCCTATGAGGACGTGATGGGCGGCGGGGCCAATCTGCCCCTGTACATGCTCAACACCCTGTATGCGCAGATGCGGGTGCATCTGGTTGATCGGGTGTTGCGGGCCGAGAGTCTGGGCCTTTTTCAACAATTTTTTCAGACCGGAACCTACTGGCAGGACAGCCTACTGGCCCGGTATACCCTGGCGCAGACCGTGGAGGCTCAGCTATGACCGCCGCGCCGCTTGCCCGCACCGTCGATTTTCAGCCAGGGGAGCGCAACGTCTTTTTCCACCTGCTCACCGCCTGCAATCTCGCCTGCCGCCACTGCTACATCAACCCGGCCCAGCACGGCGCCGCCACCCTGCCGCTGGCCACGGTGCTGCAATGGCTCAAGCTCTTTGCCCGGCCCGAACGCCAGACCAATCTGATTTTGCTCGGCGGCGAACCAACCCTGCATCCAGACCTGGCGGCCGTGATTCAAGCCGCGAAATCGATGCGCTACGCGGTGACCGTGGATTCCAACGGCTACCTCTTTCACGATCTGCTCGACAGAATCACGCCCAAGGAGCTGGATTACCTCAGCTTCAGCCTGGACGGCCCGGACGCGACGGTCAACGACCCTATCCGCGGCGAGGGCGTGTTTGCGATTTGCACCGGGAACATCCGCCGGGCCGTGGCGCAAGGGTTCAACACCAGCCTGATCTACACGGTTTCCGGGCTCAACATCGAGCATCTGCACCGGATGCCGGCTCTGCTTGCCGATTTGGGGGTGCGCCGCTTTTTCATTCAGGTGATCGGCCTGCGCGGCAACCCGGCGGCACACAAACCGGACGGCGCGGTCAACTGGCAGGTCGAACCGGCGCAATGGCTCTCCGTGGTGCCCCGTGTGGCGGCGGAGGCGGCGCGGTTGGGCATCCATGTGATTTATCCCAAGGTCTATCTTGACCCGGCGGAGGTGTTTCAATGCGCTGGGATCGTGGCCGAGAATTTTTTTATTTTCCCCAACGGTCGGGTCTATCAGTGTCCGCTGTGCGAAGACCATCCCATCCACAGTTACGAGATCAAAGACAACCAGTTGCTGCACCGCGACGGCCTCAACGAGGACCGCTTCTTTCCGCTGACCATCCCCGAGGGCTGCGTGATGAATCGCTTGCTGCAGCCGGACAACATCGCCTACCACCCGGACGGCTCGCCCGTGCATCGTATCTCCTGCTGCCTGCTCAAACAGGAAATCCGGCCGGCAGCGCTCTGAAACCCCTGCGAGCAGACGGCAATGTTCAGGCAAGGTTTTGATCTTGCACTGTTTTATGCAAAGAGATTTCTTTTCCTGTTTGCTTTTTGTGTGCAAGTTGTGCAATAATCCCAGCACCCGTTCGCGCTTAAAAAAATTCTATTGAAAGCGCGGCGTTCCCTGGGTGATCGAAGCGGTCCTTGATCCTTCAAGCAGAGGTGTCCGGCATGACAGTCAGCGCAGCTCCGGCTTTTCGTCCTCGCTTTTTTCTTCTTTTCCTCGTTGTGTTCCTCCTGGCTCTGTCCGCATCCTGGGCTTGGGCCGATAAACGGGTCGTGACCGTCGGCGTCTACGAGAACGCTCCCAAAATTTTCACGGTCAACGGCAAGCCCACCGGTATCCTGATCGACGTCATTGAAGACGTCGCCCAGAGTGAAGGCTGGGCCTTGCGTTATGTCTCCGGCTCCTGGGCGGAAAATTTGGATCGACTGGCCAGGGGCGAGATCGATCTCATGCCCGACATGGCCTACTCGGCGGATCGGAGCAAGCTCTTTGCTTTTCCCCGCGTGCCGGTGCTTTCCTCCTGGTTCCAGGCCTATGCGCCCCGAGGGCACGGCATTCGTTCGATTCTTGATCTCAACGGCAAGCGTATTCTCATTCTGGACCGTTCCATCCAGCAGGAGGCCTTCAACCGTCTAAGCGCCGGCTTTGCCCTGCAATGCACCCTGATAACCGTGCCCGATTACGACACCATGTTTGACAAGGTGGCCCGGGGCGAGGCCGACGTTGCGGTCACCAACCGCTTTTACGGCATGATGCACGCCAGAAAGGCAGGCCTTGAAGACACCGCCATCGTCTTTGAACCCTCGGATTTGTTTTACGCCGCCGCCAAGGACGATCCCAAGCAGCTGCTGGCCGTCCTGGATCGGCGTCTGTCGCTGTTGAAAGAAGATCCCGATTCCCTCTACTACCGGTCGCTGCGGCGCTGGACCTCAGAATCGGTGGGGTTTCGCGTGCCGTTGTGGCTCAAGATAGGCGGCGCCGGGTTGGGGCTGGTGTTGTGCCTGAGCCTGCTCGGCGGGGTGATGCTCAAGCGGCAGGTTTTCCTGCGCACCCGTGAGCTGCGGCGCGTCAACCGGGAGATGGAAGACCGGATTCGGGAGCGGACTGCCGAGCTCACCGCAGTCAACCGGGAGCAACAGAGTATTTTCGAATCGGCCGGGGTGGGCATCGTGATGCTTCGGGAGCGAGTGATTGTGCGCTGCAACCGCAAGATGGAAGAGCTGACCGGCTATGAGCCCGGAGAATTGATCGGCCAATCTATCCGCGTCTGGTACGCCGACGAAAAAGCCTTCGAAGCCGGAGGGCCGCAGGTGTATGCCCAGTTGAGGCAGGGCGAAACCCATCGGCGCTCGCAGCAGCTGGCCCGCAAAGACGGCAGCCTGTTTTGGGCGCGGCTCAGTCTGCGCGCCTTTGACCAGGACGATCCGCTCACCGGCGCGGTCGTGATCATCGAAGACGTCACCGAGGAGCGGGAGGCGGCCGAACGGCTGCGCCGCGCCATGGAGCGCGCCCAGGACGCCGACCGGATCAAATCCGCCTTTCTCGCCACCATGTCGCACGAATTGCGCACACCGCTGAACTCGATCATCGGCTTCACCGGCATCCTCCTGCAAGGACTGGCCGGGCCGCTCAACGAGGAGCAGCACAAGCAGATGGGCATGGTGCAGAAGAGTTCGCGCCATCTGCTGTCGTTGATCAACGACGTCCTTGATATCTCCAAAATCGAGGCCGGGCAGCTCGACCTGTCCCTGGCTCCGTTTTCTCTGCGCGAGTCCGTCGACAAAGTGATCAAGCTGGTTGCGCCGTTGGCGGCGCAGAAGGGGCTTGCGGTGCACGCGGACATTGCCCTTGATGTGGGGGGAATGGTCGCCGATCAGCGCCGGGTTGAGCAGGTTCTGATCAATCTGATGAGCAACGCGGTCAAATTTACCGAACAGGGGCGGATTGACCTGGCCTGCCGCCTTGAGGGCGAGCGCTATCACCTCACCGTGACGGACACCGGCATTGGCCTGCGGCCCGAGGAGACGGCGGCGATTTTTCAGCCCTTTCGCCAGATTGACGCCGGGCTGTCGCGCCAGCGCGAGGGCACCGGGCTTGGGCTTTCGATCTGCAAGCGATTGGTCGAACGCATGGGCGGCGACATCGAGGTGGAGAGCCAGTGGGGCGAAGGGAGCGTCTTTCGGGTGCGGCTGCCCCGGATAGTCGAGGCGGACAGGGCAAAGGCGCAGGACGGAGAACGCGAATGAACAGGCGATTGTTGGTGATCGAGGACAACGAGCAGAACATGTACCTGATGCAATTTCTGCTTGAAAAAAACGGGTTTGAGGTGGTCGGCGCCGACGACGGGGCGCGGGGCGTTGAGGCGGCCCTGGCCTGCGATCCCCTGGCGATCCTGCTGGACATCCAACTGCCCGGCATGGACGGCTACGCGGTGGCCGCGGCCCTGAGGAAACAGGCGACGCTTGCGGCTACGCCGATTATCGCCGTCACCTCCTACGCCATGGTGGGCGACCGGGAGCGGATTCTTGCCGCCGGCGCGGTCGGCTACATTGAAAAACCGATCAACCCCGAGACCTTTGTGGCTGAAATAATCCAATATTTTTCGCCCCGCTGGGATAAGGCGGAGGCCTGAATGCGCATCCTGAGCGTCGACGACAAAGAGGACAACCGCTATCTGGTTGAAGCCCTGCTCAAGGGTCACGGATTTGAGGTGAGCTCGGCGGCCCACGGCGCCGAGGCGTTGGCTTTGCTGGCGGCGGAACCTTTTGACCTGATCCTCAGCGACATCCTCATGCCGGTGATGGACGGCTTTGAACTGTGCCGCCGGGTCAAGGCGGACCCAGGGCTGCGTCACATCCCCTTGGTGGTCTACACCGCCACCTACACCGGGTCGCAGGACGAGGCCTTTGCCCTAAAAATCGGCGCGTCCGGATTTGTGCAGAAACCCTGCGAACCTGAGGCTTTGATTGCAATTATCCGCGAGGTCCTGGCCGCCTCCGCGGCGTCCGATTGCACAGTTTTGCCTGAGCCGGCAGGGGAAGAGGAGGTGCTGAAACTCTACAGCGAGCGTCTGGTGCGCAAGTTGGAGCAGAAAATGCTGCAGCTGGAACAGGAGGCCCAGGCTCGCCGCAAGACCGAAGAAATCCTCAAGCAGAGCGAAATGAACTATCGGTCGCTGTTTAATTCGATTCGCGACGCGATTCTGGTTTCCGACCTTGAGCGCCGGATCATCAATTGCAATCAGGCCTTTGTCGATCTGTTTGGCTACACCCTTGCCGAAATTGCCGGGCAACACACCCTGGTGGTGTACGAGCGCGAAGAGCCGTACCAGCAGCTCGGCGTCATCCTCAACTCCTGCATGGATGATCCGGCGCTGTTGCACCACATCAGTTTCAAGAAAAAGGACGGGCAGGTGTTCCCCGGCGAGGTCAACGTTTTTCGCCTGCGCAACGATGAAGGCGTGCCGGCCGGTTTCATCGGCCTCATTCGCGACGTCACTGACCGGGTTCGCTTCGAGGAACAGCAAAAACTGCTCGAATCCCAGCTCCATCAAGCCCAGAAGATGGAGTCCATCGGCCGTCTGGCCGGCGGCGTGGCCCACGACTACAACAACATGCTGAGCGTCATTCTTGGCTACGCCCAGATCGCGCTCAACAAAACCAAGCCCGGCGCGCCGGTCCACGATCATCTGCTGCAGATTGTCGACGCGGCCCAGCGTTCCGCCGGCATGACCCGCCAACTCCTCGGTTTTGCCCGCAAACAGACGGTCGTCCCCCAGGTCCTTGATCTCAACAAAACGGTTGAGGGCATGCTCAAGATGCTCCGGAGGCTGATCGGCGAGGATGTCGCCCTCACCTGGAGACCGGCAGCGGATCTGTGGCCGGTGTTGATCGATCCCTCGCAGGTGGACCAGATTGTCACCAATCTCTGCGTCAACGCCCGCGATGCGGTCAAGGGGCGGGGCGCAATCGTGATCGAAACCGGCACGACCTGTTGCGAAGCCGCGTTCTGCGCGCAGCATGCCGGGGCGACCGCCGGCGAATACGTCACTCTGTCGGTGCGCGATAACGGCTGCGGCATCGGGCCGGTGCTGCTGGATAAGATCTTTGAGCCCTTTTTCACCACCAAGGGCTCAGGGCAGGGGACCGGTCTGGGGCTGGCCGTGGTGTACGGCATTGTGCAGCAAAACAAAGGCTTTGTCGCGGTACGCAGCCAACCCGACCAAGGCACGACCTTTACCCTGCACCTGCCCAGGCGCGTGTCCGGCGGGGCGCAGGGGGCGTTGGACGCATCCGAGCCCATTCAGCGCGGTCAGGGGGAAACGATTCTGGTGGTTGAGGACGAAGAGGCGATTTTGCATTCAACCAGCGCCCTGCTTACTAGCCTGGGCTACAGGGTGCTGGCGGCGGCGCGCTCGACCGAGGCGATCCGCCTTGCCCACGCGGAACCCGGCGGCGTGCGGTTGTTGCTGGCCGATGTGGTGATGCCGGAGATGGGCGGCCCTGATCTGGCCCGATTGCTGCTCACGTTCTATCCGGGCCTGAAGTGTTTGTTTATGTCCGGTTACGCCGACAGCGTCATTACCGATTCAGGCGTGGCAGGCAATCAGCATCGGCTCATCCGCAAACCCTTTTCCATTCAAGAGCTGGCGGCCAAGGTGCGGGCCGCCCTTGCCTCCTAACCTGCGGACGCGCCGCCGGTCGGGCGTCCCGCGTTTTTGCTCGTCCATGCGGCGCCGAAGCGCGGTGTTTTTAACCCTTGTCCTTGCTGGCGTTGTGGTTTCTGAAGTCACTGGCTTCGCCGCCGGGTGCGGATGTGCAACTGGAAACAGTGACGCTCCTGCCGCACCAAAGTGCGCGAGCTGACCAAACTCGGCACGATTTTGCGCACCGCCATATCAAGAACCCACCACCTCCTCTTTTGAGATGATCGGGTTGATCGCTCTGTGGCTGCAGGCCTTGATGCACTTTAGGCAACCAATGCAGTGATCTCGGCTCACTATCTTTACATGTTGGTGCATCAGTAGGTTGATCTTCCTGAAAATATCCTTCGGACATACCTCGGTGCACTTCCAACAAGCTTTGCACTTTCCCGAGTCAAAACGTATGTATTCCGTCCTATTCTTGCCGATCATTGCCTTCTCCCGTGCTTTGCGGAAGGTGCTGATCATTCTCCCGCTGCGCGAGATAAGATGGATGAGGCCGAAGATGACCAGAAGCCAGCCGAGTTTGTCATGAGTCTCGACGAGTGCGAATCTTGCCCGCTCTTCTCCGCCGAATAGAATCCATGACGCCAAGGCCGTAAGGCACGCAGGGGCACTTATTAGGAACAGCACATACGAGTGCGATAATAAGGGGGTGATCTTTCCATTGAAAATCCGCTTGGTACTGGTTGCGACGAATCCCCAGTTCACGAGACAGTGGACCACCAAACCTGCGAAAAAGACGACGGCCGAGGCCTTGTGCAGCAGCGCCCACTCTGCCTTGCCGAAGCCCATTACCGAGTATGCTTCGGGTAACCCGTGCATGTGATACTGGGTCTGGATGACAGAACCGGTGAAGGCCACGATTAGAAAAAAGACGAAATTGAGAAGGTTTAGATAAATTCTGTTTTTTACAGAAATGGAGATGCCTTTGCCGTTATTCATTGTTTGCTCCGCACTCAGGGGGGGTAAGAGAGGCGCCATTCGCACTCGACCGGAGAGTATGGCGTTGGCGGAGTATTCTGTAATTTACAATTGTTAATTGCGACCGGTTTTCTCTTTCAGTCTGTTTCTGATGCGGGAGAGCGAGACGGGCGTGATTCCCAGATAGGAGGCGATGTACTGTTTGGGCAACCTGTCCACCAGTTTGGGGCTATCTTCGAGGAGGTGCAGGTATCTCTTCTCGGGGTTGTCGAGTATGTAGGAAGAGCAACGCTCCATGTAGTAGGCGAGCCTTTCCATGAGGAACCTGCGGAATCCTTCTCTCATGGCAGAGGACTTGTTGAGGATTCCTTCGAGAGCCTGAAGGGGAATGGACCCGACAACGGAATTCTCAATGGCCTCTATGTATGCCCTGCTTGGCGTTCCGGTTGTCGCGCTTTCGAAGGAGGCGACGATTTGGTCTTCGACGAAGAATTGAGCCGTAATGTCTTTACCATCTTCCTTGATGAAATAGGTTCTCAGGCATCCGCGAACGACGAAGAAGAGCTTTGAGGCAACTTCACCCTCCGAGAGCAGGATGGTTCCCGGGGCAATGTCTCTGTACGAGATAGCCTTCATCAGTTCCTCGAAATTTTCGTCATCGGGCGCAAAATGCCTGAATATTCGTCCCCTGTCGTCCTGCTTATTCTGCACAACCGCGATTCTCCTCCCTGTAATCTGCGAGACTGAGAGAAAGTGAATTGCCCAGCCCAACGGTGAACTTATGGGGTGCAATTCCCCTGTGTGAAACCCTGACACCATCGTGAGGAGAGGACCATAGATACGAGCCGAAGGCAAGGGTGGAACTGCGAGGGACCGCCCGGAGGAATCCGGAGCGCAGGCAAGCAAACGCAGTGAGACTCCGAAGCTATGAGCCGGCGAACAGAAATGGCATACAGGGCCATTTTTCCAGGCAAGTCCGCACAACATGACGAAGCCCTGGAGTCTGAGGTCGCTTGTCCGTCTGGAGCCGGGGTTACTTTGAGGCGCGGAGGGCCAAGGCCATGTTGGCGGCGAAGAGAATCAGGGCGCCGATCCAGCCAGACGCGGTGAGCGGCGGGTCGGAGACCAGCAGCGGGCCGAGCAGAGCGGCGATCAGGATGCGGCTTGCCGAGATGACCGATCCTTCGACCGCAGTCACCGAGAGGAAGCCGTAGGTGAGTAAATATTGGCCGAGCACGCCGACGCCTGAGCAGGCCAGGAGAAAGAAGCTCTCCAGCCGGTTAGGCACAAACAGCGAGCCGTGGAGAAAGGGCAGCATCAAGACGGCGCCGGGGCCAAACATGAAGAAGAGGATGGATTGGGAGTCGTGGCAGCGTCGGCTCAGGTTCAGATAAATAATCGAGATGCCGGCAAAGAACCCGGACAGCAAACCCCAGACGTTGTGCCATTGCAGGGTGGATGCGCCGTCTGGGGCAAGAATCAGCCAGACGCCCAGGGAGGCGACCAGGACCACAACAACCGCAAAACCGTCGCGTTGGCTGCGGATCGTGAACCAGGAAAAAAGGGCGACAAAGAGGGGGTAGGTCATGTTGAGGATGTTGGCGCTGGCCACGGTGGAGACGTCGACGGCCTTGTAAAAGCAGTAGACGGCCACCGCGTTGGTCACTGTCCGGCCGATGATGTAATGGACGCGGGTGCAGCTCGGGCGTTGTCCCTGGGCCGCCATGCCGACGCAGACGACGACAAAACCCAGGACAAAGCGGGCAAAGGTGTAGAAGGCCGCGTCAATGCGCACATAGGCGCTTCCCCAGTGGATGAT
>NZ_JAVBXR010000088.1 GCF_030824455.1 Desulfobulbus sp.
CATCTCAAGGATTGTGGCCGTGGTCAGGACGGGCATTTCCCGCACCAGAATCATGGCCGCCTGCTCAAACAGCAGCGTGAACTTGCTTCCTTTTCGCGCCCATGGAACCTCGATTTGCTTCACCCCGTGCTCCAGGCAACGGACCCGTGGCACGGCAGCCGTGATGAAGCAATGGTGCTGGAAGAAGTTCAGATGCCGCCAAGTCATTTCTTTGAAATCGTGGGCATGGCAGAGCGCTCCGCAGATCGGGCAAGGGTAGCACGTTCCCCGCTGGGCCTGAATGGTGAGGCGTAGCTCATGGGGTTTCTTGTCCGTGTTGAGCAGTTGCCCCGTGATTTCCCATGGAGCCTGCAGGCCGAGGCCTAACGCAATGATATCTTTGCTATTCATGGTTTCCCTCGTCATTTGGTGTGGATTTGATCGTTTTCTACATCAAATCCACACCAAATGACGAGGAGCCCCATCTCCATGGGATCGCCGCCCACTGACTGTCCCGCCTTGCGCAAACACTCGCGCGCAACCTCACGCAGGGAATAGCCGATGAAATCACGGCCCACGTCCTGGGCGCGGTCCACCTTCCAGCCGCAGCCCTCCAGAGCGACAGTCAGGCCCCGCTCGCCATCCAGCGGCAAACCGCACCGTAAAAACATGCCAGTGCAGGCGGCGGCGCGGAACTTGTCGCGTTCATCCACCTGTACCTGTAACCCGGACGGCGCAAAGCCCGGATGGTGCGCAACACTCCGTTGAGCCAGGGTCTCCAAAACCATGGAGCGGGCCTGGTCCATGGTCACTTCAGGTTTCAGCATGGCGGCGCGTTGTTCACCCTCAATGCCATACCGGTTGCACAGTTCCATGATGTCCAAGGCTCTCGCAAAGCCGTTGTCGGAGCGTGATGCGCCAATTGCCGGCGGTGGAGAAACGGCAACAGGCGGAGCCGAAGCCGAAACGAGTGCTGCAGCAGGCTGAGGACCTGCTGGCGGAATGATCGGTTCAGACCGTTGGCCATCGCCGCCAACCTGTTCAGGCCCGTCAAACGAGACCCCTCGGCCCTGCATATCCTTGTAAAAATTCCACGCCTCATCCTCAGGGGCGTCGGCGCGGAGACCATTGGCCAACAAAAATGCTCGTAACTTGGGATTCATCATACCTCCCGGTTATGGGCTCTCGCCCTGCTATGCGGCGAACAGCCGCTGTTGCGCCAAACGGCCAGCCGAACCAGATCCCCTGGTTGCCTTTGCCAGGCTGTCCGCGCCTATTGGCGTTAAAGTGAATTCCTTCAGCATCCAGTCCGTGGACACCTTCAACGGGCCGACAAAGGTGCGGCCGCGAATGACAACCTCAACCTCAGCCGGCACCCAAATCGCATTGAGCACCCGGTATCCGGCCGAGCCGTCGGTCAGGTGCTGGTCGATAACTTTTTGCCGGGTGCGCACCGCCTTGTCATCGGCGGCAAACCTGATCAACCCATCAATGGCCTGATACTTCCCGACCAGAGTTTGCTTGAAATCGGTGACCGAGCCCAACTGATCGTCAACGCTCCACCGGTTGTGGCAATCCAGCAGCGGCACCTGCCGGTTTTCCGGAAACACCACGCCATCCATGAGCAGCACTTCCTGGACAACCCGTTCGAGTTCCCAGTCGTAGACCATGGCGGGTTGCTCGGTGGCCAGAGTCCAGCGGATGGCATCCGAATCCACGGCGGCGCGACAGGTGATGGAGCGCACGGTGAGCCCATAGGCCACCGGCATGCTCCCCAGGTATCCAGATCGTTCAAAAATGCCTTTCATCGGAACTGATCGTTGCGCCTGCATCATTCGTCCTGTTGCTTGCTGTCGGGTTTAGAGTCGCCGGCCACCGCCGCCGGGTTGGTCTGGAGGGCGGTGGAGACCTCTTCAATGGTCAGTCCCCGTTGCTCCAGCATGCGTTTGAATTCCTGAATCTCGTTGAGCAACTCTTCCGGATCCCGGCCCCGACCGGTGATGATTTCCTGCGGGCTGTAGAGGAGGTTTTTCACCAGGTCGATCTGGCCCCGGCTTTCCCGCAGCAGATCCAGCGGCTCAGTTCCCGGCGGTTGCCACAATCCTTCACACCAATGACGCGGATTCTGTTGGTAGCCGGGCATGTCCACCTTGCCGGTGAGGTAAAGGGCATCAAAAAAGACCCGATTCACCTGGACACCGAACTGGCGACAATGGCGGCGGATGATCGGCCGGGTCGCCTTGGCAAAATCATTGCGCACCGTGCGCGTGGTGTTGTAGTTCAGGCCGCCGTAATCGCCGGAAACCAGCTCATAGGGCACGCCCACGCTGACCGCCAGCATCTGAAGGATGAACTTGGCAAATGGCGAGAAACTCTCGCCGGGCACGTCAGCGGTGTTGACCTTGACCTCGTCGCCCGGGTTGAGAAAGTCGATGATCGCGTTATCGAGTACAGTCAGCTTGTGGCCGGTTTCGGTGTCGTTAGTAGTGCGGCCCTTTTGCCAGCGGGCGACATCGGCTGTCTGCACAAAAGCCAGCCATTTGCTGGCCATCTTGGCCCGGTCGATATTCGCGCCGATGAATTCCTGTAGATCGTCAGCGAGCAGGATCGCAGGGGTGAACGGGCTGATTCCGCGCAGCTGGCCCGGCCGCAGCGACTCGAACCCATGCACAAAGTGTTCGGCCGGCACCCGCTGACTGCGGACGTTGCCGGTCAGGGGAGAAAAGCCATCCGGCACCCGAAAGTGGGCCGCAATCACCCGGCCGGTTCTCCGGTCTAATTCGAGGCCCTGGTCCACCAGGTTGTCGCCCAGGGCAACGGAATACTCGCTGCTCAACCAGTCGGCCTCGTAGGCCTGCAGGGCCAATGGTAGGAACCGGACGGGCCGCTTGTCCCAGACGAAAACCAGCAGGCTCTCGCCGTCCACCACATCCTGTCGCCGCCACATCCGTTCCATCTCGTGATAATGGAGCCGGCCTGCGGCGTCGCATTCATCCATCCACCATTTGCGCGCATCCTCGATCCGGGTGATGGATGTGGA
>NZ_JAVBXR010000039.1 GCF_030824455.1 Desulfobulbus sp.
ATAATGGCCAAAAAATTGTTGAGCATTATGCACACACTCATCGTGCATCAGAAAACCTTCGTTTATTCAAAGGCTTTTCAGGTTACGGCTTGACAATTCCCTTTAACGGGCATTTCGACGAGCACAGCGAGGAGAAATCTCGCCAAGGAAAACTCGTTATGGCGCGAGATTTCTCACTTCGTTCGAAATGACAGACTTTCGTCGGCAATGTTTTGCGCTGTGCATCATGCTTTGCTTGATGTGGACATCAAATTGCCGCGCGCCAAGTGCAACCGATTGAGCTTATCTGCTTTCGGTTGTTGTGGTCGTGCGGGTCTGTTTTTCGGTGTGGATGGGGGCTTCGGTGGTGGTGGTTGTTTTCCGCACCACCACTTTGTCGGCAACCAAACGATTGCCGTCGCGGGTGTAATACACCGTGACCGGCAGGCCGGACTTGACCGTCTCGACGGAGACAGGCGTGCCGGTTTCGTCAACATAGGTGGTGCTTTGGGTGGAACTGTAGCGCATGGGCGACGAACTGGTTTCGGACCGCACCACGATGGTGTCCTGGCCCAGCTCGCTGATCGTCCCTGCGGTTTCGGTGGTAGTGACGCTGCTCATCTGCTCCTGGGCGTACATGCTGCACGGCAGAGCCAGAAGAGACAGAGCAAATGTTAACGACTGTATTTTTTTCATAAATTTCTCCGTGTTAGAGTGAGATAAAAACATTGTTGACCCGAGCAAGCCGTGAAGGCAACCAGGGCCAGAGAGGCTGAGCCTTCTGGTTCGGGCGGATTCGCAAACTCCTTGGCAGCTACTGCAGCTACTGCAACTCCTTTAGGGCCGCGAGATCGGTTTTCATTGAGGCGAGCAGGTCTGCCATCTCGTTGCCCTGAGGATCGAGCGCGACGCCCCCCAGAGACTTTTCGACGCAGACATTGACGACCTCGGCCAGATTGTGCTTGTCCATACCCATGATGGTAATTTTTTTCCGTTGAAACAGATCGCTGCGCAGCCCCTTGCCGCCAAGGTGGCAAGCGTTGCAGCTTTTTCCGGTGGTTCCGCCGCCCAGATCAACGCGCTGAAAAAGGATCTTCCCCTTGTTGGCGTCGGCGACGTGGGGTAGGTGCACGCCGCCGCCCGCCATCAACAACAACGAGGCCACAACCAACGCTTTTTCCATCCCCGCCCTCCTGACGCCCGACTCACCCCGGATTGCCTTTGCTTCAAGCCTTCATTACCTTCATCGCCTTCAGACTTTCCTTCAAGCCTTCCACAACCCATGGAGATTGCAATATTCGCGGGCAGACACCTTGTCCGCCTTGACGCAGAAGGTTGCCTCCGGGGCCATGCCGGGTTTGAGCTCCTGACGGTAGACCTTGCCGTCGGCCACCAATTCAATCCACTCAATCCAGTGCTTGTCTTCCATGGGATGGGCAACGCTGCCAACGGCAACCGTATAGCCGTCCGCAACCTGGGTGATCACCGGCACATGTTTTTCTTTGGCCGCGTCCACCGTGTTCTCGGCCATCAAGACCATGGGCTGGCCGCAGCACACCAATTCCCCTTCGCCGGCATGCACGACTTCAACGATGTTGCCGCAGACGGTGCATTTATAAATTTCATTGAGTTTGCTCATAGTTCAATCTCCTTTGTAATTTTGATAGGTTGCATTGCAGTGCGCGTTCTCCAGCCTGCCGTCACATTGGCGCCAGGCGTGATAGGCGGTTGTTTAATGGGCGGAAAACGAACCAAGGGTCAATCCCTTGTTAATTTTCCCATCCGCTCGTTCATCCGTTCATCCGTTCAACCCTACACTTCGGCAATGGTCTTTTGGATCTCATCCTGCAATCCTTTCCAGACGCTTTCCGCCCTATTCTTCATCTGGTTCCAGACGTCTTCGTCGGCGCTGTCCAACGCCTGCCGCCATTGCGCCTTGGCGTCGGCAAAACGCTGCTCCAGCGCTTCCATCCGGTGGACGTGCTTGGCCCGATCCTCGGCCGTTAAACTCCGCGGCTGGTCTTTGAATTCGGCCAGTTGGGCCTGGACCAGCGCCAATTCGGCCTCGATCTTCTGTCTGTATGCTGCTTGGGTTTGTTGTGCGTTCATAGATGTCCCTTGGTTGACGTTGAAAGAGATGTCGGCTCATACGCTGTTTGTTGGATGGCGTTCAAAGACCAAGCGAAACGCCTTATTTTCCCCCAACGCACAGGTCGGCATCCTGTTCCTGCAGCACCTCCCGAACTTTGGTCGCCAAATCATGGACCGAGAAGGGCTTTTGCAGGAAATTAACCCCCGCCTCCAGCACGCCCCGGCGGGCGATGACGTCGGCGGGATAGCCGGACATGAACAAAATTTTCAAACTAGGACAAAGGGGGCGCAAGCATTCCGCCAGATCCCGACCGTTCATTTCCGGCATGACCACATCGGTGATCGCAAGGTGGATCTGGCTTTCGTGTTTTTTGGCCAGCTCGATGGCCTCGCTCGGCGTCCCTGCGGCCAACACCTGATACCCTAATTTTCGCAGCATCATTTGGGCCATCATCAAGAGAACCGGTTCGTCCTCCACCACCAGCACGGTCTCGCCCTGGCTTAAAGGCATATCCAACGGCTTGGTTTGCACCGAAACGACGGCCTGCTCCACATGCTGGGGCAGGTAGATGCGGAAGGTGGTTCCATTGCCCAGTTCACTGTAGACGTTGATGAATCCCTCATTCTGTTTGACAATGCCATGCACCGTGGAAAGCCCCAGACCGGTGCCGTGGCCCTCCGCTTTGGTGGTGAAAAACGGGTCAAAGAGGTGTCCCATAACCTCCTTGCTCATCCCGCAACCATCGTCGCTCACCGTCAGCAGGACATACGCCCCTTCGACAAACCCGAAATGATCAGCGCAGTAGGCTGTGTCAAACACAATGTTTCCGGTTTCAATGGTGATCTTGCCGGCGCCGACCAAGGCGTCCCGCGCGTTGACGCAGAGATTGACCAGAATCTGATCGATCTGGGTGGGGTCCATTTTGATCGGCCGCAGGTTCGCCTTGGGCAGCCAGGCCAGGTCGATGTCTTCGCCGATCAAGCGGCGGATCATGGCGAGCATGGTCTCCACGGTCTGGTTCAGGTCAAGCACCACCGGGACAATCGTCTGTTTGCGGGCAAAGGTCAGCAATTGCCGGGTGATGCCTGCGGAACGTTTTGCGGCGGTGATGATGATTTTAAGATCGTCATGCAGCGGATCGACCGGGTCGACCTTTTCCAGGGCCAGTTCCGCATATCCGAGGATAACGCTGAGCATATTGTTGTAATCGTGGGCCACGCCCCCGGCCAGCAAGCCCACTGCTTCCATCTTCTGGGACTGCTGAAACTGGGCCGCCAGCCGAAGTTGCTCGGTGATGTCGCGCTTGACGGCTACATAGTTGACAATCCGTCCCGAAGCTTCGCGAACCGGAGAAATCGTGGTCTCCTCGGTGTAGAGCGAGCCGTCCTTGCGCTTGTTGACCATACGCCCAGCCCAGGTTCGACCGCTCGAGATGGTCTCCCAGAGGTCGCTGTAAAACAATTCGTCATGGGCGTCGCTCTTGAGGAGGCGCGGATTGCGGCCGAGCAGGTCAGTGTGGCTGTAGCCCGTCATCTGCTCGAAGGCTGGATTGACAAACTCGATGTTCCCTTGGGCGTCGGTCATCACAATGCCCTCGCCGGCCTGCTCGATGGCGGCCAGCAACCGCTTGCGTTCGGCGTCGTCCCGCTTGCGGGCGGTGATGTCCCGTATATTGCATTGAATCACCTTGCTCTGGTCCACAAGGTAGACATTGCTGACGAACTCCACCGCAATGGGGTGGCCATCGTGGGTTTCCAGCGGCAAGTCTTCGTAGCGGATGTATTCGCTGTCTTGCAGGGTTTTGAACGCCTCCTTTGACGCGGCGATGTCTTTGAACACGCCAAGTTCCCAGATGTATTGCCCGCACAGCGCGTGATAGGAATACCCCAGCAACTGCAGAAGGAAGGGATTGACGTCCACCACCTTGCCTGTCTCGGCGTCAAGGATCAAGATGCCGTCTCGGGCGGATTCAAAGAGTCGTCGGTAGCGTTTCTCGGAGCTTTCCAGGGCCTGCCGGAGGTTCTGCTCTTCGAGCAGTTTGTTTTGCAGAACAGCGACTTGCCCTTGGAGGTCGCTGTCGGCGGGGTTGCGCTGGTTGTCGATGGAGGCATTCGGCATGGTCATATCCATCCTAGCGCGCTTGCTGAACGTTGACTGAAACGTTGGCTGAACGTTGCAGCCGCGCGGCTCGCCAGGTCGCTGGCGCTGGTCTGGGGATGCAGTGGGGAGAGCCTCTGACTGAATTTCTGGCTGTCGTGCTTGTTCATCGTTGCTTGCACCTATCAATACCCATAAGGATTATTCCGTTTCTCAATCAAGTGAAGCAGAAGCACAGAGCAAAACCTCGTCGACAAAGGGGTGTCATCTCGACCGTAGGGAGAGATCTCGGGATCTCCGCGAGATTGCTCCTCGCGTGCTCGTCGACAAACAGACAATCTTCACTTTTGAAATAGAAATAGATTTACGCCCCAACCGCAGGCGACTCCCCGGCAGGGCGTTTGGCGCGCTGACGAAGGAAACTCACCCCGTCCTGTTGCGACAATCCTGCAATCAGCCACGCCTTTTCCGGGTCCATACACGGCTCGTTCACACATTGGTCCGCCTCCGAATTGATCCGGCAGACCGTGTTCACCATCGGAAACGCCCGGTGCTTCAGAAAATAGTCCCTCACAAAGCGGACAAGATCCATCTGTTCTTCGGACAAGGCGTCAATCCCTTCCTTGGCGGCCAAGGCGGCGGCAACATCCTCGTTCCATTCATTTTGATCGACCAGAAAACCGGCCTGATCAAGCTGGACTTCCTGTCCGTTGGATGCACATACAATCATAGCGAACACCTGTAAGCTTGGCTGGAGGATCAAGGTTGCCGCGAGCGCCTGCCTCGCAGGAGCCCCCCCCTTTGATCGAAAGAACAATGGCTTCTGCCTCCACGAAACGTTCCCAGACGGCGCATGGCAACCAGAGAACGAAATCTGCCCAGCGACGGTAGCCTGGATGCAGCCTGCGGAATCCGGGGTTTGATGTGAAGTGTTCCCGGATTCCGTTGCACTGCATCCAGGCTACGGGTTAGGGAGGGCATCATGCTGCGCTTGGTTGAGCAATGGAACAAGCAGCACTGGGGGCAGAGTCTCTCTAGCCATATCCGTGCCGAGGCCGGAGGCGGGTCGAGCTATCTTGTTTTATCTTGGGAAGACGGTGCGTTAGAACAGCAAAGAGGAGCTTCCGGCGCAAAGCCGGCAGGGAGAGAAGTGTTGCTCGCAACGGAAGTGATGAACACACTTTCCGGACTGCGAGCAACGCGCTAGCGGCAAGGCGTCAGGAACGCAGGGGTGGTTCGATGAGGTTGTATTTTTTGATGCGCCGATACAGGGTGACGCGATCAATGCCCAGCAAGCGGGCGGCTTTGGCTTTGTTCCAGGCGGTTTTGGTCAGGGCGGCAAGCGTTGGGTCAAGATCGCCCTCCTGCGCCGCTCCGGAAGATCGCCGCATTCCGGGAATTTTCATGAACTCCGGCGGCAGATGCTCGATGGTGATAATGTTCTGATTGCACAAGACAAAGGCGTGTTCCATGGCGTGTTCGAGTTCGCGCACATTGCCTGGCCAGGGATATTTGTTCAACGCCTTGAGCACGTCTGCGGACACGCCCTCAATGTTTTTCTTGAATTTGGCGTTGAATTTGTCGCGAAAGTGTTCAAGCAACAGCGGGATGTCGTCGCGCCGGTCGCGCAGCGGCGGCAACCTGATCTCCACCACCTTGAGCCGATAGTAGAGGTCTTCGCGCATCTCGCCCAGCCTGACTTTCTCCGGCAGATTTCGGTTGGTCGCCGCGATCAGGCGCACGTTCACCTTGGTGGAAACCGAACTGCCGACGCGCTCGAATTCGCTCTCTTCCAGCACGCGCAACAGCTTCACCTGGATTTTGGGCGAGATGTCGCCGATTTCGTCAAAAAAGATGGCCCCGCCGTCCGCCCGATGAAATCGGCCCTCATTGTCCCGGACAGCGCCAGTGAACGACCCTTTGACATGGCCAAAGAGTTCGGCTTCCAGCAGGTTTTCGGGCAAGGCCGAACAGTTCACCTTGACCATCGGTTTATGACTGCGGTCGCCGGCAAGATGGAGCGCCTCGGCCACCAGCTCTTTGCCGGTGCCGCTTTCCCCGGTGATCAGCACCGTGGTTTGCACGTTGGCCAGGGCTTTGATCAGGGAATACACCTGCTGCATCGGCTCGCTTTTGCCGATAATGCGGTGAAACTGCCGGTGCTCGGTCAGCTCCCGTTCAAGATCAACCACCTGGGTGTCGTCCCGCACCACCATCACCACGCCTGAGGTCGCCCCCTGGAGATCGAGCAGCGGATAAGCGCGCACGCTGACGACCCGCGCGGCCCGGTTCTCCTGCCGGCATTCGATCCGGTCCGCCTCAACCGAAGCGCCGCTGCTGATCGCCGACTCGAGCAGTTCCCGGCATTGCCCTACGCACCGCAGATCAAGGGCGCTGAACGGTTTGCCGATGTCGTCTCGGGAGTAGCCGCACAGGGTCACGGCCGCCTCGTTCAACTCGACCAGTTCCGCCGCCTTGTCGACGGTGATGATCGCGTCCTTGACGCTCCTGAAAATGGCTTCCAGGTTGGTGCGATACCGCTCTTTTTCCTCAAGGAGGGCCTTGTACTTCAAGGCCGTTCGGGTGAGGCCCAGCAATGCTTCCTGGTTGACCGGCTTGGGGATGTAGTCGAAGGCGCCCAGGCGGATGGAATCCGTCGCGGTCGCGACTCCGGGGTCTCCGGTAATCATGATCACCGGGCAGCTCAACCCTCGCCGCTTGATCTCGCGCAAAACATCAATGCCGGTGCCGTCCTCAAGGATGATGTCGGCAAAAACCACGTCAAAGCATCCCTCGTCGAGCCGGGCAAACGCTTCGTCGCAGCTTGCGGCGGTGGCCACGATATACCCCGCGGCCCTGAGAAATCGTTCGAAGGTGAAACGGATGGATTCCTCGTCGTCAATCACTAAAATTTTCGCACTCATGCTCCGCCTTGGCATCGCCTTGATGCACCGGTAACTCAATGATAACTCGCGTGAACTCGCCCTTGACGCTCTCAAAGGCAAGGTTCCCGCCATGGGCTGCAATAATCTTTTGGGTGATGCTCAACCCCAGGCCCGTGCCTTTGCCGAACGGCTTGGTGGAAAAAAACGGTTTGGTCAGCACCGCCAGTTGATCAGCGGCAATCCCCTCCCCTTGATCATAAAAAATAACCCGCACATACGGCTGATCGTCGATCATCGCGCGCTCGCCGCTGATGTCGAGCCGCTTGTTGTCGTGCCGTCCCGAGTATTTTTCGTTCAAGGCGTAGCGCGCATTGTTGATGATGTTGATGAAACATTGCTGGATCATGTGAAAATTGGCGTCGATCTGCGGCAGGTCGTCGGGAAAGTTGACGGTGAGCGCAATCCCTTCCTTGCGGATTTGCGCCTGGGTGAGCACCATCGATTCCGCCACAACGGTCGCAATGCTCGTCGGCCTTTTCTCTTTGCGCCGATCATGCTGGGCATAGGAGAGCAGGGTTTTGACGATGCGGCCGACGCGCTCCCCTTCCTTGACAATGCGTGCGCCGATGTCCTTTTCCAGGCTGTCCGGGCTGCACTCGTTGAGCAGAATCTGGCCGTAGTTGATGATCCCAGTGATCGGATTGTTGATTTCGTGCGCCACTCCGGCGGCCAGTTCGCCCAGCGAGGCCAGATGACTGGCCTGAATCGCCTCCGCCTTCATCGCCATCTTCTCGGTGATGTCGCTCACCAGCAACAGCACGCCGCCGACAGTGCCCGCCTCTTTGATCGGAAAGGCTTTGATGTCGAGCACCGCCCCATTGTAGGAGACCACAGCGGCTTCCTTTTGCCCCGTGGCAAAACATCGCGACACCGGGCAGTCCTCCAGGAGCGCCATACGGTCGTGGAGCAGCTTGTAACAGTATTGCCCTGCCGGATCGGAAACCACGCTGTCCAAATCCAGGGTGTTGTCGCCGTTGATCCACAATATGTCCATCTGCGGGGAGAGCAGAATCAAGGTGTCGCTGATCGCATTTAAAAGGGCCCGAAATTCCTGGGAGAGCTTTTTAAAATTTTTCTCGCTCTCGCTGAGCGCGATGGTGCGCGCCTCCACCCGGCTCTCCAACTCGCCATACAATCGCACCAGCTCTTCATCGACCGCCTTCCGGGCGGAGATGTCGGTGATCGTCGTCCGGCACAGCGGCAGGCCGTCGGCGCCCAGGGACCGAATGCTGTCGACTTGGACGTACAAATCCGGCGCGCCTTGCCGTTCCAGTCGCAGCTGGCAGGCGTGCCGTGCATCGCTCTGCGCAACCTGATTCAGGTGGGCGCGAAAGGCGGGCCGATCCACCGCCGTTGCATACAGCGACAGGGCGGTGTTAATCAGGCGACCCCGATCAACGCCCAGCTGACCGGCAAAGGTAAGGTTGGCCTCCACAATCCGGCCCCTGCTGTTGGACGTGATGTAACCAACCGGCGCAAATTCGTAGAGATCGGAATATTTCTCCAGCGATTCGCCCAGCTGCTCCTGGGTCATGCGGAGTTCCTCGTTTTGCATCTCGATTTCAATCTGATGCACCTGCAACTCATGCATAAGTTGCTGGCAGTCCTGTTCGTCCCTGGCCGGGACAATGAGCGGCGTTTTTTTTCCGCCTCGTTGCTCGGCCAGGCGACGCAATTCGGCAAGACGATCTTTTTCAGATGGTGGGTGGTCAGTCATATTTACGCCCTCGGTTCCAGTCCTTTGCGGGTTGTGCAGCAGCGGCTGCATCGTGTAGCGGAAGCGCCCGCGCGGTGGGTTGAAAAGACGGAGTTGCAGAAGCGCCTGATTCAATAAACGAACGGCGCGGGGTTTTTCGGAGATGGGTGATCATCAAGCAGGGTTGGGGTTCCTGCATGTCGTTGCTGAAACGTCGCCGAAGCGTTGCTGAAAAAGCAGCGACCTCTTCCCGGTCCAGATTCCAGGAGTGACTGTGCAGACAGATTCGACGATTCAACATAAAGTGTAACGTTTAGCCTGAGAATAGCGACACATTTCTGTTACGCGCAACGTTTTTTCTTGTTCCGGGCATCTTGCCGCCTCATTTAAACCAAGCCAACTCTATGGAATGGCGAAACAAAACACAAGGGAGACTCTTTAATTTTTCAGGCACTGAACTTGCCTTAAGACGACGCAGGGAACACACAACGAAAAACAACGCGAGCCACCCGCTGTCCTCTGGCGCATATGCGGAGGCAAGCCGCTCAACAAGGGACAAAGGACAATCATGCACACCAACAACAACCAATCTGCCAGGGCCGCCGAATTGCGCCAACGGGCTGAACAACAATTCGGTGAACCTGCCAACGGCGCAAGGCAACCCCTCGCGGATCAGTCGCCTGAAGAAACGGCGCGGATCATTCACGAACTGCAGGTGCATCAGATCGAACTTGAGATGCAAAACGAAGAGCTGCGCCGGATTCAGGCGGAGCTTGAAGCCTCGCAGACCCGACTGGTCAACCTCTACGACTTTGCGCCGGTGGGTTACCTGACCGAGAGCGAAACCGGGATGGTGGTGGAAGCAAATCTCACCGCTGCCAGCCTGCTGAACGTCACCCGGAGCGAGTTGGTCAGAATGCCGTTGACCCGCTTTATTCTGCCCGAAGACCAAGACGTCTACCACCGCCACCGTCAACAGCTCTTCAAGGCATGGGAATCGCAGGTGAGCGAGGTGCGGATGCGGCGGCGCGGCAGCCAGCCATTCTGGGCGCGACTGGAAGCGATCATCGCCCACAACGAAGAGGGCGAAGTTGTGTGCCGGGTGGTGCTCAGCGACGTCACTGCATGCAAACGGGCGGACGAGGGACGGCAAAAGCTCAAAGACCAACTGGCCACTATTGGCAAGATGGAATCGATGGAACGGCTGGCCGCCGGAGTTGCCAACGATTTCAACAACATGCTCGCCGTTGTCCTTGGTCAGACGGAAATGGCCTTGGACCATGCAGACCCGGACCAACCGTTTTTTGCCAATTTGCAGGAAATCAGCAAAGCGGTTGACCGCTCCGCCAACCTCACCTGGCAGCTGCTCTCCTTTGCCCGCATGCAAACGGTGGCCACCGAGGGGCTTGCTCTCAACGACGCCGTAGAGAGCATGCTTGCCAATCTGCGCCGCGTCGTCGGCAAAGACGTCGCCCTGGCCTGGACGCCTGGTCCGCAGTTGTGGCCGATCGCCATGGACGCCGCGCAAATCGAACAGATCCTGACCAATCTCTGCCGCAACGCCCGAGAGGCGATTGTGGGCAAAGGCTGGATGAGCATTGAGACCAAAAACATCACCCGGGACAACGACGACAGCCTCGCCCATGCGGGATATTTTCCGGGCGAATATGTGGCGCTGATTGTCAGCGACAATGGCTGCGGCATGGCGCCGGAGACGATGAACAAGCTGTTTGAACCGTTTTTCACCACCAAACATGCGGCACCCGGCGCAGGCCTGGGGCTGGCGATGGTGTACGGTATTGTCAAGCAGAACGGCGGCTTCATCAACGTCTTCAGCTCGCCGGATCAGGGCGCGGTTTTCAAGGTCTACCTGCCCCGTTATGCGGTTAAGGTCGAGCACTTGAGGCAGGTGGAGCAGACAACGCCTGTGGGTCGGATGCACACCAGCCTCGGCGCCGCCGAAAAGCTCGCGCTGACAAGCAAGAAAGCGGCAAAATCAGGTGTTGTTTCGTAAAAACCTCTGCTGCACGATACGGCTGCCGTTGCCTCGCCAGCCGCTGGAACAGAAAAAATTCGTGAGGATCGCCCGTATGAACACCACAACTCGAGCCGTAGTGGTTGCCGTCGCTTTGCTGTGCGCGCAACCCGGGACGCAACTGTTTGCAGCCGCCGAGAGCGCGCAAACCGCTCTTGACCAGAGAAATAGGGAAAAGATGCACAATCAGGAAGCCCGCTCCAATGCCAAGCGTCCCGACGTCCCGCCGCCCTCCTTTGACGCCGTGTCGAAACAGGCCAACCAGGGCGACCCGGCGGCTCAGTACCGGCTTGGACGGATGTATTATTTTGGCGACGGCGTGCCCGAGAACAGGGAGGAGGCCGCCCGGTGGCACGCCAAGGCGGCCGATCAGGGCCATGCGGAAGCGCAATATGTGCTGGGGCTGCTGTACAGCGCCGGAGACGGCGTTCGTCAAGACAGGGAGAAATCAGTGCAACTGATTGCCAAGGCGGCGGAACAGGGCCTGGCGGAGGCGCAATTTGCCCTGGGCCTGATGTATCAAACCGGCGAAGACGTTCCGCAGGACAACGACAAAGCCGCGGAGTGGTTGGCCAAGGCAGCCGCGCAAGGGCGCAAATAATCTGCGTTGGCTTCTTCTGAGGGCATGCTCGCATGCTCGATCCGTTATCCCTTTCTACCGGCTTGGCGGCAAGAGGTTGCCCAGGCAGCGTGTCACAGAAAAAATCGCAACGCTTGTGTGACACGCAACGCCAAAGCCTGCCAAACGCTGCCTTGGCGCGAACCGCAAACCCACCCAACCACCTATTTTATCGCAATTACATACAGACTGCGGCGTTCGTTCCTTTGGGCGCCGAACTTGCGTAACAAGCAATGTAGGCGGCGCAAACCACACGGCGCCGCAACCAACACATTCGAGAAACCAGCCGGGCAACCCCTCCGGCAGGACAGACACCTCGGCAAGGCCAGCGCATGCAAGCGACAACTTGCCGCCATTTAACAGGAGACAGACATGGACAACAACGAAAGCGATACGACTGCCGGCGGCCCCGGCCCGGAATTGATGGGCGCCAAAACCCTGCTCGGCAACGACGTCTACAGCCATAAAGGCGAGGACATCGGCGACATCAAAGACATCATGCTCGACGTGCGTAGCGGCAAGGTGCGCTATGCGGTGTTGGCCTTCGGCGGCTTTCTCGGCATGGGCGAAAAGCTGTTTGCCGTGCCGTGGGTTGCGCTGACGCTCGACACCACCAACAAGCGCTTCATTCTCAATGTAGAAAAGGCGAGCCTTGCAAACGCGCCGGGCTTTGACAAAGACAAATGGCCGGACATGGCCGACTCGCGCTGGGCAAAAGAAATTCACTCCTACTATGGGGTCGAACCGGATTCTGCAGGCACGCCGATCTAATGCGTTTCTACGGCGTCGCGATCCCGACCCTTTAGATTATCCGCGATTCTGATCATTTACAAGCATGACCGTGGAGGGCGAGAGGCCAAGACAGACGAGGCCCGGCCCACCACCATCAACCCATAATAACAACCAGGAGACATCCCAATGAACAAAAGAACCTTGCACCTCAAAGCGGCCTGCTCCACAGCTCTGTTGGCCACGGCGTCCACGTTGTTGCTGTTCGGAGCGCCGGCGTTCGCCTCCGACACCGACGACCGCATCGAATCGTCAGCCAGGGAGTCGTACATCTTCAAAAACTACCTTAATGACGACGTGATCAAGATCGCGGCAAAGGACGGCGCCGTTGTCCTGACCGGCAGCGTCACTGCGGAACCCCACAAACAGCTGGCCACCGAAACCGTGGAGAGCCTCCCTGGGGTGAAGAGCGTGGACAATCAGTTGGTGCTCAACAACGCGCAGACCGCTGGAAGCCAGGACGCCCTGGTCAGGGAACGGGTGAAACTCGAGATGCTGTACCATCGCAACCTGAGCGTCTCCAAGCCTGACTTTGAGGTGAAAGACGGCGTTGTCACTGTTCGAGGAGAGGCCGCGAGCAAGGCCCAAATCGACCTGACCACGGAATACATCAAGGATGTTGACGGCGTCAAAGACGTCAAAAACGAAATGGTTGTGGCCAATGCCGGCAAAACCGTGGGTGAAAAGGTTGAAGGCGTGGGCACGTCGATAGACGACGCATCCATCACCGCCTTAGTCAAAGCGACCTTGCTGTATCACCGTTCAACCAGCGCCCTCAACACCAAGGTCGAGACCAAGGAAGGCGTGGTTAAATTGAGCGGCTCGGCCAAAAACGCCGCTGAAATGGATTTGGCCACCAAATTCGTCAAAGACGTGCATGGCGTCAAGAGCGTGGTCAACAACATGATCATCGAAAAAGCAGCGCCCCAAACCAAATAACAGAGCGCTTGGTTGCCGGCTGAGAGGCGACATGGTCTTGGCCGGCGCCGGGCGATCCGTGCAACCTGAGCGGAGGAGCAAATGTTGTGGAAACTCGCAGTGGTGTTGTTGATCTTGTGGGTGCTGGGGCTGGTGAGCAGTTACACCGTGGGAGGATTGATTCATATCCTGCTGGTTGTGGCCCTGGTTGTACTTCTAATCAATTTTCTCCAGGGCCGCCGGTGAACAAAATGGAAACCTTGGGCAGCAAACAGAATGAAACCAACTCAACGGACAGGCTCCGCGCCCGCAACGGCACATCAGCCGAAGTGCAGCAGCGCCTGCCCTCTTCTACAGGAGGCAGCAGCATGACCTTACTCAACAATCTTATCAAGGTGGGAGGATCAGCCGTGATTTTAAAAGACATTGCAGACCGGATACTGGGCGCCAGAATTAACCGTGAACAGACCTTGCGCCGAAAAAACGCCGGCATGCTGGCCATGGGCGTTGCCCTTGGCGGCGCGGTCGGCGCGATTGCGGGCATCCTTTATGCGCCCAAGGCTGGGCGGGAAACACGTGAGGAACTGAGCCAGCGCAGTTGCGACGCCTGGGGCAAGATGAAGGACAACGTCTCCGCCACCGGGCACAAATTGGTCGACGCAGTCGAGGAAAAGAGTGCCCGCGTGTACACAGCGGCCGAAAAGGGCGTTGACGCAGCCAAGGAATCGTTCAAGGAAACCTCGGATTTGCGCGAAAAAAACGCCTGAAAAGGCGTGCAAGAACAACCTCATTGGCAAGGATCTCCTTATGCAAGGATACATCACATTCGGTCAACTGGGCCTGCTGATTATTTTCCTGCTGCTGCTGACAGTGGGCGGCTATGTCATTGTCACCCTGAAAAACGTCAACGCCGCAGTCAAGGATATTGGCGCGATCCTTAAAGAAAACAAGGATGCGCTCAACCTGGCCATCCCCAATATCGCCATGGCTTCGGAGAATGTGGTTGCCCTTACTAGCGAATTGCGGGCCAGCCTTGGCGAGGCAAGCCGGGCTATTGGCACCGCCGACCAGATAGCGACCTACGCGGTGGTCATCGGCGAAGCGGCCAAGGCGCTGATCGGCGTTTTTTCCGCCGCCAGGAAATAGCACCGAGCAAGCGTCAACCCCTTCATCGCGCTCCGGCATTGAAAGCATTGAAAACGTTGAAAGCGCGAGCAGGTTCAACAGGTAAACAGGTCAACAGGTAAACTCTAGGCCCCGCCCCACTCCATTGCTGCACCTGCAGTGCAACCCAATTTAAGGAATGAACATGAAACAACCTTTGCAGCCACGCTCAAACGGCCGGGCAATTTTCTCGACCCTGCTGCTGCTTGCCCTGGCCTTTCCGGGCGTAGCCGGGGCAACCCCGGCAAGCGACGAATACATCCGGGGATACGCCACGGCGATTCTTCAACGGGACTTCCAGGTCACGGCGGAAACCGTCCGGGTTCGGTCCGGGGTGGTGTACATCCGGGGACTGGAGTCGTCGGACGGCGTCCGTGACCGGATGAAGACCTCGCTTGCCGCCATCGAAGGCGTCAATCAGGTGGTGGTGGTCGAGGCCGGCGACCTTGCGACCGCAGGGGATCCGTCGGAAATCACCCCCGAAGTCAACGTCTTCCTGCCACGGGATTTGCTCTTCAAATCGCTGCTTGCCGATCCCCGTTGGCCGCATTTTTCCGCCTCCTATCAGCAGTACATGCAAAACAGCCAGCTGGAAGGGGTGGGCTCGGCGACCTTTGGCGAGACCTTCAGCTTCTATCGTTTTGGCGGGCCATGGAACAGCCAGATGGAAACCGGGCTTCAGGCCGGCGTGTTCTCGATTTTTGACATGGATGCGGATTCGCATGACCTTGTCAATGCCGACTACTTTGTGGCCGTGCCCCTTTCGATCAAAAAGGACAATTTTTCCGCCATGGCCAGGCTCTTCCATCAGAGTTCCCATCTGGGCGACGAGTACCTGCTGAGCGGGGATGCGGGCGAACGGGTCAATCTGAGCTATGAAGGGGTCGACATGATTCTCTCCTACCATCTGCCCTACGGTTTTCGCATCTACGGCGGCGGCGGCTATCTGTTTGACCGCGATCCCGACGATCTTGAGCCGGGGATAGCGCAGTCGGGCTTGGAGTTCAGAAGCCCGGTCGCCTGGTGGGGCGGAGCGCTTCGGCCGGTCGCGGCCGTTGACCTGCAGTATCACGAAGAAAACGATTGGGACGCCAACGTGTCCTTGCGCGGCGGGTTCCAGCTTGAAAATCCGGATTTTATCAGCCGCAAGCTGCAAATCCTGCTCGAATATTACAACGGCAGCTCTCCCAACGGTCAGTTCTACGCCCGCGACAACGTCGAGTATGTGGGCCTTGGTTTTCATTTTTTCTATGATTAAGCAGCATAAGCTGCAACAGGGCGAAGGCCGATTGCCTGCCGCCTGACGTCAAAAAATACGGCCGCCAAGCCAGGAGCAATCACATGAAATCAAGCACAAAAGATCAAGCAGAAGGATCCTTCCATCAAATCAAAGGCAATGTCAAAGAAATTGCCGGCAAACTCACCGGCAAACCCAAACTGGAAGCTGACGGCAATGTTGAAAAGAACGCCGGCAAGGTCCAGAAAAAAGTCGGCGAGATCAAGGAAGTTATGGGGGAGTGACATCGTTTCCATTGCAACAGTGAAGCGCGCCTGTTTGTCGTTTCGACGGGCACAGCGAGAAGAAAGCTCATTATGTCCCGAGATTTCTCGTTTCACTCGAAATTGACGCACCTTTGTCGACAAGATTCACGGCTGAAGCAATGCCCGCGCATCCACAACCCGCCGCCATCACCACCACAAGGAGCACGTCTCTATGAAACCACTGCATTATGCAGCCTTGGCCGCCACCGTTTTCGCCCTGCTGTTGTTTTTTGCGCCCGCGCACGCGTCAAAGGCCGACGACCGCATCGAAGCCTCGGCTAAAAACACCTATATTTTCAAAACGTTTCTCAAAGACGACGACATTAAGATCCAGGCCCAGAAAGGCCATGTTGTCCTGACCGGGCTGGTGTCTGAACAATCCTACAAGGTGTTGGCCGAGAAGACCCTTGCCGGCTTGCCCGGAGTGAAGAGCGTCGACAACCGGCTTGAAATCAAAGGCGCGCCCCCAACAGCCAACTCGGACGCCTGGATGAAGGAAAAAGTGCAACTCGTCCTGCTCTTCCACCGCAGCGTCAACGCCGTGGATACGCAAGTCGACGTCAAAGACGGGGTCGTCACCCTGCGCGGCAAGGCGACCAGTCTGGCGCAAAAGGAACTGGCGGCCGAATACGCCCGGGATGTGGATGAGGTAAAAGACGTAATCAATGAGATGACCGTGTCTCTTGCCGGCGAACAGCCAACCAAAGCCGCAGTCAAAACCATTGACGACGCTTCCATCACCGCCCAGGTGAAAATGGCGCTGCTGCTCCATCGCTCCACCAGCGACCTCGACGCCCTGGTCAAGACAAAACACGGCGTAGTCACCGTCAACGGCAAGGCCAAGACGGCGGCGGTCAAAGATTAGGTGAGCAAATTCGTCAAAGATGTTCACGGGGTGAAGAGCGTCAACAACCGGATGACCGTCGAATAGACGGCAACGGAAGCGGCCTGCAAACAACCGGTTTGCTCGCCTGCACGGACCTCGCGAAACCACAATCCACAACGAAAAGGGGAAAAGTGTGAGCACAATAACCACCAAAGACAACACCCAGATCTACTACAAAGATTGGGGCGTGGGCAAACCTGTGGTTTTCAGTCACGGCTGGCCGCTCAATGCCGACGCCTGGGAATCCCAGATGGTCTTTCTCGCGTCGCACGGCTATCGCTGCATCGCGCATGATCGCCGGGGCCACGGTCGATCCAGCCAACCGTGGAACGGCAACGAGATGGACGTCTACGCCGACGATCTGGCCGAACTGCTGGACGCGCTCGATCTGAAAGAGGCCTGCCTGATCGGTCACTCAACAGGAGGCGGCGAGGTTGCCCGTTATCTCGGTCGGCACGGGGCCGCACGGGTCGCCAAGGTCGTTTTGATGGGCGCTGTGCCGCCGTTGATGCTCAAGACCGAGGCCAATCCCGGCGGTCTGCCCATTGAGGTGTTCGACGACATCCGCACGGGCCTTGCCGCTGATCGCTCGCAGTTTATCAAAGACTTGACCACGCCGTTCTTCGGCGCCAACCGCGAGGGGCACAAGGTGACCCAGGGCATGCGGGATGCGTTCTGGTTCCAGGGAATGCAGGGTGGGCTGAAGAACGAGCTCGATTGCATCAAAGCCTTCTCTGAGACCGATTTCACCGAGGATTTGAAAAAAATCAAGGTCCCGACCCTGATCATTCACGGCGGCGACGATCAGATTGTGCCGATCATGGCCTCGTCGATGCTCTCGTCGAAGCTGATCAAAAACGCAACGCTGAAAATCTATCCGGGCGCGCCCCACGGCCTGGCTGACACGCACAAAGACATGCTGAACGCCGACCTGCTCGCCTTTCTTACCGCCGCCTGAGTTTTGGCCGCTTGAGTTATGGCCTTCGGCAAAGACATCGCAGCGACGGAGCCTTTCGCGCCGCCCGCGCAACCATCAACAAGGAGAATCCACATGCCGCAATTCAGCTCAGCCTTTTCAGGGTTGGCCAACGACAAGAAGCTCACCAACGAAGAACTGATCCGCGCCATCCGGTTCATGATTGCCTCTGAATACGAGGCCACGCAGTTGTACCAGCAGCTTGCAGAATCAACCGACAACAAGCTGGCCATCGCGGTTTTGAAAGACATCGCCGATGAAGAACTCGTCCACGTTGGTGAATTTCTCCGTCTCCTCAGGGAACTGGCGCCGGACGAAGAGAAGCTATATGCCAAAGGTGCGAAGGAAGTTAAGGAATTCATCAAAGAAATGAAGTAGAATAGGAGGCAGGTTCCACAAAACGGGACGGAACCCTCTGCATTTTGCCCGGTTCCCATCGCTGCCTCATCCATCCACCCAAACCGGAAGGAGGTCTCTATGATCAAAATCGACGCCCATCTTGGCGCAACAGCGCTTAATCGACGGGATTTTCTCATAGCCTCGGCGGGAACTGCCGCCGCGTTTGCGATGAGCGGTTTTCCGGGGAGCGCCCACGCGGCTGGAACCATAGTGCTGCCTGCCCTCCCCTATGCTGAAAATGCGTTGGAACCAGTGATTACCGCCAACATGATTGGGTTTCATTACGGCAAGCACCACAAAGGCTACGTCGACAACCTGAATAAATTGATCGCAGGCACAGAGTATGCCGATCTTCCTTTGGAAAAGATTATTACCAGCGCCTCAGGCCTGCTCGACAAAACCGCGATCTTCAATAATGCCGCGCAGATCTGGAATCACACCTTCTACTGGAACAGCATGTCGCCCAAAGGCGGCGGCGAGCCGCCGGCGGCATTGAAGCAAAGAATCGACGCCTCTTTTGGCAGCGTCGACGCCTGCAAAAAAGAACTTGCCGGCGCGGCTGTTTCGCAGTTTGGTAGTGGTTGGGCTTGGCTGGTCCTTGACGGCGACAAACTTAAGGTGGTAAAGACCAGTAACGCCGACACGCCTTTGACAATGGGCGTGAAGCCCCTGCTGACCGTGGACGTGTGGGAACACGCCTATTACCTGGAGTATCAGAATCGACGCGCCGACTATGTCAACGCAGTGCTCGACAAGCTGATCAACTGGCAATTTGCCGCACAAAACATCGGCTGAACGCACGATTGAACCTGCTTGAACCGTTCCGGCGACGATCAAACCCATCAAATCTGCTCTCACCCCTGTCGATTCAAAGGATGCGCCAGAGATGAGAGCAATACAGAGTGCTGGATGATCCTTTTGATCATGCAGTGTATGACCGATGGCCCCGAAACGGGACCGTCAACCTAAAGGTGTAACACGATTACACAACGAAAAAGGAGTAGTTGCAATGGCTGAAGGAACAGTAAAATGGTTTAATGATTCTAAGGGTTTTGGATTTATCGAGCAGGAAGGCGGCAAGGATGTGTTTGTGCATCATTCCGCTATTCAGGCCGAGGGGTTCAAATCTCTCCAAGAGGGGGATCGCGTCAAGTTCAATGTGGAGGACGGCGCCAAAGGCCCGTCGGCTACAAATGTAGTGAAGTGCTGACGCTTAAATCCATCGTGATATAAAAAAGCCCGCTTTATGCGGGTTTTTTTATTCAGCTTTCCCCCCTGCGCTTGCGCAACACGCTTTTCCCTCCCCCTCCCCGCCTAACAATTTAGGTTCTCCCGAGACCAGACGGATCGGCAAACTGCTTTTGCCTCCGCCGGCGCTCACTACGCTTTTATGGAGCAATATTATGAAACATCTCAATGCCGTGGCTCTGCTTTTCCTGTTGCTGCTTTCCTCATGCGCCACCAAAGGCCAAACCGGCGCGGTGGGAGGAGCTGCAGGCGGCGCCCTCATCGGTCAAGCCATTGGCCACAGCACGGGAGCAACATTGATTGGCGCGGCTGTGGGCGGCATGCTGGGCTACATTGTCGGCAATGAAATGGACAAATCTGATCGGGACCGGCTGAATCACGCCTACGAGCAAGGGCCTTCCAACCAACGCTCGTCGTGGGTGAATCCGGACAGCGGCAACCGTTACGCCGTCACCCCGCAACCAGCCTACCAGGGTTCGTCCAGGCAGGTCTGCAGAAAGGCTGAAATCGAAGCCGTCATCGACGGCAAACGGGAAAGAACCTACAGCACTGCCTGTCGCAATCAAGACGGGCAATGGGAGTTGCAACAATAGACGTCCATGGTTCCAACCCGCCCGGGCGAGTTGGAACCTTCTTTCTGGTCCACTCCACAATGGAAGTGCAACTTTGTAGCACAACTGAGCTGTCCTGTTCTGTCGCACGCAACGCTTTTTACACCTGAACATCCTCGCCCATAACGCCACTCACCGCATAACCTCCCGTAATACTGTCACAAACAATAGCATTCAAAGTAAAAATTTTTCAGGTGCGCGTCTTGCTTTAAAGAGTGTATCGAGAAAAAATTAACCCACTCCTGGGCCTTCTTAACGCTTCTGGAAACAGCAAGCCCCTCATTTCACAACCTAGCTTGATTGGCGACGGCGCTCTCGCTAGCAAAGACCTTTCTTCTCGCAGTCCAGATTCCAGGTGGAGCCAATCTACCCGTTTCGACGGGGACTCCACTGTGTGTTTGAAAGAAAACCCCGCGCAGCTCAAATAGTTCACCATTCCCCCCCTTACAGCTCACAGATTCGATCCTGGATCAGGATGCGCCGTAGGTTTGTCCGCACGGCGCGCATGCGGTTCGCATTGCTCGAGATGACGGCAAATGGCCGGGGAAACAGTATTTTTTGCCAGGCAATGGTGCCCGGCAAAGAGCGTTGCAGAGGTTTGTTTGATGGCCAGAGGGGCATACGCGCGGCGCCCTTCTTGCGAAAAACAAAAATCTGGCAACACAGGAAAACAGGACGGAGGGATTTATGAAAAAGAAAGTAATTGGTTTAGTTGGTGTTGGTTGTTTGCTGGTTGCAGGACAGGCGTCTGCAACACTGGTCGGTGCGCTTGCTGGTTATCAGGGACCGCTGTATTTTGACTTGTCAGGCTATTCAAAAAGCCTCGACAAGGGAGAAACCTGGGGCGTCATCACAGTCAACGGTGTTTTCGCTGATCAACTTCAGACTGCTGATAACCGTTTGTGGGGATCTGAAGTCGGCGATCAAATTTATGGCGTATTTTACGGTTTGACCGATAATTACATTACGAAGACCTCGACCGGTTTCAGTATTGGCCAGCAGGGCGGCGGTTTTACCCTGTATACAGTCGCTCACGGCGTTGACCTGTTGCAGGGACCTGACGACCGTATTGGCGAGGACGGATACACCGGCATGGGGAGTGATGTTCTGCTCAAAGGCGTCTTTGAACCCGGCGTCGATCCGCTAAACGCTTCTGTTACCGTCGTTCAAACGGTATTGGACGACAAGTCGCCTACTTCTGGCCAAGGCATCGGGTACGGCTCGGTAACAAGCGGCGCACTGTACTCCCAGCTCAATTCCGATATGATTGTGGACTCTTCTGACGGCGTGCATGACATGCTTTTTTCCTTTAACGTGTTGCTTCCCGATGAAGATGGCGCAGAAGTTGAGTGGAGCCAAAGTTTAACCGACCCGATAGAGGCTCATACCGCCCCGGTTCCTGAACCGGCGACCATGCTGCTGTTTGGCGCAGGCCTGATGGGCCTTGCATTTATGGGCAGGAATTTCCGCAAATAAACCGTGTAATGTAACGCTCAAAAAGAGAAACCGAACACAACCGGTTCCTCTTTTTTTGTCTGTGCAATCGCCTCCATTGTGGTTAACGGCCTCCCTGCTCTCCTGCCTGGCAATCCCATCGCGGGCGTTGTTCGACAACGCCGCCAGAGGCGATGCGGTGGCAATGCTGTGACGCAGAGCAATGGTCATTGCCGCCGAAAAGCGTCAAGAGAGAATAACCATGCCGCACAACTCCCAATCAACTCCGTGCAAGACATTGCCGGCATCCTCAACGCCCACAGAATCTGGTCGGACGGACCAGGACGGAAAATTCCACTTCCCAGGATCGTTGTCTTTGCAGGTGAAACGACTCATCAAAGGGGAAAACAGCCAAGATTACGACGCCATGCACCGGTTGCGTTATCAGGTGTTTTGCAACGAGGTTCATTTTCTGAGTCCGGATCAGTATCCTGCCGGCCTGGAGATTGACGACTTCGACGCTGTCTCCGAACACTTTTTGGCCACAAACGCGAGCGCCAACGATGACGTCATCGGTACGGTGCGCCTGGTCAGGTGGTCGGAACGGCGCTCTTTCCCGACGGCCAGGCACTTTGGGTCACTACTGGAACAGTTGGATCGCCTCGAATTCCCGCTTCATTCCACCGCCGAGATTTCGCGTCTCTGTATTTCCAAGCAGTATCGCAAACGGGTCAAAGACGGCTTGCTCGGTTTGGACGGCTACGAGGGCGGCGGAGACCGGCGGAGAAGATACCCAGAAGTCATCCTCGAACTGTTCAAAGTCATGTATCTCGCCAGCCGATTTGACCTCGGCATCACCCACTGGATCGCGACCTTTGAAGATTCGCTGTACCGGTTGCTCAACCGATACGGCGTCCATCTCGAGCTGTTGAGCGCCGAGGAGATTGACTATTACGGCAAGGTCAGAATCTACGGCGCTTCCATACCCCAGATCCTGGAAGCGATGAAAATGCGGAGATCAGAGTTCTACGCTTTTTTTTGCGAACCGACTGACCATTCCTAAAGAGGGACGCCGCGCATTGCAGCGACCGCGCCCCGCCCGCCGACCAACCGGCCAACCGGCCAACCGACCGCAACAGCATCCATGCGCCAGCCGCAGGAGAAAAGCATGAAGACACGAGAAGAAGGTAGGAATATAGTCGCGGAAATTCGCAGGAAGCTGGTGCTGCTTGAGCGGAGGAAAACCCTGAAAATACTGACGACAACAGCCCCAGAGCAGCTGGTTGCCTATGGAGAGCGGCAGTTGCTCAAGGCCTTTCAGCGCGCTGCGCTCCGGGTTCCAGCCTACAAAGAAATGCTCAAGAATGCTGGCTGCTTGCCCGAGCAGGTAACCTCGATTGCCGCATTCAAAAGCCTGGTTCCCCTGATTGCCAAGGAAGACGTCTTTCCCCACTACGGCATCAAAGAACTTTGCCTGGACGGCAGCATCAGCCGCATCCGCAGCGCCATGTCAAGCTCCGGGTTCTCCGGGATTTTTTCGTTTGGCATCAACACCGACGAAAATCACCGCAATGCGGTCAAGGCTATCGACACGGCGCTTGACTACATCTTTCACACCTCCCGCAAAAAAACACTGTTCATCAACAGCCTGCCCATGGGCGTGCGCGTGCCGACGTCCCTGCCGGTTGCCGACACCAGCGTTCGCTGGGACATGGCCCTGGCCATTTTTCGCAAATTTTCACCTGAATTCGATCAGATCATCATCCTCAGCGATCCCCATTTCCTGAAAAAAATATTGGAAGAAGGGATTGAACAGGGCATTGATTGGAAGCGCGAAAACGTCCATCTGATCACTGGCGAAGATTGGATGCCGGAGACCTTTCGCAGCTATCTCGGCAGTCTGTTGGGCACGGATTGGGAACGGATGGACCGGGGCGTCATTGGCGGCACCATGGGGGTGGCGGAGCTTGACCTGAACCTCTTTCATGAGTCGCAGGACACCATCCGCATTCAACGCGCCGCCCTTGCCGACCAACGGCTGCGCTATGCGCTCTACGGTCAAGGCTGCGAAGTGCAGCCAACACTCTTTCATTATTATCCGCATCGCACCTTTCTCGAGATCGTTGCAAGCCGGGACGGCTCTCCGGAACTGGTTGTCTCCATGCTCAGCGACGCTTTGCTGATTCCGCTGATGCGCTACAATGTCAACGATGTTGCGCGGCTGTATTCGTACAACGAATTGAAGACGATTTTGCATGATTGCGGATACGGCCATCTCTGTCCGGAACTCAAATTGCCCCTGCTCGCGGTTGGCGGCAGAAACAACCAGGCCCTGGTCATCGACAACGCCTCTCTTACCCCCGAAGCGGTCAAACAGGGCATTTACGCCGATTTTTCCACCGCCGCCCTCACAACCGGCTATTTCCGGATCAGTGTGCAGGAGAGCGGTTTCCTCATCGAAATCCAGTTGCGCCGAGGCATTGCCTCCTCGCCGCTGCATGAGCGGGCGTTACGAGACGCCATCGAAAAATTTGTCCCGGTTGCATTCCGTCTGCAAGCCTACCTCTACCAAAGCTTCCCCTATTCCATGGAACTCGATTACGAGCGGAAGTTCAAAAACAGCTGAGAGCACAAAGCCTGGCATAGACAGGCGGGCCGCAACAAGGCAGTCAACGCAACGGTTTCATTGCGTCGCAACACCATCGTTTTGCAAAAAAACCTCAAGACGCGCGCCGACGTCAATTAAGGTGCTATAATTACATGTAAAATTTATCAAAGCCCCTGTGTCAATCAGGCGCAGAGATTGCGTGTCCTAGCGCACCAGCACGCCTCCGTTGCAAGGCGTGCAACCGCAGCAGAAATTTCGGGCGAGTCAAAACCACAGGAAAAACCATGCACAATCAACCCCACCTCACCCATCCCCTGAACCTCCCG
>NZ_JAVBXR010000082.1 GCF_030824455.1 Desulfobulbus sp.
CCCGGAGGGACGGGGTTCGAACGCGGCGCCGCAACCGTAGATCTCAAGATTGTCGGCCAGCGTGGCTCGGAGCAGCGCGAGCAGTTCCTCGTTGCTCTGGCGGCTGTTTTCCAGTGATCGGCTCAGACTTTGAGTCACCCTGGCCACTGCGGTCAAGACCGTCTCCACCCGGTTCACAGAAGCCAAGGCCAGGTTGCGGGCATTGCTCTCCAGTTCTTGCTGCAAAAGAAGTCGGGACCGGTGGTAGTTGTAGCCGAGCAGCACAGTGAAAATACAGGCGCTGCAAAGCGTGATGACCAGGATCAATTTAAAGGCAATGCTGCTACCTGCGCGCATCAAACCTCCAAACAAAGGCGTTGAAGTCGGGCGCTGCGGGGATGTTCCCGTCTTTGTGCAGAATCTGCCTGGCGGCCTCATAGTCTTCCTGCCGCAGCAGGCCGCTCGCCTTGTGATTTCCTTGGGGTGTGATCAGGTCGCGCATCCGTTCCAGCATCCATTTCTGGTGCATCCGGTTGGCCGGAACCTTGGCCGCCCGCATGTATTTGATGACGATGTCGAGCGCCTCGTCGGGATGCGCGAACGCATACTCCCATCCCGCCAACGAGGCCCGGGTGAACGCTTCCGCCAGGGCAGGATCGTTGCGCACCGTCTCTTCAAGGGCGTAAAGACCGTCTTCAGGCAGATTTACCCCGTGCTCCTTGAGCAGGAAGACGCTGAGTTCATCGGCGTCAAGGCCGGAGTTGAGCAGGGTATGGTACTCGTTGTACCACATGGCGGAGGCCACATCGATTCCGCCGCGGAGGAATAGGTTGACCGTGTAGGACTGCGGCACTTCCTGCACCTGGAGATGGTGTTGTTTGAAAAAAGTGTGCGGGGGGATGGCGAAAGGGCCACCCCACAACCCAACTTTTTTGCCGTTCATGTCCGCCGGGGTGCTAATGCCGCTTGATTTCTTGGCAACCAGCATCATTGAGGATTGCTGAACGATTTGGGCCAGATTGACCAACGGCACGCCGTCGGCGCGCTCCTGGATGGCGGTGGTGAGCCAGAGGAGGGCAAAATCGGCTTTGCCCTCGCGCAGATATTCGGAAGACGGATAGTTCGGCCCGCCGCTGATGATGGTCAGGTCAACGCCGTGTTGCCGATAAATTCCCTTGTCCAGCGCGGTGTAGTAACCGGCAAACTGGGCCTGTGGGCTCCACAGGGGGATCAACGAGGCCTTTTTAAGCGCCCGCTCAGCGGCGACGCCCCATGACGTGGACGCCGCCGCAAAAAGCAGAGCCGCCCCCAGCAGCAGAACCGCCTTCAACGTCGGCGCCAATGCCCGACTCATGCCTCGGCGCCTCCAGGCGGAACATGCAGAGCCATTCGGAGTATGTTTTGCCCTCCCTGCCGCCGGTAGCTGACCTCGTCAGTCAACTTGCGGATGAAGGCGACGCCCAAGCCGCCGATCTCACGCTCCAGGATGCCGGCGGTGATGTCCGGGTCCGGGAGCGACAGGAGGTCGAACGATATGCCCTGGTCCACGATTTCGACCGCGAACCCGTCCGGATCGCCGGTGCAGGCCAGCGTCACCTCGCCTTCGGCGCCTTGATAGGCATAACGACAGATGTTGACAAAGGCCTCCTCCACAGCGACCAGCAAACCGAATTTCTTTTTGTCGTCAAGACCAAACCGGTCGGCGCGGGCCTCGACAAAACCAATCACCTCGTCCAGGTTGTCGATGTGCGCCCTGCAGGTCATCGAAGCGGGTTCCATGGCGGATACCATGGCGGATTCAGCGCGCCTTGGCCAAGGCTGCGGCAACCGAATCGTGCATCTGGAAAATGGTCCCAAAACCCGACATCTCAAACACCTCTCTGACCGTGCCCTGAACGTTGGCGAAACAAACCTGCCCCCCTTTCTTTTTCAAGACCTTGGCCATCGACAGAATCTCCCGCAGGCCGGCGCTGCTGATGTAGTCGAGGTCTTCAAAATCAACCACGAAATCAGTCCTTCCCTCCGCGATCAGTGCATGCAGCGTCTTTTGGTAGTCCGGAGCGGTGAGCGCGTCCATCTTGCCTGTCACCGTCACCACGGTCACGTCTTGTTCTTCCCTGCTCTGGATCTCCATATATCGTCTCCTGAATGTGGCCTGAATATGCCCTGAACGCGCCGGGGAATGTTTTCAATGGATGGGTTGCGCCAGCCTTTTTCTCGGCCATTGTGCGTGCGGGCCGACCAGGGCAACCAAGGCAACGCAAAGCAACCGACAATAAAAAAGGCGACCCTGTAAAGTCGCCTTGTTCATTTCAGGGCATGTCGTGCAACATGTCAAATGTATTTTTCATTGGTGATGCGTGACGGACGGTTTCTTTTCCCCCTGCAAGGGCTAGAGACGTTCGTGTTCGATCCACCCCTGGAATCGATCCACCAGGGCCCAGAAATCAGCGACCGCCTTTTGGCCGGCTTCGGTCAGCCAAGCCCCGCCGCCCTGACGGCCGCCGGCCTGTTTCTCGACCAGCGGCGCCGGCGCCAAACCGTTCATCTCTTCCACCAGGTGCCAGGCGTGGCTGAAGCTCATCTGCATCGATTTGGCGGCGGCAGACACCGAACCGTGCTCGCCGATCCGTTCCAGCAGCACCACCCGTCCCCAGGAAAGGTAGGTCCGCCCCTGGTTTTCAATCCACAGCCGGCCCTTGATCTGCATGCCGCTTTGCATCTGTCCGGCCACCATCGCGTTGTGTTCGCTTGATTTCCTTGTCTTGGGCATGGTTGCTCGAAAAAAGAAGAAGATTGCGCTGATCGGCGCGGAGATCTGATTCGACCTTTGTCCCACAAGCAATACTGAAAATCGGCGCCGGGATCAAGCCTCATGAGGGGCGCAACGGCAACGCCTGTCGGTTGGGACGGCAAGGCCAGCCAGCGGCAAAGCCGGCCTTATTTTTTAAAAAAGGCCAGCAGGGCGTGCAGGGTGGTCAGGGGGTGCGGCGG
>NZ_JAVBXR010000041.1 GCF_030824455.1 Desulfobulbus sp.
AAAATACGATATTTTTGTAGAAAATAAGATCATTCCTATTGATGCGAAGAAAAAAATATACATATTAATTTCAATTTTAATTTTACCTTTGGTGATTTTTTATTTTCTACTTTACAAGCCCAACACGGAAAAAATAGAAACCCTGGAACTGCAAGTGCAGAAATCCAGTGAAGAGTTGAAAAAAGTTAGAATGGCGGCAAGGGATCTTCCAAAATATCAAAAAGAACTGGAGTTGGCGCAGTCGGAATTTGAATCGACATCAGTTCTTTTACCCAAAAGCCAAGAAATTCCAAATTTATTGCGGAATATATCGGATCTCGGGAAAGGCGCTGGATTAGACTTTCTTTCGTTTGTCCCCGGGCCTGAAACGCCAAAAGATTTCTATGCGGAAATACCGATAGATATAAAGATCAAGGGGCCCTATCATAATTTAGGGGCGTTTCTCGATACAGTGAGCAAGCTGGAACGAATTGTGACCGTAAACAACATCAAAACAGAGAATCCGGAACAGGGCAGCGGGGAGATGCTGTTAACATCAAGTTGCAAATTAGTTACCTATCGATTTACAAATGTAAAATTGCCCCCGGCAGATAACACAAAAAAGAAATAATCGACAGTTGCTTTCCCCAGTTTCAAACAGATTTTTTTGTATAATTTCAATTTAAACTAAAACATCATGAGAAAAACAAATAATTATTTTTCCCTTACGATGTGCACCATTTTGTATTGCCTTGTTTTGTTCTCAATAACGATAGTCCAGTGCGGGCACGCAGAGGTCATAACGGATACTTCGGCAATGGAGACTCCTCGCAAATCTCTCGAGGAAGAGGGCTACTCGTATGTAATAGAAGGAAGGCCGGACCCTTTTAAACCCTTTGTTTCCTCTAAAACCATCATACCTTTAGGGCCTGACCCTAACGAAATCGTTGAGGATAGTGTGGAGTTGTCTGGAATGCGTCTCTTTGAGCCCGGGCAGTTGACGCTTGTTGGAACTATACTTTCACCCCAAAAAGAAATCGCGTTGGTTGAAGATCAGACAAGAAAAGGCTATATCCTAAAGCTCGGAATGCCCATTGGCAAGCGAGGCATTGTCACCCATATCGAATCCGAACAAGTCATTATTACAGAAACCGCAAAAACACGAGCTGGCCAGGAAATAAAGAGCACAGTTACTATGAGACTGAACAAAGAAGGAGACAAATAAACATGCTTCATCCTTTCTTATTGATTAAAAAATTATATTTGTTTTTTTTATTGTTGATTGTTGCAACGATTTTCATACAGTTCACGCCAGGGCGTGTGACTTGCGAAGAAGCTGATACCTACATCGTGTCAATAACTTCAAAAAGCGTTGCCGATCATTGTGAGGTTCGTATTAAAGGAACCAAGCCTCTTGTGTCGACTGTTTACGAGCTTCCTGAACCCTCTCGGATTATCGTCGATATTGCCGATGTCAAACTTGGGAAAGAAGACGTCGATAAAGTCAACAACCCCTTAATCAAGCTAAAAACGAGTGAGATAGCAGGTTCTAAGCCATCCATTACTCGACTTGAATTTACGCTTCCATCTCCCCCAACCTATACAACCAGGCAAGATGGAAATGAGATCATACTGGACATCACATCAATTAATTCGTCCGCCTCCGTGGGGGACTCGAAAAACATACCCAATGTGGCCAGTGTGTCAGCCACGTTGCGTGATGTTAAGATATCAAGCGCCAAGGACAGCGTTACAGTCCAGATTCTGGCTGACCAGTCTCTTCCTGATGTTATCCATAACTCAACCACCGGTAAAAATAAAGAAACCCCACCCCAACTGCTCGTTGACGTAAGCAATTTGATAGCAACCGGTTCGTTGATGGATGAAAAAAAGGGAGCCAAGTCCCTCGCTAAGATCAAAACAGTTCAGCGTGGCTCTGGGCTTAGATTTATCCTTGATTCATCTCATGATGAGATCTTTCCATTTAAAATTTCGCAAATCCCGAATGGTATCGAAATTTTAATATCAGAGCAAGTCAAGCAGGACCAAATAAGTAATCTGATTGATCAGAAAAAGGATATCGACAAGCAACTGCCTGACATTAACCCCTTGGACGCTAAGCTGTCGCCAAAAGCCAAGGAGCAACAGATGCAAGATTCCTTTAATTTCTCAGGGTACAATAAGGAGAGAATTACCGTAGAGTTTCAAAAAATGGATTTGCACAATGTGTTCAATTTTTTACGGCAGGTCAGCGGCGCTAATATAGTTGTGGATGAATCAGTCCAAGGTTCCCTCACCTTAGTTCTAGATGATGTCCCTTGGGATTTTGCCCTTGATATTATTCTCAACCTCAAAGATCTTGAAAAAGAGGAAAGATTCAACACTTTGGTAATTTATCCTAAAGGGAAGGGCTTTCAGTGGCCTGAACAATCCAAAAACAACTTAAGTTTTGAAGCTGACTCCACTCTTGTCCAACAAGAAACACTTCTTATACAGCAACAGGAGAAACAATCTGTTGAAGTAGTTGAAGCCAAAGAGATTCTTACAAAAGCACGGGAAGCGGAAAAGCGGGAAGATTTTGAAACAGCTGTTCGATTGTATGAGCAGGCACTGGAAAAATGGCGCGACAATGTGAAAATTTCTAACAAATTGGCCGCTATTTACCTAGTTCAGCTTCGGCAGAATGCTAAATCGTTGTTTTTTTCAAAGCGAACCTTGCAAGTCGATCCAGCGAATCATTCAGCGCTTCTCAATGCCGCCATCGCCTCTGCCAACATGCAAGATACGCCACAAGCTGAGCAATATTTTAAGAAGTGTCTCAATACTGCAAAACCAACCAAAGAGGCCTTGCTCAGCGCCGCGGCTTTCTACGAAGACCGCAAAAAATTTAACGAAGCAATTGCACAGCTTGAGAAGTGTGATGCTTTGTATGGTCTTACTCTCGACTCAATGATCGCCACTGCACGAATATATGATAAAATGGGTAATCGCGTCCAGGCTACCGAGCGGTATAAGGCTATCCTTGCCTCTGGTTTTCAAATTCCGCCGGATTTGTCAAAGTACATTAAAGGACGCGCTACCCTTAAGTCTCTCCAGTAAAAAAGCTCTACCCAGCTCCCTGCCGAGGAATATTCATGAAATTAAACAAATGGTTAACAACTGCTAGTCTCGCTCTGTTGCTCCTTGCGTTCACGTCCTGTGGAGGGAAAAAACAAGCTGAAGTTAAGGAGAATCCAGCGCCGCCTCAACAAGCGCAAGCTGCACCGGCTCCGTCACACCTCCCAGTTCGCTACCAATCCCCTGGATATTCAGCGGCGCTTGATGATCATGCTGGCGAATTGGTTAATGAAGCTGAGGAATATCAAGTAAAAGTGGGCGCCACGATCAGGTCGACCGGCGGGCCGCAACCCTTGTGGGACGTAATGAAGCGTCTGGTCAACTTGAAAGGCATGACTGTGAGTTGGTCAAGCGATGTGGACCGCAACGTGCTTATTGATGTTGACATTGCTGCCAATGATAATTTTTTCGAGGCCATAGCAAATCTGCTCAGGCAGGCTGATTATTTCCATGAAATCAAAGGGAAAACAGTTATCGTCCGCAATAAAGACACCAAGGTTTTTCAGATTGGCGTTCCATCCATGAAAGGCGGGTACACCTCCACCGTTGGCGGCAACTTTTTAACCAAACGTGACGCGGCCTCTGGAACGGAGGGGACGGTTAAAATCACCAGCGCAGACAATCAATTTGATCTATGGGCAAATGTTGAAGCCAATTTAAAAGTGCTGCTTGGCGTTAGTCAAGCCGAGACGGCTGCAATCGCTTCTGCCCAAGAGAGTGCCACTGCTGCCGCGAAAGACGCTGCTGCCGCCGCTGCAAACAACGCCAATGCGGGTGGAAAGCAGGCCGCCGCGCCTAACCCTAAAAATGCACCAGGGCAAGGGGGGGCAGAAACTCAAAACACTGCTGCAACCCTCGCCTCCACTACGCGACAAACTGCCGCCGACGGGGCTTTTTTTGTTATCGATAAAAGTATTGGTTCGATTACAGTTACGGCAAAGCCCGTTTTGCTGAAAAGCATTGAAAACTACATAACTAATTTGAAAAAACAGCTATATCAACAGATTTCTATAGAAGCAAAAATTATTGAAGTTTACTTGCAAGATAATTCAAAGATTGGACTGGACTGGAGCAGTGTTCTTAAGGATTTTGCTGTCACCGGAACTACCAGTTTCGGCAACGCTGGCGAAGTGTATCCATCCTCTGATTCATTTGTCAGCAGTGTGGTTCTTGCTCCTGCATCTTTTACAGTTTTATTGAACGCCTTAAATGAACAGGGCGACACCCGCGTTCTTGCGAATCCTAAGTTGACAGTATTAAATGGTCAACCCGCCATTATCAGCGTTGGTAAAGATATCGCTTATATTAAAACGGTGAGCAAAGATGTCGACACTGAAACCAATGAAATAACCTACACCGCCGAGGTCGACAACGTAGTGCAGGGAATAGCGCTGGGCGTTATGGCGTCAGTGCTTGATGGAAATAAATTGATTCTTCATTTGACGCCAATCACTACTGACATTGAAGACCTTGACGCCGACGGCAATATTAAAATGACTTCCTTTGGCGATGAGGCCCTGCAACTCGGTCTCCCCAAGGTCAAGGTGCGGCAGATGTCGACGATGGTTGAGATTGAAAATGGTGAAATGCTCGTCATTGGCGGTCTTATCGACAGCGTTGAAGGAAATTCCGGTAGCTTTGCGCCAGGCGTCGGCAGCATACCGATCGTTAAATATCTATTTGGCGTAGAAGAGAAGATTTTACAAAAAAGAGAGCTTGTCATTCTGCTTACTCCGCGGATCATCTAGACGACAACCAGTTAATGATACTTAGAAAAAACAGGAGAAATGGTATGAAGTATAGCCGCCAAATGCTGGTAATTTTCTTGACGCTTCTGCTTGGTGGTTGCGGAGCGACTGTGAAGGAATCTCTCAAAGTGCAGCCGACATCCCATTCTGCCATTGGGGCAGATCGCACCGTTGTTGTTTTGCCTTTTGCCGATTACTCTTATGCCGATAATCTTGAAACTGCCTACCGTCGCAATCTTTTTATCAGCGAAAACTTGACCGATCAATTCACCCGAAATGGCTTTCATCTGCCGGTTCAGGAAGATGTGTTTCTTTACCTCGTTGATCAAAATATTATCAACATCGTTGCGTACGATCAAAAAAAGACCAAAAGTCTTGAGTACGAACTCAAAAGCGATTGGTCAGATAAAATGAAAGGCACCCTGAAGCAATATATGGAGTTATCGCAACAAACTGGCGATAATTCTTCCGTTAACACCCCAGGGAGTCATGGCCTCACGCAACAGGAGATAGTCAAGATTGGAAGACATTTCTCTGCTGATTATATAGTGCGCGGTCGGATCATTCAGTACAAGGACCGGCTTGATCCTTCTTGGGCCCCATGGAAAAAGGGTGTTGTGAATTTTGTTACAGGCGTAACAAATAGAGTGGCCTTTGGGCAGGCTAATTCTGATCAATATGACGAAATGGGCAATATTATCGCCGGAGCTTCATACGGCGCTCTTATAGGAGACGGTGCAAACTGGCCGTATGACGGTAACCCAGATCAAAACATTTTTGGCATAACTGGCGGTGAGATGGGGAATACTGTCGTTTGGGGCGCCATCGGAGCTGGGCTTGGTCATATGACGCATAACTCCGGTAAGATTCCCCAGGCCGTTGTGCAGTTACGCATATGGGTGCAAGACGCCTACACCGGCAATGTTGTCTGGACGAATCGGGTTGACGTGAAAGTTTCGCCAGAATCAGTCTTGGCTGATTATCAGTATGATGCCTTATTTGAAAGCGCTACTGAAAAAGCGGTTGCGACCCTGATTGAAGACTTTGCCAAGCAGATCTGATGGCAAAGGTGGGTTCGGTGTTGAAACGTTATGGGCAGGAGTGATCGGTCCCCTGCGGCGAGGTGCGTGCTTCTCTACCATTTTCATAGACCATTCTTGCTACTCGGCATCGGGCGCTAGATCTGTCTTCGAATGTGGCTGATCTAGCTGTTAATCGCAAAGATTCCAGCCTCATCCGCCTCCTTTGCGTTCCAATCTGTTTGTGAAGACCGCGCAACGATTTGATAGGTTGCGCGGTCTTTTTATTATGATGAGCGGCCTCTGCGCACAATGCGTACAGGCGGTCTGACCTGTTGGAGGCCAATCGCAGACAGATTTGCTTAATAATGCCCTGTTGCAGCCAGCCTGCATGCCGATTTTTCCTGTTTTAATTACATCCGGTCGTTGGACCAGTCGTTGTGCTCGAACTCGCTGTGGTCGGGTTTGGGCGGCTTGATTTCGGCCATGCGCTGACGCAGCCAGACCTGCACCTTGGAAAATTCAGCGGCAAAGTCGGCTAGGGCCCGACCGCGATGGCTAATCGCACTCTTCTCGGCCATTGAGGCCTCGGCAAAGGTTTTGCCCAAATCCGGCGAGAAAAAGATCGGATCATAGCCAAATCCCGCATCGCCCCGCCGCTCGGCGATAAGCTCCCCCTTACAGCGACCTTCCCAAGTCAGGGCCGGGCCAGCCGGCGTGGCCAAGGAGAGCACGCAGACAAAATGAGCGCTCCGATTGGTTTGCCCTTCCATTTCTCCGAGCAGTTTCTCGCAATTTTTCCAATCTGTTGCTTCCGGGCCGGAGTAGCGGGCCGAATAGACGCCGGGACGTCCGTCGAGGGCGTCGACCACGAGACCGGAATCGTCGGCCAGACAGGGCACGCCCAGGACCTTGGCGTAGTGCAGCGCTTTTTTGTAGGCGTTGTCGTCAAAGGTTTCACCGTCCTCCACAGCCTCGGGCATTGGACCAAAGTCGGAGAGCGACTTGATCGCGACCGGAAAATCCTTGAGGATTTCTTGAATCTCCTTCAGTTTGTTTTTATTGCTGGTGGCCAGCACGATGATGTTGTCCATGGTTGTTCTCCTTAAGCTGCCTGCCAAAACGACAGACGCGGCATGATGAAATATGAACTCGTTTTCGATAGGGGAAAACAGGCGACTGCGGCAAACAGGCGGGTGCGCAGCGCTCAGGTCACTGCAACCGGCGAGGTCTGGTGGTTCGGTTTGCGCAACCGCTTGTCGTAACGCTCCTGCTCGCTGTAGATGCAACCGCAGTAGGGCTGGCGATAGAGGCCCAGGCGGATCGAATCGTCGATGCCCTCCTGCCACCCCTGGCGGAAATCCTGGTAATAAAAGGCGATGTTATATTCCGCCGCCAACTGCTCGCAGCGTTCGATCAACAAGCGATGATTCTGGTATTTTGAATAGAGCAAGGTGGTGGTGAAGGCGTCGAACTTGCCGGCAACCGCGGCGCGCACAGTCCGCACCAAGCGCATCTCGTAGCAGATCGGGCAGCGTTCCGTCTCGTGAAACACCACTTGGCGCAGGTAGTCGGTCAGCCCATAGCCCTCGTCAATCTCCACTGAGAAATCCACCGCCTCCGCCAATTGTTTGACCGCTGCAACCCGACGGCGAAACTCCTGATAGGGGTGGATGTTGGGGTTATAAAAAAAGCCGCTCGCCTCGTGGCCCTGCAGCCGGAGTTGTTGCAAGGGATACACGGCGCAAGGCCCGCAGCAAAGATGGAGCAGAATCCGCATTATTTGACCTTGAAGTGCTTAGGCTCGATTCCGTAGCTGTGGATCTTGTAGTTGATGATCCGCAAACTGGTGTCCAGGCTTTTGGCGGCCTTGGTCTGGTTGCCGTTGTTTTTTTTCAGCGCCTCTATAATAAGCTCACGCTCGAAATTTTCAACTGCCGTGGCCAGCGACAAGGGTTTGTTGGCGTGGATGCTGTCCGAACTCTGCAGCGAGGGCGGCAAGTGGATCGATTTGATCGCTGAGCCGTCGCAAATCAACACAGCCCGCTCCATGCAGTTCTGCAGCTCGCGGACGTTGCCTGGCCAGTGGTATTGCACCAACAGGTCGATGGCCGGGGTGGAGATTCTTTTGATCTGCTTGTGGTTTTCCGTGGCGTATTTTTCGAGAAAATACTCGGCCAGGAGCAGGATGTCGGTGCGCCGCTCGCGCAGCGGCGGCAGGTACACCGGAAAGACGTTGAGCCGGTAATAGAGGTCTTCGCGGAAGACCATCTCCTTCACCGCCGTTTCCAGGTCGCGGTTGGTGGCCGCCACCAGACGGATGTTGGTCTTGACGATCTTGGTGGAGCCCAGGCGTTGAAAGGTTCGCTCCTGGATAACATTGAGCAGCTTCACCTGCACTGCCGGGCTGATCTCCCCGATCTCGTCGAGGAACAGGGTGCCGCCCTCGGCCAGCTCAAAGCGCCCCTTCTTGCTCTCGGTGGCGCCGGTGAAGGCCCCCTTTTCATGGCCGAAGAGCTCGCTCTCAAGCAGGGTCTCGGGGAGAGCCGAGCAGTTGACCACGATAAAGGGCCCGGCGGAACGGCTGGAATTGTGATGCAGCGCCTTGGCCACCAGGGTTTTGCCGGTGCCCGACTCGCCGCGCAGCAGCACGGTGGCGTTGGAATCCGCCACCCGATGAACCATGTCAAACACCTCCTGCATCCGCGAGGAGTTGCCGATGATCTCTTCGATCCGGTTCTTGGCCGACAACTCCCGGCGCAGTTTGGAGTTCTCCTGACGCAGGGCCTCCTTTTCCTCGTTGACCCGCTGGATGCGCTGCACCGTCTCGGCGATCAGGCCGCTGACCACGGTGAGAAAACGGAGATCGTTTTCGGACTGCACCCCGAACCCTTCCTTGTAGACCCGGTCAATCGACAGCGCCCCGATGGACTGTTGCGCCGCCGTGATCGGAACGCAGAGAAAGGAGCTTTTCTTTTTGCGCTCGTCGCCACGGGTCCGGGTGCGGTTGAGAAACAGGGGCTCGTCGCCGATCTGCGGCACGATGATCGGCTCGCCGGTGGCCACCACCTTGCCGGTGATGCCCTCGCCCAGTTTGTAGCGTCCGCGCCGCTTGGCCTCGGCGGTGATGCCGTGGGCCACCTCGATCTCCAGTTCGCCGGTGGTCGGGTTGATGATGGAGACCGTGCCGTTGTCCATGTCCTTGTGTTCAGCCAGCGTGGTGACAATTTTTTCCAGGCAATCCTGGAGGCTGGTGGCCGAAGCCAGGTGTCGGGTGATTTCATAGAGGCAGGTCAGGTTGATGAATTCCTGATCCTGATTGGGGGCTAGCGGGCTGTTGTTTGCTTTCATGAATACTCGAGGAGTTTATTGACAGTGTTCCTTTGAAATGGTATTTACGTGCCGTTATGGAGGGATGGCCGAGTGGTTTAAGGCGGCGGTCTTGAAAACCGTTGTGCGAAAGTACCGTGGGTTCGAATCCTACTCCCTCCGCCAGAAATCACATATTGCTCCAATGGAGAGATGACCGAGAGGCCGATGGTGCTCGCCTGCTAAGCGAGTGTGGGGGTTATACTCCACCGAGGGTTCGAATCCCTCTCTCTCCGCCACATAGCACAAAGGCTGGTTGGGTTTCCAACCAGCCTTTTGTTGTTTTCTGCCCCAAGATGCGGGGCTCACGAATCGTGTCGATCCGTTCTCAGCCTTGGCTGACAATGTGTTGCGCTCGACAGCGGCGACTAGGGCCGCCACGATCATTCCTCATCTCGAACCGTCCAATGTGACAAGTTTGTACCATACCTGCTGGCGATTTGCCACGTCAACCTTGCGCAAAATGTAATATCCGGTTCACCCATGCTACGTTTGCGTCATATGCGGCGTTCGTTTGGCCGGTTTGCATTTCTTTCTTGTCGCAGTTTTGCGCCGAAGGCGTCTTGGCAGTGTATATGTGCGCGGCTCCAGCAACCCCTTAGAGCAATGTGAAAGTTCCGTGACGAGCCCGCGCAAGGGCCCTGAATCAGTGGCGTTCCGAGTCGGAGCCGCCGACTGGGTGGTAATGAACATAGACCCGGCGGAGGAATTCGATTTGCGCCAGCAGCGTTCTTTCCACTTCCGTGGCGATGCGATCGCCTTCGGTCACGCTGAGTCCGCCGTCGATGCCGATGGTCAGATTGACCACCAAATACGGTCCAAACCGATGGGCGTGCACCTCCTCGATGGCCTCCACGCCGTACAGCTCCCGTAACGCCGATTGAATCTCTTCGGCGAGTTCCCTCCCAGGCAAGGTGTCCATCAGGTCGGACGTTGCCGAGCGCAGGATGTCAACCCCGGTGTGGAGAATGATCAGGGCGACCACCGCGCCGGCCAGGGGATCGATCCAGGGAAAGCCCAGGCGGCCAAAAAAAATGCCGATTGCCGCCGCTGACGATGCAAAAATATCGTTGCGGTGGTCTTGGGCCAGGGCAAGGACGGCGGTGTTGCCGGTGCTGCGGCTGAGGCCGTAGGTCCATGCGGTGAGCCCGCTTTTGAGCAGCACCGCGAACAGCGCGATCCATAAGGCGGTGAGGCTGGCTCCGGTTGCGTCCTGGCGCACGGTCAGCAATTCGTAGATAACGTCGACCGAATTCCAGAAGATGGCGATGGCAGTGGTGACGACAAAGGCGCCGACCACCACCGCCGCCACGCTTTCCAGCTGATCATGGCCGTAGGGATGTTCGCGGTCGGCTGGTTTGCCGGACAAGCGGACAAAGATGCTGACCACGACGCCGTAGGCCACGTCCGAGGTCGAGTTGATGCCGTCAGCCAGCAGGGCAGGGCTGTGACCAACCACGCCAACCACGGCCTTGAGCACGGCAAGAATGATGTTGGCGGCCAGACCCACCTGGACGGCAAGCATGCTTTTTTGCCGCCGGTGCGCGGCGGTGGTCGAATCGGCGTCTGATTTCATATGGATTTGGTCGTGGTTGCCTGGCGTTCGTCAGGTCAAGGAACAGCGAATTGATGATCAGCTCCTCGCCATGTACGTCCAGGATTACCCTGCCAGGCGGCGGATGGTCAATTGGCTGCCAACACCGGAGCCGAGGTCGGCAAGCGTGTCCTTGGCGGCTACAGGAGTGTAAACCAAGGAGTGTGGTGTTGATTTCACTTTTTCGAGGCCGTCAGCCCTTGGGCGTGCGGCTGCGGACAGGCGAGCAGCGGCCCTCTTATACCCAATTCCTTTTCGGAAGTAATCGATTTTTTCCGGATTGGCAGGTTCGCAGGACCTTGCGGTTCAGGTAAACAGATCAGGAGAAAAAAGGCTTGCCCTTTGCTCCGAGAATCGTTTTTCTGCAAGAAAGTTCGCAGTCTTTGCGCCAACCCTTTTGCCTGGAGGAGAGAAGATGAACCACCGCATCGAACACGACACCATGGGCGATATCGAGGTCCCGGGTGAACGCCTTTGGGGGGCGCAGACCGAACGCAGTCGGCGCAACTTCAACATCGGCGAGGAGCGCATGCCTCTGGCGTTGGTCTACGGCCTGGTGCGGTTGAAGCGGGCCTGCGCCGAGGTGAACCGGGCGAAGGGCAAGCTGCCCGATGCGATCCGCGATCTGATCGTCCGCGCCTGCGATGAAATTCTGCACGGCCGCCATGACCAGGAGTTTCCCCTGGCGGTTTGGCAGACCGGCAGCGGCACCCAGACCAACATGAACGTCAACGAGGTGATTGCCAACCGCGCCGCGGTCCTTGCCAACGGCAACCTGGAACCGCCCCGGCTGGTGCATCCCAACGACCACGTCAACATGTCGCAGAGTTCCAACGACATCTTTCCTTCAGCCATGCATGTGGCCGGTGTTTTTGCCCTGGAAAACCGGCTGGCGCCGGCGGTGGAGCGACTGCACCGCACCCTGCGCGCCAAGGCGGTGGACTTTGCCGACATCGTCAAGATCGGCCGGACCCATCTCCAGGACGCCACCCCCCTGACGCTTGGGCAGGAGGTCGGCGGTTGGGCGGCGATGCTGGCGAGCAATCTGCGTCAGTTGCGCGAAGGGTTGGAGCACCTGCGTTTTCTCGCCGTCGGGGGCACGGCGGTGGGCACCGGACTCAATGCTCCGGCGGGATTCGGCGAGGCGGTGGCCGCCCAGCTCAGCGGCGACACCGGCAAGGTTTTTTATGCAACGGACAACGCCTTTCATGGTCTCACCGGGCACGACCAGCTGGTTTTTGCTCACGGCGCAGTCAAGGCCTTGGCGGCCAATCTGATGAAGATCGCCAACGACGTTCGCTGGCTGGCCAGCGGTCCGCGCTGCGGCTTGGGGGAAATCAGCATCCCGGCCAACGAGCCGGGCAGCTCAATCATGCCGGGCAAGGTCAACCCAACCCAGTCAGAGGCCGTAACCATGGCCGCGTGTCAGGTGTTTGGCAACGACGCGGCCATCGGTTTTGCCGCCAGTCAGGGCAATTTTGAACTCAATGTGTTCAAGCCGCTGATCATCTACAATTTCCTCCAGTCGGTCACCCTGCTGTCCGACGTGATCGACTCCTTTGACCGCAACTGCGCCGTTGGCATCCAACCCATTCCAGAGCGGATCGAACACAATCTGCGGCATTCCCTGATGTTGGTTACTGCCCTCAATCCCCACATCGGCTACGAGAAAGCGGCTGCCGTCGCCAAGAAGGCGCATGCGGAGAACTTGTCTCTTCGCGAGGCGACCCTGGCCCTGGGGCTGCTGTCCGGTGAGGAGTTTGATCGGTACGTGCGTCCGGAAGCGATGATCGGCAACGCGGGCAAAGGAATGGTTGGGTGAATTGCTGATGGGGTGGAGCGCGCTGGGTAGGCCCCGAACCAAAGACTTGCTGCAGCGTGCAGCCGGAGGAATTTGGTTCGGGGCAAACGGAGGATTGGCCGCTCTATGTTGTACCTGCGCCAACGCGGAGCGACCCATTCTAGGCGAAAAAGAGGGGCAAGACGCCTTCGCAAAGATCAGGGAAGGGTAATGTCGTACACTTTAGTGCGATGATCTACCGTCTGTTTTTCCTTGGCAGGATTAAAGTTACCCAATGTTTTAACGCCGCCATAGATTTCCAGCGGTCCCAGAAACCGAATGCCGACCTCCGAATAGGGGAACATGGCCTTGGCGTCCAGGAAAAACGCGTCGGAAAAGCTGTAGCCACCGCCAAAGGCGCCTTGGATGTCTTTGTTGCCGTAAAAACCGAGCAGTTCGGCTGAGCCGTTCCAATCGTTAAACACTTCGACAAACAGGTTCCCCTCCAGGCCGTAGACCTGATCGCCGCCTTCGTCCACTTGCAAGGACGTGCTGTTCAGAGTCCCACCTCGATAAACATGCGGGGTGGCGGAGGTGTAGTGATCGGTAATGTATCTATGGGTGATAAATTCGTCCTCTTCCACTTCCGCATACTGGCAGGTCAACCCGACGCGGATGGTTGAGTAATCAAAAAAAGCGTTGGAAGAATTCAGATTGAACGGCACCTGAAGCACCGCGCCCGCCCTGATTTCATCGTCGGCGCCGGCTGGTTGCGCCAACAGGGCGCACGACACGCCGATCAGGGCGCCGCAGAGGCCCGGCTTAAAAATAGAGAGGGAAATGTTTGTGCGTTTCATGTTTTTCTCCGAAGAAACAAAGATAAGTTACAGCATATTCTTAAAGTTGAATGGAACATTTTTTTTCAATTTTTTCAACATGATCTTGGATAATCATCAAGACCATGCATTGAAAAAACTGTTTTTCCGACAATGCAGTCAACCCTTGTTCCAGACTGTCGCCGGAAGCCTACGCCTAAGCGGGGTCAAGCCCTCGGCAACTTCTCCCCTGTGTCGATACAAGTCGATGAAAAGCTGTTGACTGTTATCCGTTGATTATCTATTACACATCATTTCGCCCTGTTCCGATGCTAGGGCGTCTGTGGGCCGCATTGCAAACCCGGCCATGACCGAACGCCACCCGTCGCGCTGCTGAAGCTGGTCTTCAACCGGGCAAAGTGGCGGCGGTATGGCGTGCCCGCCCGAGCTGCTCGCCGAGACGCGGCGTTGCGGCGCATCATCACGACCAAGGCGTTGTCGCCCGCAAGCAGGGCATTGAAGGATAAGACTCGTTGAGGGACAGCCGCATGGCCGCGCCCTCCGGAGGACAGCATGTCGAAACAAGCAGCCTGCCTGGCGGTGCTGGGCGCAGGATCGGACGTGGGCAAATCCATCGTCGCCACTGCCCTGTGCCGGATTTTTGCCAACCGGGGCATACGGGTGGCGCCGTTCAAGGCCCAGAACATGTCCAACAACTCCGGGGTCACCCCTGAAGGCGCGGAGATGGGCCGAGCCCAGATCGTGCAGGCCGAAGCGGCCAGGGTCGCGCCCCATTGCGACATGAACCCGGTGCTGCTCAAACCGGTCAGCGACGTCGGCTCGCAGGTGGTGCTCAACGGCGTGGCCTGGATCGACGCCACCTCCCAGTCCTATTACACCAAAAAGGATTTCCTGTTCGGCGAGAGCAAGGCCGCGCTTGACCGTCTGCGGGCCGCCCACGATCTGATTATTATGGAAGGCGCCGGCTCCTGCGCCGAGGTCAACCTGATGGCCGGCGACATCGTCAACCTGCGCATGGCTGAATATGCCGACGCCCCGGTGATTCTGGTGGCCGACATCGATCGCGGCGGGGTCTTTGCCCAGATCGTCGGCACCTTGGCCTGCGTGTCGCCGGAGCAGCAGGTGCAGATTCGCGGTTTTGTGATCAACCGTTTTCGCGGCGACATCGCCCTGTTCAAAGCCGGCGTCGACTGGATCGAGGAGCGCACCGGCAAGCCGGTGTACGGGGTGCTGCCCTGGTACAAGCATTTCCACATCGAGGCCGAGGACGCGGTGGTGATCGAGAACGCGCCGGGGTTCAACCCGGGCTCCGCCGCAGATCCGACCATCGGCGTCATCCGTCTGCCCCATATCTCCAACTTCACCGACTTTGATCCCCTGGCCCATCTGCCCGGCTGCCGGTTGGTCTATCTGCAGCAGCCGCAGGATCTGGCGGGTTTGCGCGCCGTGATCCTGCCCGGTTCCAAGAGTACCTGTTCCGATCTGCAATGGCTGCAGGACACCGGCTGGCGCGACCAGTTGCTCGCTTATGCGGCCGGCGGCGGCCATCTGCTGGGCATTTGCGGCGGCTACCAGATGCTGGGCGACTGGGTGCGCGACCCCGACGGCATCGAGGGCACGCCCGGCTCAACCGCCGGCCTGGGCTTGCTGCCGGTTGAGACCGTGCTCAAAGCCCCCAAGACCACCACCCTGACCGATTTCACCTGGGGCGACATCCACGGCACCGGTTACGAGATCCACATGGGCCGCACCGAACCGCCGCGCGACCGCAGCCTGTTTGCGGTCCAGCGCCGCAACGGCGCGGCCTGCAGAGACGTTGACGGCTGCGTCAGCGAGAACGGCCGGGTGCTCGGGGCCTACATGCACGGCCTGTTCGACGCCCCGGCGATTACCCGCCGCTGGCTTGCAGGCATTGGCCTTGCCGGGGTTGCGGTTGACGCCCTCCACGGCCCTGCGGCCCGCGATCAGGCCTATGAACAGCTGGCCGAACACGCGAGCCAACACCTGGACATCGCGGCGATCACCGCGCTGTTGCCCCGCGACCTGCAGGAGCGGCTGCGATGATTCAAGGACACGGCGGCAACATTGCAGCCCTGGCGGCGGAGCTCGGCTGCCGGCCAGACGAAATCACCGACATGAGCAGCAACATCAACCCCCTGGGCTCCGTTCCGGGCCTGATTGATCATCTCAAGGAGAGAATGGAGCGAATTCGCTTCCTGCCCGAGGTCGACGGCCATCAGGCGATTCAGGCCATTGCCCGGCTGCTGGGCGTGGCCGAGGATCGGGTCCTGGCCGGCGGCGGCACCACCCAGTTCATCTACACCGCCTGCGCGGCGCTGGAGACGCGGCGGGCGCTGATTGTCGGCCCGACCTACGCCGACTACACCGACGGCTGCCGGGTGCACGGAATAGAGCCGGAATTTTTTCTCGCCGACGCCGCAAGCGGCTTTGCGCCGGACCTGGAACGGCTGGAAGCGGCGCTTGCCGGCTGCGACACGGTGTTTCTCTGCAACCCCAACAACCCCACCGGCCAGTTGATTCCGCACCACGCCCTGCTCCGGCTGTGCCGGAACCATCCCCAGGTGCGCTTCATCATCGACGAATCCTACCTGCCCTTTGCGCCTCCGGACCAGAACGCCAGCCTGAGCGACTGCCGGCTCGACAACGTGGTGGTGCTCTGGTCGGTGTCGAAAATCTTTGGCATGCCCGGCCTGCGGGCCGGTTTCCTGGTGGCGAACGCGCCGGTTGTCGACCGCTTTCGCCGCTACATGCAGCCCTGGTGCGTCAACAGTCTGGCCCAGGAGGCGGTCTGTTTTCTGGGCGCCAACCAGGCTGCGGTGGAAGACTTCATCGTCCAGACCCGGAACTATCTGGCCGTGGAAGGCACGCTTTTCCGGCAACGCCTGGAGACCGACCGGCTCAGGCTGTACCCCAGCGCCACCTCCTATTTTCTGATTGGTCTGCCGGCGGACCGCACTGCCACCGGGGTCTGCCGCGCGCTTGCCGAGCAGCGGTTTCTGATTCGCAACTGCGGCAATTTCCATGGCCTGGACGAGGGCTACATCCGCATCGCCCTCAAGGACGCAGCCACCAATCAGGCGGTGGCCGGTCATCTGCTCGCCGCCGTCAGCACGGAGGCCTGAGCCATGCACCCTTCCCTTATCGACCTGCTTCCCTGGCTCGCCCTGCCGGCCGCCTTTGCCCTCGATGCCCTGCTGGGCGATCCCCGCTGGCTACCCCATCCGGTGCGCTGGATGGGCTGGGCCATTGAGCGCGCCGAACCCTTTTTTCGGCGTCGGATCGCAGGCGAGTTTCAGGCCGGGCTGTGCTTTGCCCTGGCGTTGATTGTCGGCTGCTGGACGCTTTCGGCGCTGACCGTGACGCTGGCCTACAAGGCACATCCGCTCTTTGGTTTTGCGACCGAAACCATCCTGCTGTTCTACTGTTTTTCAGCGCGGTCGCTTGGCCAGGCGGCGATGGAGATCCATGGTTCGCTGGCCGGCGGCAAGGTCGACCAGGCCCGCTCCCAGGTGGCGATGATTGTCGGCCGGGACGTGGAACGCTATCAGGCCGACGACATCGCCCGCGCCACCGTGGAAACCGTGGCCGAAAACGTGGTCGACGGCGTGCTCTCGCCCTTGTTTTTTGCTGCTCTCGGCGGCGCGCCCCTGGCCCTGGCCTACAAGATGATCAACACCCTGGATTCCATGGTGGGCTACAAAAATCCGCGCTATCTGCTCTTTGGCCGGACAGCGGCCCGCATCGACGACGCAGCCAACTTTCTGCCGGCGCGGTTGTCGCCGCTGGTGATCGGACTGGCCAGCCATCTGGTTGCCGGCGCCTCGGCGCGCCGCGCCCTGACCACGGCCTGGCGGGAAGGCGCGCACCACGCCAGCCCCAACGCCGGCTACCCGGAGGCCGCCTTTGCCGGCGCCTTGGGCGTGCAATTGAACGGCCCAAACTACTATCACGGGGTGCTGGTCGAAAAACCCTACATCGGCCTGGGCCTTGGCGCAGTGACCCTGCATCACGTCCAACAGGCCTGCCGCCTGATGACCTGGACCTCCCTGTTGGGTTGCGGCACAGCTTGGCTGCTGTCGGTTGCCGCCCACCTGTTCATCGCGTCTTGGTTCTAACCAAGGCGCACAATCCTCCCGCGCCCCGGCGTTTTTGCAGCTCCCTTCCTCTTTCCTCCCGCCGCCCTGCCGCGTCTCCAGAACCGAGCAGGGCGAAAAAGATTGACGCCGGCGCTTTCCGCATCCTTTAATACAAACAAGAACGACAACGCGTATCGTGGAGGAAACCGCCTCCCCAGGCGTTGCAAATCTCCGCGCATTTCCCTGTGCACTGCCCATGCCCTTTTTCAACAGTCTCCGTGCAACCCTGGTCGGCAGCATGATTGCCATGGCCGTCCTGGCCGTCGGCCTGGTCGGCGCGTTGTGGGTTGCACTGGAATACAGCAAATTCGAGACGGAATCGGAGCGCCTGCGCGAGGAATACGTTGAGCAGCAAAAGGCGCTGATCAAGCAGGAGGTCGACCGGGTGGTCGATTACATCGAGTATCAGCGGTCCACCACCGAGGCCGCGCTGAAAAAGCAGCTCAAGGAACGGGTGGACCAGGCCTGGGCCAGCGCCGACGGAATCTACAGCAAATATCGGGAAGACAAGAGCGCGGAGGAAATCAAAAGCCTAATCCGGGAATCCCTGCGTCCGGTCCGTTTTGATCAGGGACGCGGCTACTACTTCATCTACGACATGCAGGGCAACAATGTCCTTCTGCCCTATTCGCCGCAGCTCGAGGGGCGCAACTTGTGGGATCTGCAGGACAGCAAAGGGAAATACACCATCCGGAGGATGGTGGAGTTGATGCGGGCCAAGGGGGAGGGGTTTCTCAACTGGCACTGGTACAAACCAGGGGAAACCGGCAGGATGTCGGAAAAAATCGGCTTCAGCAAGGCTTTTGCGCCCTTGGACTGGTGGATCGGCTCCGGCGAATACATCGAGGACGTCGAGCGGGAAATCCAAGCGCAGACCCTGGCCCGGATCAACACCATCCGCTTTGGCAAAGACAACTACATCTTTGTCTATGACTTTAAGGCCAACACCCTGGCCCACTACAAACCCGAAAATCTGGGCGTTAACCAGTGGGATTTTCGCGATCCCAACGGCGTGCCGGTGCTCCAGGAACTAATCCGGGGCTGCCAACAACAAGACGGCGTATTCCTCGAATATGTGGGCACCATCCGCCCGGTCACTGGACAACCGGCGGAAAAACAGGCCTACGCCAGGGCGGTCAAGGAGTGGCAGTGGATGGTCGGCGCCGGCGTGTATACCGATGAGATCAACGAGATCCTGGCGGAAAAACGAGCGGCCCTTTCCGCAAAAATCAAGCGCAACCTGGCCCTTGTTGTCGCCATCCTTCTGGTGAGTCTGCTGTGCACCATCCTCATCTCTCGATACATTACCGGCCGGATTGCCGCCAATGTACTCGGTTTTACCGCGTTTTTTGAGCGCGCCGCCACCGGGTCAAGCATGATCGACCAGCAAGCGATCCATTTTGCCGAGTTCAAGGGCTTGGCCCTGGCCGCCAACCAGATGATCGACGAGCGCAACCGGGCCGCGGTTGCCATCGACAACCTTCGGGGGCAACTGGACCGCAGCCGCAAGATGGAGGCCCTGGGCGTGCTGGCCGGCGGCGTGGCCCACGACCTCAACAACGTGCTGGCCGCCGTGGTCGGGTATCCCGACCTGATCCTTGCCTCCATGCCGCTTGATCATCCCCAGCGCCGTTATATCGAAGCTGTGCGCGACTCAGGCCTGAAGGCCGGCGAAATCGTCCAGGACCTGCTCACCCTGGCCCGCCGGGGCGTGGTCCAGTCGGCGGTGCTCGATCTCAACGCCCTGGTTCGGGGCTATCTGGCCTCGCCCGAATGCATCAAACTCTGCGCCAACAGCCCGGATCTGCGGGTCGACACGGATTTGGCCCCGGACCTGCTCGGGATCAAGGGGTCACGGGTGCATCTGCAGAAAACGATCATGAACCTGATCGTCAACGCCGCCGAGGCGCAGCCCAGGGGCGGCGTTATTCGCATTGCCACCGAAAACCGCTATCTTGACCAGCCGCTGCCCGGCTATGAACGGATCGACGAGGGCGAGTATGCGGTGCTCAGCGTGGCCGACGAGGGCGGCGGCATCTCCGAGAGCGATCTTGCCCACATCTTTGAGCCCTTCTTTTCCAAAAAGAAACTGGGGCGCAGCGGCACGGGTTTGGGCATGACCGTGGTCTGGGGCACAGTGGAGGATCACGGCGGCTATATTACGGTGTCTGCCCGCGAAGGCCGGGGCGCCCTGTTTGAGCTCTATTTCCCCGTCACCCGCGAAGCAATCCTCGAGGAGGAGACGAGCAATTTGTCGGATTACCAGGGCCAGGGGCAGCGCCTGTTGGTGGTGGACGATCTGGAGGAACAACGGAATCTGGCCAAGGCCATGTTGGAGCGGCTGGGCTACCGGGTTGAAACCGCGGCCGGCGATGAACAGGCCCTGGCCTGGCTGGCCGGGCAATCGGCTGATTTGCTGCTGCTCGACATGATCATGGCGCCGGGCATCGACGGCCTGGAAACCTATCAACAAGCCCTGGCGCTCAATCCCGCTCAGCGGGCAATCCTGGTCAGCGGCTACGCTGAAACCGACCGGGTGCAACAGGCCATGGCGCTGGGCGCGCGGCGCTATCTCAAAAAGCCCTACACCATCGACGGTCTGGCCCAGGCGGTGTGGGCGGCGCTGCAATAGCCGGTGCAATCCGGCCGTGAGCGTCGCTCACGACAGGTCGGCATCTTCCTCTCTCTGCCCGAATCCCTTGGCCGCCGGCAGGATGATGGTAAAGGTCGAACCCTTGCCGGGGCTGCTCTCCACCTCCACCGTGCCGTTGTGGGCCTGGGCAATGTGCTTGACGATCGCCAGGCCAAGCCCGGTGCCGCCCTGGTCGCGGCCGCGCGCCTTGTCGCAGCGGTAGAAACGCTCAAACAGCCGAGGCAGATGCTCCTTGGCAATGCCGGGGCCATTGTCGATGACGCTGAAATGGACGAACTCCTCGCCCCGCATGGTGCGGCTTCCCTGGCAACGCAGGGTGATCAGCGAACCGTGGGGGCTGTAGGCGATGGCGTTGTTCAGCAGGTTGATCACCGCCTGCTCCAGCAGCGGCTGGTTGATCGGCGCGTACAGTTCGTCGTCGCACTCTACCTGCACGACGATGTCCTTTTCGTCGGCATGGACCGCGCAGGTCTGCAGCGCGCTTTCCAGCACCGCCCCCACCTCCGCCGACGCAAGCGGAATTTCCTCCTTGTTTTCCCGATCCTCGATCCGCGACAGGGTCAGCAGATCGTCGACAATGGCGTCCAACCGATTGGCCTGCCGCACCACAATCCCCAGGAAACGGCGGGCGTTGTCCTGGTCTTCCAGCGCCCCATCGAGCAGAGTCTCGACATAGCCCTTGATCGCGGTGATCGGGGTCTTCAGCTCGTGCGAGACGTTGGCGACAAAGTCCTGGCGGATGTTCTCCAGCCGGTTGAGTTTGGTCAGGTCGTTCATTACCAGCAGCACGCCCATGCTTTTGTTGTCCTCGTCGCGCAGGGGCACGGCGTGGGTCTGGAGCATGATCGGATCGACGCCGTTGAACAGGGTAATCTTCTGCTCCTGCTGGATGTTGTGGGTCAGGGTAAAATCAACCATCTCCAGGAGATAGGCGTTGCGGATCACGCCCTGCACCGCCTTGCCCTTGACCACCTCCGAGGGCAGGGCGAACAGGGAGGCCGCCGCCTGATTCATGCGGATGATCTTCTTGTCGGCGTCGATGGCCACCACCGAATCGGCCATGCTGGAAAAGACCGCCTCCAGTTCGTTGCGCTGCTGGATGATGATCCGGATGCGGCGATTGATCTGCTCGGCCATCTGGTTGATCGACCCGGCCAGCCCGGCCATTTCCACCGACATGTGTTCGCTTTTGATCTTGACCAGCTGGTCGATGCGACCCTTGGTCAACTGCTCGGCGCCCCGTTTCATCTCCTCCAGCGGCCGGCTGATCCGCCGAGCCGAGTAGAGGGAGAGCAGTCCGGCCAGCACAGCCACGCCCACGGCGATGGCCAGCATTTTTCTCTGCAGGGTCCCCAGCATGGTTTCAACCGGGGTGACGGCAATGGCCAGACGCAGGGCGCCGCGATGGTTGTCGTTGCCGAGTTTGACCGGAATGGCGGCGTAAAGCATGGATTCGCCGAGGGTGTTGCTGTGGCGAAGAGAGAAGCCGGTTTCTCCGGCTAGGGCCGGCGCCACCTCGGGCCGTTTGCCGTGGTTGTCCATCAGGCTGCGGTCCTCGTTGGAATCGGCCAGAACCACGCCGCCTGCGTCAATCACCGTAATCCGGGTCGCGGCGCGGCGGCCGGTCTGGCGGACAAAGTCCTGGAACGGCTGATCTTCGCCCCGGCTGAGGGTGGTGACGGTTGGCTCGATCAGCAGGGCGCGCTCGCGGATCTCCTCCTTGAGGTGACCAAGATAAAAGTCGCGACCAGTGGTGGTGGCCAGCCAGGCGGCGAGCGCCATTGAAAACAGGGTAATGCCGACGCAGGCAGGAAAAATCTGCCAAAAAAGACGAATGTTTCGCATGGGCCTCTCAGCCTAGAGTCTGTGATTGCGCCCCGGAACAACAGGGGTGAAAAAAGGAAGGAGGCGACAAGACGCCGCCGCCTGACCGCTACTCCCGAATGCGGTAGCCGATGCCGCGCACGGTTTCTATGCAGGCGCCGGAGTCGCCCAGTTTCTTGCGCAGGCCAAAAATCTGCACGTCCACCGCCCGTGGGGTGATGCTGTAGTCGTAGCCACGGACCTGATCAATGATCTGCTGCCGGGAAAAGACCCAACCGGGCCGGCCGGCAAGCAGCTCGAGGATGGTGAACTCCGAGGCGGTGAGGTGGACCTCTTCGCCGTCGACCCGCACTTCGTGGCGCCCAGGATGGATCTCCATGCCGTGGCGGCTGATGAAGCCGACGCTCTCGTCCGGCGCCTCGGTGGTCTCCGGGGTGCGGCGCAGGGCCGCCTCGAGCCGGGCAATCAGCACCCGGGGGCTGAACGGTTTGGTGACGTAATCGTCGGCCCCGCACTCCAGGCCGGAGACGATGTCGTCCTCTTCGCTCTTGGCGGTCAGCATGATGATTGGCAATCCCTTGATCGCCTCCTGGCTGCGCACCGCCCGGCAGACCTCGTTGCCGTCCTTGCCCGGCAGCATCAGGTCGAGCACCATGGCGTCGACCTGCTCGCGGCCGAGCAGTTGCAAGGCCTCCTCGCCGGTGTCGGCGCAGGTGACGTTGAAGCCTGCCTTGATCAGATTGTAACTGACAAGCTGTTGGATGTCGGTGTCGTCCTCGACAACCAGAATGCTTGGTTTCCTCACGTGTTTCTCCTGCAAAAATAAGTAGTCTGTTTGGCCGTACTGTGCTGCAGCGCAGGGTTGCGCGCAATAAAAAAGAAAAAGACTAACGCTATCCTAATCTGTTTCTAACCCGGCGATAACCTGGACCGGGCATTGTGCAGACTGATCTGTTGTCCCCTTTATCAAGAGCCAGTTTCGGAGGAAACCCGTGAGTAGACATATGCATTTCCATCGCGAGATCGACCAGCTGAAAAAAATGATTCTCGAGATGGGCGCGATGGTGGAAGACCGCCTGCGCCGCGCCTGCGCCATCCTGGAAAACCGCGACGAGGCCGAGGCCCAGGCGGTCGTGACCGCCGACTGGGAGGTCGACGACATGGAGATTCGGGTGGAGGAAGAGTGCCTCAAAATTCTGGCCCTGCACCAGCCGGTGGCCCGCGATCTGCGGTTGATCGTCTCGATCATCAAGATCAACAGCGAACTGGAGCGCATCGCCGACATTGCGGTCAATATCGCCAAGCGCATCCTGACCATCAACAAAAACAAAACCCCGGATTTTGTCGTTACGCTGGACTATCAGCCCATGGCCGCCAAGGCCCTGGAGATGGTCAAGACCAGCCTGGACGCCCTGGTGACCGAGGACGCCGCCCTGGCCCGCAAGATCTTTCTGATGGACGACGAGGTCAACCGGATGCGGGACGCCGCCTACAAGACCGTGGTCGGCGACATCGGCGACCGCGCCGACAACGCCGCCTGCCTGATCAATGTGTATCTGATCGCCCGCCATCTTGAGCGGATCGGCGACCGGGCCAACAACATCGCCGAAGAGGTGATTTATCTGGTGGAAGGCGAGATCGTGCGCAGCAGCGAAGACCCGCATTGAGAGGCGCGGGGAGGCTGCAGGCGGTGTAATGCCATTTCCATTTCAACGGTGAAGCACGCGGCTTTGTCATTTCGTCGAGCACAGTGATGAGAAATCTCGTTATGGATCGAGATTTCTCATCACTGTGCTCGAAATGCCCGTTAAAGGGAATTGTCAAGCCGTAACCTGAAAAGCCTTTGAATAATCGAAGGTTTTCTGATGCACGATGAGTGTGTGCATAATGCTCAACAATTTTTTGGCCATTATG
>NZ_JAVBXR010000051.1 GCF_030824455.1 Desulfobulbus sp.
CGGAGGATGCGTCTGATGGGCAGCAGCGGCGACAGCTGCACCACTACCGGGTTTCGCTATTTTACCGGGCTGCATCTGGTGTTTTGCCACAGCCTTGACAAGCTGCTGGCGATCAGAGTCGGCGACAAAACAGCCTGGGAAGGAAACGTGGCAGCCAATGCCGCGCTGGCCTTGGACAAGCCAAATCTGTTTGGCGGCGAGGGCCGGGAAGGCGGGGTCAAGGGAACGGTGGACGTCTGTTTTGGTTTGCCGTCGCAGGGCCGCAACAGCTATCTCCAGTCGATCCTGGGAACCAATATCCCGGCGTTCCGGGGCCTGTTTGCATTGGTGGCCAGGAAATGCATGGTGGCCGCCAACAACCCCTACATCAAGGAGTGGTCGATCCTGGGTCAGCGCACCCGCACCGGCTGGCTTGAGGAATTGGCTGATATTGTCGCCAGCGACGGCTGGATCGACATGAACCCGGCCCACATCATCCGCGAGACCCTGACCAACACCACCTGGGGCGGCCTGGGCTATCCCGAGAGCGACCTGGACGCCGCGTCGTTCGAGTACGCCGCCTGGGTGCTTGGATCCGGAGACGCGCCTGAACAAGAGGATTTTGGTCTGTCGTTGCTGTGGGCCAAGAACTCCAGCGTGGAAGACTTCCTGCAGGTCATCCTTAACCATATCGACGGCATCTTGTACGTCTCGCATCTCACTGGCCTGCTCACCCTCAAGTTGGTGCGGAGCGATTACAACCCGGCCATGCTGCCGGTGTTAAACACCAGCAACGTGCTCGAGCTGGTCGACTACGCCAGCAGGACCGCGTCTGAAGCGATCAACCAGGTGACGATCAACTGGGTGGATCGCAACAACAGCCCGCAGGCGACCACGGTGCAGGATATTGCCGGCGTGGCCCGCATGGGCGGCCAGGTCAACTCGACCGCCCTCGACTTTGTCGGCATCGCGGATCCGATCTTGGCCTCGAAGGTGGCGGCCAGGGAGTTGCAGCAACTGTGCATGCCGATTGCTTCCTGCACTCTGGTGATCAACCGCAAGCAGGCCCAGCTGGAGCCGGGCGACTGCTTTGTGTTCGACTGGGAGCCGCTGGGCGTCTCCGGCATGGTGATGCGAGTTGATCAGGTGGAGATGGGCACGCTTGCAGATGGCCAGATCCGGATCACCGCCGCCCGCGACGTCTACGGCATGGGAACAATCACCCTCACCGAACCGGCTGAAAGCATGTGGAGCAATCCGTTGACCGAGCCGGCCAATGCAGTGTTGCGCAGGCTGGAAGAGATCACCTGGTGGCAGTTTGTCCGCCAATATGGCGAATCGGCGGCGGTGCTTGACGAGTTGGACGATGCTTCGACGATGCTCACCTGCTTCTGCGGCCGGCCCAGCTCGGACGCCCTCAACTACGAGATGTGGACGCGCAACGTCGGCGCCACCGACTGGGCCAAGCGCGACACCGACTCGTTTCCCTTTGTGGGGACCTTGGCCACGGTGTTGACGCCGGCGGTCAGCTCGGTGATCCCGCTCCAGGAAGGGGCGCTGGACACTGACCTGGTGCAGGCGGGAACCTATGCCGCTCTGGGCGATGAGTTGGTGGCCGTGACTGCCGTTGATCCGGTCAACGTGACCGTGACCGTCAACCGGGGCGTGCTCGACACCATTCCGGTGGCTCATGCCGCCGGTGAAATGATGTGGTTCCATCAGGGGTTCTTTGGGCTCGACAAGACGGATCGGGCTGCAGGCGAAGCGGTGGAGGTGAAGATCCTGCCGTCCACCTCGCTCGGCCGGTTGGCCCTGGAAGACGCCGCCACCGATGCCGTTTCCTGCGTTGGTCGGATGATGCGGCCCTATCCTCCGGGCAATGTGCAGGTCAACGGATCCCGGTGGCCTGCGTCCATCGGGGCAGCTGCTGAACTGACGGTGACCTGGGCGCACCGGGACCGCACTCTGCAGACGGTTACGCTCAACCGGCAGGATGAGGGCAATATCGGCCCGGAATCCAGCATGACCTACACGCTCCGGATCTACGGCGAGGCCGGAACCCTGCTGCGCACGGCCGGGGGCTTGACCGGGACTGCCTACACCTACGCGGCAGCGGATGAAAAGGCCGACAGCGGCTTTGTCCCGGCCCGGTTGAACACGGCTTTACGGATCGAGCTGGAGAGCGTGCGCGGCAGCTTGGTCAGTTTGCAGCAATGGAATCTCTCGGTGACGAGAGCGTAAGAGAATAAACTGGTCGCCATGGCCAAGGAGCGAACATGAAAAAGGCATTTATCGTCGGAGCACTCATAAGCCTGCAGGTAACGGCCTGCACCATCGCCCAAACCGAGAACAACTACACCCTGACCGGCGACAACAACACGATCACCGGGACCGACATAATCAGCACGGAAAAGCGCACCGACGTCGACGCCTCGGCAGCCGCATCGCAGAACGGCGCTGCAGGGGTGGCGCAATGAACACCCGGACCTTGCGCATAATCACCCTGTGGTTTTGCTTATTGTTCGGCGTGGTGTGGGTCTTTCTGTCGGTGTCGCTCAAGGCAATGTATGTCCCGCCCGGTGAGGTCCAGGCGTTTATGGTGGCGCTGATCGGTGGGAAGTGGGCGCAATCATACGTTGAGAAAAGAGGAGGAAGCGGTGCAGCCTGAAAACGACTGGAAATTCTGGCAGGTTGTCGGTGGCTACGTGCTTTCTGCGGCGTCGGGTTTGATCGGTGGGGCATGGATCAGCCGGGGAGTGCTGGAGAGTCTTCGCCAGGCGGACACGGCCCTAGCGGTCAGGGTGACCAACCTCGAGAAGCAGTTGGATGTTTTGACGGCCATGTCGACCAACATTGCTGTCCTCGCTGCTTTGCAGACAGAGATGCAAGCGGACATCAAAGCCATTTTCGAACGGTTGGAGCGTAGACAGATGGAAGTCTATCCCCC